>CAYWON010000029.1:0-50626 GCA_964459885.1 uncultured Archangium sp.
CTGACCCCCGCTGACCCCCATCAAGAGAGGCTTCGAATCCCTCCCTGGGCACTCCGAAAGCTCCTGAGAAATCAAGGGCTTTTGTTGTTTTTACGGTCTGAGCGACCAGACGAGGCGCTCAAGGAACAGCGCGTTCTGCGCTTCGGCGGCCTTGAGCTTCGGCAGCGACGCTTTCAGCTCGTCGATGTTCTTCCCGTCCAGCTCCAGCAGCTCGCGATCGCGCTCGAGCCACTCGCCGAACGTGTCCGCGGTCAGCTCGACGTGGAACTGCAGGCCCACGCTGCGACCGACACGAAACGCCTGCTGGGTGTAGCGATCGGTTGACGCCAGCAGCGTCGCGTTGGGCACCGCGCTCCACGTGTCTTCGTGCCAGTGCGCCACCATCGACCTGGGCGGCAGGCCCTTCACCGCGGCGTCGTCGAGGCCGTCCTTCGTCCACCGCACCGGCGCGACGCCGACCTCGAAGCCGTTCTTGCCGCGCGTCACCGTCGCGCCCGCAGCGGTCGCCAGCAGCTGCGCGCCCAGGCAGATGCCCAGCGTCGGCGCGTCGTTCGCGAAGCGCTCGGTGAGGAAGCCCAGCTCGTCGCGAAGGAAAGGGTGCGCGTCGACGGCCGCCACGCTCATCGAGCCGCCCAGCACCACCACCAGCTCTGCGTCGAGATCGCGGTGCTCGACGCCGCGGAACCGCGTGGCGAGGGTGTAGCCCGCGTCTTTGAGGACGGCTTCGAGCAGGCCCAGGTTCTCGTGTGACTCGTGCTGGAGGACGACGGCGCGCATGCCGACTACTTCTTCGACGCGCGGCGCCTGCGCAACAAGAGCATCGCGCCCGCGACCAGCAGGCCCTGCGCGCTCGAGCAGCCGAGGTAGGGCTCGGTGACGTCTTCGCTGGCCAGCTCCAGCCAGGGTGAGTCGCAGTACGCGTTGTCGATGGTGCAGCCCGGCGCCACGTCGAACCAGTCGTCGAGCATCGCGTCGAGCGCGCTGCGCGAGTTGATGGCCAGCAAGAGCGCGGCGGTCGCGTCGGTGGCGGCGTTGGTCACGGGCTCTGTCTCGTGGCCGCAGCGATCCATCGAGCCCGAGTGGCGGAAGCCGTCGCGCGCCTCTTCGTAGCGGGGCGTGATGGCGTCGGCGTAGTTGAAGAAGTGCGCGACGCGGTGGAAGTCGTCGACGCGCAGCGAGTGCGAGAACGAGTCCTGCAGCGCGTGGGCGGCGCGGCCCGCGTAGTACGCCGGCGCCCAGACCTGCACGTCGAGCAACCCGTAGCCGTCGATGTCGTAGGTGACGGTCTCGTATTGCTCGTCGCGGGGCTTGCCGAGCGCGTCGCGCGCCTGCGTCATCAGCTGGTGAATCGTCTCGCGCGTGCCGATGGCGACCTGCGTGTTGCCGGCTTCGCCGTCGTCCTCGGCGCCGCGCAGCGCGTGGGCGTATTGATCGTGCGGGACGGTGTGCAGAATGCGCGTGTTGTCGAGGTCGAGCAGCGAGTGCCCGTCGGTGTCGGGCGCGCGCACGCCCATGATGAGGCTCATCTGCGCGAAGAGGTACTCAGGCGGCGTGTCAGCCGGGCCGTAGTTCTTCGCGAAGTCCTCCGACAGCTTCTGCTCGAGCGCGGTGGGCGGCGGGGGAATCTGATCGGCTGGGAACGCGGCGCGCGATCGCGAGAACGCCGCGGCGGTGAGGGGCTCGTGACACGGCGACGAGAACGCCGTGGCGATGCTGAAGGCCGACGCCGGGAAGGCCAGCACCGCCGCCAACATCGCGGCGAGGCGGTTCACAGCGTGAACTCCAGACACAGCGAGGTGCGGAACTGAATGCGCGCCAGCGGCAGACCCGAGAGCACCGGCATCAGGAACGTGAGGCCGATGGGGTCGATGCCGAGCGTGAAGGGCGACTTGCCGAGGCGCCAGCGGATGCCGAGCGGTCTCACGTCGAGGTACACGCCGGTCGACCCGGCCTTGTCCAACAC
Source organism: uncultured Archangium sp. (assembly GCA_964459885.1). GTDB lineage: Bacteria > Myxococcota > Myxococcia > Myxococcales > Myxococcaceae > Archangium_A. Next base: position 1,964 of record CAYWON010000029.1, read on the forward strand.
GGTGTCGAACACGAGCGTCGAGGTGCCGAACGTCACCGCCGTGCGAATGAGGCCGTCGGCGAAGCGGTGCTCGCCGCCGAGGCCGATGTTCACCACGCCGGGCACGAGGCCTGCGTCGTAGTTGGTGCCGCCCCACACGTCGTTCTCAACGTGCAGAAACAGCCCCCAGCGCTCGTTGCCGAAGCCGCCGCGCAGACCGCCGCCGAAAGACAGGCCCAGCAGCGACCCGCCGCTGCCGGAGTTGAAGCCTGCGCCGTGCGTCTCGATGGCGAAGCGCGGCGTCAGCTTCGGCGAGGCGTGCGCGAGCCCAGCCACCAACGAGACGAGGAGGAGCGCCCGCGCGGTCATGCGCTGGGCGCTCCGGCGCGCGTCAGCCGACCGACGCTGCGAATGAGCTCGGCCGTGTCGCCTTTGCGAAGCGCGTGCGTGGCCTGACATTCGCGTGCGCGCGTGGCGAGCGTCGCTGAGTCGACGGCCGACCACAGCAACACCGGCGTGGTGCCCAGTCCGTGCGTGCGCAGCGTCTGCACGAGTGAGGCGGCCTTCATGGTGCGCAGCTCGGGCTCGAGCACGACGAGATCCACCGGCGTGCGCCGCAGCGTGCGCGCCACCAGCATGGGGTTGTCCAGCGTCAGCACCTCGTAGCCGGCGCGGCTCAGCGTGGTGCGCGCCACCTCGAGCGCGCCCGGTTGATCGTCGACCACCAGCACGCGCTTCTTGTCGCGCGGCACCACGGGGAGATTGCTGGCGGACTCCGCGTGTCGCACCGGCGACGGCACGAACGCGGGCGTGGTGCCGGTGATGGCACCGCCCTTCGCCGCGCGCGTGAGGAAGGCGCCGATGTCGCCGAGGGGGATGACGTGCTCCGCGGCGCCGAGCTCGACCGCCGCCTTGGGCATGCCGAACACTGCGCACGTCGCTTTGTCCTGCACCACGGTGCGCGCGCCCATGCGGCGCATGCGCAGCAGGCCCTGCGCGCCGTCGTCGCCCATGCCCGTCAGCAGCACGCCGATGCCGCGGCCCTTCAGCGCCGTGGCCATCGAGAAGAAGAGCGAGTCGACCGACGGCGAGATGAGCGAGTTGGGCGGCGGCGGCAACAGCTTCACCGTCAGGTTCTCGCGCACGAAGAGCTCCTGGCGCGGCGGCGCGACGTAGACCTTGCCGGCCTCGAACTTCGAGCTCGCGGTGGCCTGCTCGACGGGGTGCCCCGACGCGTCGCGGAGGAAGCGCACGAACGAGTCGAAGAAGTCTTCGGCCATGTGCTGCACGATGGCGATGGGCAGCGGGAAATCGCGCGGCAGCGACGAGAGCAGCTTGGCCAGCGCCTTGGGGCCACCGGTCGACGCGCCGATGCCCAGCAGCAGCGGCGTCTCGGTCGAGACGGGAATGGGCGGGGCAGGGGCCGCGGTGGGCGCGGGCTTCTCGTCGGCGACGCCGGCCTCGGCCAGCAAGACCATGCGCTCGACGAAGCGACGCACGTCATCGTCACCCGCGCCGAAGACCGACGACTTGGGCACCAGCTCGAGCGCGCCGCGCGAGATGGCTTCGTAGTTGAGGTCGACACCCGAGGTGGACGAGCGCTCCGAGATGACGACGATGGGCGTGGGCCGATCGCGCATCACCACTTCGATGGCCTTCAACCCGCCCATGCCGGGCATGTTGAGGTCCATCGTCACCAGGTCGGGCTTGAGCGCCCGCACCATGGTGACGGCTTCTTCACCTGTCTTGGCTTCGCCGACGACCACCAGGGTGGCGTCGATCTCGAGCGTGCGGCGCAGCACTTCGCGGCTGAGCGACGAGTCATCAACGATGAGGACACGGAATTTCGTCATCGAGGGGCGCCACCACTCTACCGGCCTTTGATGGAAAACCGCGCCGCGAATCACCAACCGCTACAGGGTGCTCCAGCGCCGCCGGCCACAAAATTCCCCTGTCGGTGCGGGGCCGTATGGTGCCGCGCATGCCGAAGCGCGACGATCGCCAACTCGAACTCAGCCTGCCTTCCGCGCCCAAGCTGCGCGTCATCGAGGGCCTCGGTCAGAAGAAGCAGGAGCCGCTCGCGTCGCGCGACGCCGTGGCGCGCGTGTTGATCGAAGCCGGCGCCGACCTGCTGCTGCGGCGCATCTCGTCGGAGCGCGCGGAGCTGATCGAGCGGGAGGTCGACGAGATCTTGAGCCTCTTCGACAAGGTCGATGACAACCGGCTGCTCTTTCCCGTGCTGCAGCGGAAGCTCGACGCGCTGGAACAACTCATGCGCGAGACGCGTGAGAAGCGTGTCAGGCGTGTGACAGTTCGATAGCCCGTTATTTCGGGCGTTTGCGACCCGTGACGGGTCGCCTAAGGTCGGGGGCCTTTCGTCGTGTCGCTCGAAACGTACGGCCGCTACCAGCTGCTGAAGAAGCTCGCCACCGGAGGCATGGCGCAGATCTACCTTGCGCGCCAGGTCGGCCCCGAGGGCTTCGAGAAGCTGTTGGTGGTCAAACGCATTCTCCCGCACCTCGCGGAGAACGAAGACTTCATCACCATGTTCCTCGATGAGGCGCGCATCGCAGCGCGGCTCAATCACCCGAACATCGTGCAGATCTTCGATCTCGGCGCGCAGGACGACAGCTTCTTCATCGCCATGGAGTTCATCCACGGCGAGGACGTGCGCCGCGTGTGGAAGCACTCGGAGCGGGAAGGGAAGCCCATTCCCCTCGCGCTCATCTGCCGCATCATCATCGATGCGTGCGCGGGCCTCGACTACGCGCACAAGAAGGTCGATCAATCGGGTCGGCCACTGGGCATCGTGCACCGCGACATCTCGCCGCAGAACATCCTCGTGTCGTTCGAGGGCGGCGTGAAGGTGGTCGACTTCGGCATCGCCAAGGCGGCCGACCAGGCGACGGTGACCAAGTCGGGCGTGCTCAAGGGCAAGTACTCGTACATGTCGCCCGAGCAGGCCAGCGGGCAGCACATCGACTCGCGCACCGACATCTTCGCCCTCGGCGTCGTGCTCTACGAGCTGCTGACGGGCACGCGGCTCTTCAAGCGGGCCACCGACATCCAGACGCTCAACGCGGTGACCGAGTGTCAGATCGCGCCACCGTCAGCGGTGAACACGCGCGTGCCGAAGGACCTCGACGCCATCGTCATGCGGGCGCTCACAAAGAGCCGCGACGATCGCTTCGCAGACGCGCGGCAGCTGGGCTCGGCGCTGGAAGACTGGCTGCTGAGCAACAAGCTCCCGTCGAGCTCGACCGCGCTCGCGGAGTTCATGCACGACATCTACCGGGAGCGGTTGGCCCGGGAGCAGGAAGAAGGTCGCCTGCTGGTCGAGACGGCAGACAGCTCGCGCAGCGAGGAGCCCGTCCCCGACCGCGCCACGCCGACGGGTGAGTTCCGCAGCCGCAAGGGCGCCCGCGCCACGCAGTCTGTCGGCCGCCCGCGCCGCGAGATGGAGGCCACCGCCGCCGAGCGTGGCCCCGGTCGCACCGGCAGCAACTCACGCAAGGCCGTCGAGCGCGCACTGGAAGAGCGCCCGGTGCCGCGCGCGCACCCCACGGAAGCCAGCATGCCCACGCAGGGCACGGGCAAGGGGCGCGGTGGTCTGGTGGTTGGCGTGGTGATCGCCGCGCTGCTGGCGCTCGGTGGCGTGGGTTGGGCGTTGTTCGGCAACCCGCCGAGCAGTGCGTCGCTGCAGCTCTCCACCGAGCCTGTGGGCGCGTCGGTGCGGCTGGGCGACACCTTCGTGTGCACCACGCCGTGCGTCGGCGTCACGGTCTCGCCGGGCGACGCCACGCTGCGCATCGAGAAGGTCGGGTACACGGCGCTCACCCGCCAGGTCGCGTTCCGTTCCGGCGTGCAGGAAGATCTCGGCGTGCTGACGCTGGAGCCGGCTGCGGCCGAGGTGATCGACGTGCCGACGCGCAGCGTGGTCTCGGTGCGCTTCGAGAGTACGCCTTCGGGCGCCGAGCTCACCGTGAACGGCAAGCAGGTGGGCGTCACGCCGTGGGACGCTGATTTCGAGACCGGCGCGGCGATCGACGTACAGCTCTCGCTCGCCGGCTACCAGGACCTCAGCGATCGCGTCACCGTGACGGAAGCAGGCTCGCATCGCTACGCGTTGGTGGCCGCGCGCGTGGCGAAGAACCCCAACACCACCGTGAAGCCGCCGCCTGTCGAGAAGACGCCGCCGGTCGTCGCAGGGAAGGGCACCGTGCGCTTCGTGGTGAAGCCGTGGGCCGTCGTCGAGTGCCCGCAGGTGCGCTTCAAGGACCAGACGCCCTTCGCCGATCAGCAGCTGCCGGCGGGCGAGTTCTCGTGCACCTTCACCAACCCCGAGTACCCGCCGCAGACGCGGCTGGTGCGTGTGCAGCCGAACGAGACCACCAAGGTGCAGGTGAATTTCCTGCAGTGATGGCATGGGGCCGGGCGACGGGCTGACACAGGAATCGCTTCGACCCGGCGTCGTCGTCAACGGCTTCCGTCTGACGCGGCTGGTGGGCGAAGGCGCGATGGGCACCGTGTTCCAGGCCGTCGACGAGCGGCTGGGTCGACGGCTCGCGCTCAAGTTCATCCGCGGGGCGATGCTGAGCGACCGCGGCCTCCAGCGCTTTCAAGACGAGGCCCGCACCACCGCGCGCTTCAACCACCCTCACATCGTCACCGTGTACGCGGCCGGCGTCTTCGCCGGGCAGCCCTACCTCGCGCTCGAGTTCGTCGACGGGCCCACGCTGCGCGAGCGCCTCGAGTCTCAACCGCTGAGCGTGCCGGAGGTCTTCCGCGCGTGTCGGGCGATCGGCGAGGCGTTGGCCGAAGCGCACCGGCACGGCGTGGTGCACGCCGATCTCAAGCCCGAGAACGTCATCATTCCGCGAGATGGGCGGCTGCGTGTCGTCGACTTCGGCCTCGCGCGGCTGGTGGGCGCTGATCACGCGGCGGCGTCGGGCACGCCCGCGTACATGGCGCCCGAACGCTGGCAGGGCTCACCACCCGGCCCCGCGATGGATGTCTGGGCCCTGGGCGTGTTGCTGTTCGAGCTGCTGGAAGGTCGGCGCCCGTGGGCCGATCACGAACTGGCGCAGCTCGCGTGGTCCGAAGTGCCAGCGCCGAATGGAGCGAAGGTCGCGGCAGCAGGGTGCACCGCGTTGGTTCGCGCGTGCCTCGCGTCGAACCAGGAAGAGCGCCCCACGGCGACTGAAGTGGTGTCGCAGCTCGAGCGGCTCCTGAGCGGTGGTCGCACCGACGACGAGCGCTCGCCGTTTCGTGGCCTCGAGGCGTTCGCCGAACGAGACGCCGCTGACTTCCACGGCCGCGCTGCGGAGATCGACGCGGCGCTCGAGCGGCTCCGGACGTCGGCGGTGTTGCCGGTGGTCGGGCCTTCGGGCGTCGGCAAGAGCTCGTTCGTCTTCGCCGGCCTGTTGCCGCGGCTGCGTGAGCGCGCGGGGCGTGAGGTGCGCACGCTGCGGCCGGGGCGGCAGCCGTGGGCGAGCCTGGCGGCGGCGCTCCAGTGCGAGCTGTCGTTGCTGACATCGGGCCCGGGCGGCCTGACGACGGCGCTGCGCGCGCTCGGTGGCGAGGTGGTGGTGGTGATCGATCAGTTCGAAGAGATCGTCACGCTCGCCGACGTCGAGACCCGGCGCGCTGTGTTGCAGGCGTTGGCCGCCGCGGCCTCCGCTGACGAGACGTGGCGCTTCGTGTTGACGCTGCGCGCAGATTTCCTGCCTGCCTTCGCGGCTACGGAAGAGCTCGCCGCCGCGTTGGACTCGCTCTTCGTCTTGCGGCCGCTCGGTCGCGCCGCGTTGGTCGAGGCCATCGAAGCGCCGCTGCGCCGCGTGGGGCACGCCTGCGACGATCGCGCGCTGCCTTCGCAGATCGCCCACGAGCTCGACGGGCAGAGCAACGCACTGCCGTTGCTGCAGTTCGCGTGTCAGGCGCTGTGGGAACGCCGCGACGTGGCGCGCAAGCTGGTGCTGCGCCGCGAGTACGACGCGATTGGTGGCGCCATCGGCGCGCTCGCCGCGCACGCGCAGCGGGTGGTGCAGGAGCTGTTGCCCGAAGAGCGCAAGCTGATGCGCGCGCTGATGCTGCGGCTGGTGAACGCCGACGGCACTCGCCGGCCGCGCACGCGCACCGAGGTGCTCTCGGGCCTGCCCGCCGACGCGTCGGTGGCGCTCGACCGACTGCTGCGCGATCGCCTGCTGGTGGCCGACCGCAACGAAGACTCTGGCGAGGCGCTGATCGAGCTCGCCCACGAGTCGCTGGTGACGGCGTGGCCGCAGCTGGCGCGCTGGTTGGCTGACAGCCACGAGTCGCGCGTCTTGCTGAACGAGGTCGAGCAGGCCGCCGTGCTGTGGGAACGCCGTGGGCGCCGGGCCGACGAGACGTGGAAAGACGACGCGCTCGCCGACACCCTGCGCCGGGTGAAGAGCGCCAACGTGTCAGTCACCGGCGTGGCGGCGGCGTTCCTCGAGGCGGGCACCGCGCGGCAGGCGCTGCTGGCGCGTCGTCGGCGGTTCATCTTCAGCGCGGCCTTCACGGTGGTGACGCTCGCGGCCATCGGTCTCGGCGTGGCGGCGCTGGCGTTCCGCGAGAAGGAACAGACGGCGCTCGCGCAGGCCGAGCAGATCCGCCTGGCGGCCGGCGACATGGGCCGCTTCGAGCTGGTGCTCGAGCCCTTCGACTGGGACGCGGAGCGCCGCGTGGCCGTGCCAGCGCCCGCGAGCGAGCTGCCCTCGCTCGACTGGGTGTTGGTCAGCGCGTCGAAGGACGCCGAGCAGCACGGCGGCGCGCCGGTACCGGAGGTGGCGCTGCGGCGCGGTGAACGGCGCGTCGAGGCGGACGGCACCATTCACGAGGTCGTGGAGGCTCGCTCGTCGGCGGTGGTGTTCCGCTTCGAGGGCCGCGGCCGCGCTGGCGAGACGTGCGGGCCCAGCTGGTACGCGGTCGAGTCGTTGCCGGGCTTCGCCGAGCGCGGCCACCAGACGACCGTGCGCATTCCCGTGGCGACCTGCCGGGCGACGCGTGCCGGCGCCGTCGACGTGCCGGGTGGGCCGTTCTTCCGCTCGTGGGAGCCCGGCGAGTTCACCGAGGTGCAGCAGCCGCGCTACGCCATCGACGGCACCGAGTTCCCCGTCGAGCTGACGGCGCTGCACTTCAGCGACCCTCACGCCGGCGATCCCCCGCGGCAACCGCCGACGGTGATGGGTGGCGGCACGCCGGGCATCCCGACCTCGTGGGTCAACTCCTTCGAAGCCCAGCGCCTGTGCGCGTTTCTCGGGCGACGGCTGCCGACGGCAGAGGAGTGGCAGAAGGCCGGTCGTGGCGGCTTCACGCTCGATGCAGCGGGCTCCGTGCGGAACCCGCTGCCCCGACGGCTGACCCCCTGGGGCGACGACGCCATCGATGGCGTGAACTCGGTGCCCGGGAAGGGCGGAGTGCCCGTGGTGCCGGTGGGCACCTCGCCGCGCGACCTCAGCCCGTATGGGGTGCGCGATCTCGGCGGCAACGTCAGCGAGTGGACGGCGACCGTCTCGCCTGATCCGAGGTACCCCGGCCTGCGGGTGTACCTCGGCAACAGCTCGATTCAGCCGCTCGACACGTTGTGGGGCCTCTCGGAGATCGTGGTGATGGACCCGTCCGTGCGCCTCTTCAACGTGGGGTTCCGCTGCGCGTCAGAGTGAGCACCCGGGCGGGAGCTTGCCGCTCGAGTAGTCAGGCTTGTCGGGGCCGAGCGCCTCGTCGAGGTACTCGTCAGACAAGAGCAGGTAACCGATGACGTAGGACGTCTGCGTGTCGATGAGCTGCGCCGTCGACGGGAAGTACGGGTACGTGTCGGTGCCTTCGTCGAGGTCGACCGTGAACGTCTTGGGCCCGCCGCCATCGTCGAAAGGCGCGCCGTCATCCGGGTCGAGGATGAAGAACTCGATCACCGTTCCGCTGCGCGACGTGACCTCGACGATGACCACCCGGTACGTGTTGCGCAGCAGGTTCCAGAAGCCGTCCAGCTGGGTGTACGAGCTGACCGGCGTGGTCGTCGCGTTGCCCTGATCGTTCTGCGGCGTCAGCGCCCCGCCGCCCTTCACGCCCCCGCCGTCATGCCCGCCGGGGTGATGCCCGTGACCTCCTCCGCCCTTCTTTTTGGCGCCGCGTGACTTGGGTTTGCTCGACTTGCTCGGCTTCTTGCTGGCCATCGTCTTCCCCTTCCTGCGTTGGTGAACGCCCGGGACGGCGCAGGTTCCGTTTGCCCGGGAGGACAGGTGTGCTGGTCGATGCGCGCACCAGCCTGGCTTCTTGTTCGGCGTCGAGTGGACCGTCGCGGAACGTGCGATCTGACACCCACACGGGCGAACCCCACAGGGTGCGCTGTTTTCCCAGCGCGCGCTCGAAGGGCACGAGCCAGCGCGAGTCACCATGCGCGGTCACACGGCAGCCGAGCAGGTTCACGCGGGCGTCTGGTGAGAGGTGCTCTCCGAGTTGCGCTGCGAGCTCCAGCCCCGTGCCGCGGGCGTCGAAGCACATCGCGTCGCCGAGCTGAAACGCGCCGGGGCTGCCGTGGCCCATGAGCTCCAGCCTGGTGATGGCGTGGCCGCGCCGTTGCCAGCGCCGCGCGAGCTGCACGGCCTCACGCGGCTGCTGGCAGCGCTCGATGCGAAAGCCCGTCGACGCGAACCTGGCGATCGCCAGCACGCTGCGTTCGAACACGAGGTCCAGCCGTTGGGGGTACGAGATGAGGAGCAGGCGCAGCGGCCCCGTCACTTCGTGTCCCGCTGGAAACCGAAGGTGCGGATGAGGTTGTAGACGTGGCTGCGCGTGAGATCGAGGCGGCGGGCGACCTCACGCACGTTCCAGTCGCAGCTCTCGAGCGTGCGGCGCAGCAGCTCGCGCTGAAACACGCGCGTGGCCTCGGCGAAGCTCTGCACCGCCTCGTCGCTCTCGACCACTCGTGAGCCTTCGAGGTGGCGCGCTTCGACCTGCTGCGCGCGCTCGGCCACCGCGCGGATCAGCGCCTGTTCCAACCGGCTTCGGAGCTGCCGCACGTTGCCCGGCCATTCCATCGTCTCGCAGGCGATGCGGAAGCGCGTGGACAGAGGCAGCGTGGGCAGCGAGTGCTCGAAGCTGACGCGCTTGGCGAGGAAGTCGAGCGTGGGCCCGATGTCTTCCGGTCGTTCAGACAGCGAGGGCATGCGCACCGAGAAGGTGTTGAGGCGGTACAGCAGGTCTTCGCGGAAGCGCTTCTCGGGAACGAGCGCTTCGAGGTCGGCGTTGCTGGCCGCGATGACGCGGATGTTGGCGGTGGTGAGGCCCGTCGAGCCCAGCGAGTAGTACTGCTTGCTCTGCAGCAGCTGCAGCAGCTTGCCCTGCGCGGTGAGCGGGATCTCCGAGACCTCGTCGACGAACAGCGTGCCGCCGTCGGCCGCGGCCACCTTGCCTCGCAGCTGCCTGGCGCCGGTGAAGGCGCCTTCGCGCGTGCCGAAGAGCTCGCTCTCGAAGAGCTGCTCGGGGATGGCGGCGCAGTTGAGCTCGATGAAGGGCCCGGCGCTGCGCGGCGAGTTGTCGTGAATGGCGCGCGCCAGCTGCGTCTTGCCGGTGCCCGACTCGCCCGTCAGCAGCACGGTGATGTCGAGCGGCGCGACGAGGGTCAGCTGCTCGAAGACGCGGGCCATGGCGCGGCTGCGCCCTGCGAGCGTGTCGAGGCGCAGCTTCTCGCGGAAGGGCCGGGTGGGATCATTGGCGACCCCGTCTTGCTCGGGCGCGCGCATCGAGAGCAGCGGCCCCAGGAACCTGGCGACGTGCTCGACGAGCGAGACGTGCGGCGCCGTGAAGGGCCCCGCGCCGCGCGCGCCTTCGAGGTAGAGCACGCCGGTCTGCGCGCCGTCGAAGGGCACGCAGAGCACGGCTTCCAGCCGTTGGTTCTGCACCGAGGGCTGCTTGCCGAAGCGCGCGTCGAGCAGCGCGTAGGGCGTGTGCACCGTCTTGCCCGACGCGATGGCTGACGAAACGATGCCGCGCGAGGTCACGCTGCGGATCTCTTCTTCCTGCTCCGACGTGCAGCGGAACGACACCGTCAGCGTCTGCCCGTCACGTCGGTACAGCTCGACGCACGCGCGCTCGGCCGCCACCACGCTCGCCAGCTGCGCGATGATCGACTCCAGCCACGTCGTCAGCCCGTCCGGCCCCGGCCACTGGGTCAGCTCCCACAGCAGCGTCCGCTCCTGCTCCTGCCTGTCCACCGCCTCCATACGTCGCGGCAGTATGCGGCGTTTTCCCCGCCTGATTCTGAAGAGAATGGAAGTCCACTCGATTGGACACGCGGAAAACCGAAGTGTCCACTTGGGTGGACATGGTGTGGAACCAACCACTTGGAACGTCGAGAACGGGCGGTCAGGCACCTGGGTTGCAACCGGGCTGCATCGCAGTTGGGCGGGGAGGAACGACATCGAGCCCGAGGCGTCGCGGTTGTCCGGGGGGATGGCTGACGAAGCATCAGCGGGGGCGATGGGAGGTGAATCGCTCGTCGGCCATCAGCGCAGCGTTCGCGTGGGGTCGGCTCTCTTGTTGGGTGGGCAGGGCGGCACGGGGGAGAAGTGGGGAGTGCTGGAAGACGACGACGCGCTTCAAGGGAGTGACCTGGTCCCCTCAGGTCGGCGTGGTGGCGGGTGGGTGGCGGACTCCTTTGAAGTGGCGCCGGGGCGTCGCGAGAGAGACAGCGCGAAAAAACAAGACCGCCGCTCCCGATCGAACTGGGAGCGGCGGCTTTCGTTTCTGGCCTGCGTCTCCACGACCTCACCGTCCACCGTCCCAGGTCGCCATGAAGCGTTTGAACAGCTCCCGGTCGATTCGATTGTTGATGCGCCAGAGTTCCTCAGGCGGCTCGACGATCATTCCAGGCGGGGCTGGGTTCGCCTCCGCGTTCGCTTTCACGAGATCAAGCGCGTCCTGGATGGCGCCGTACGCCCCTTGAAGGTCGCCCCTGGCTTCGAGGGCCAGCGCCTTCCGACGCAAAAGCGAGATGTCATTGGGGCTCGCCTGTAGTCCTTCGTTCGCCGCGCGCTCGGCGCCCGCGACGTCACCGCGGAGGCTCGCTACCCGCGCGATGAGCTGTGCTCGCGTCGACGCCTGCTCCGCGGTGGGCGCGGCTGGTGCCTCCAGCATCTGGAGCTCGATCGCTTCGCAGGCGCTGTCACCCCAGAACGCGTCGAGTTGGTATCGGCCGGTGCGAAGCGCTGCGGACTGGCTGGCATCGAGCGTCCACCGCACTTCGGCAACCTCACCAGCCGGCGCCAACGTCCACCGCTCGGCCCCGTCCGCGAGTACCCATGGCCACGATTCTTCGGCACCTGCACTGTTGCGAACACGCAAGCGCACCGCTGAGCGCTGGAACTCGACGGAACCGGCTTCCTCTCCGACCCACAGCGCGTTGAGCGTCACGACGATCGGCCAACCGGCGTGGAGCTGTGTCGTACTCCCGTCGTTGATCGTCAGCCCGAACTCAGCGTCGTCGCCACGTACCGTCTGCGCACCGGCATCTTGCACCGGTGGCGCCACTGGTGGTGGTGACTCCTTCGTCTGGTCACACTGGCTGCACGACACGAACGCACAGCAAAGCCACAAGAACCGCTTCCCCATCGCCACACCCCCACTCGGAACCCTCGTGGAGCGCGGACGGTAGCGGAGGCGTCGCGAACGAAACAGCGCGAAAACAAAACCGCCGCTCCCGATCGAACTGGGAGCGGCGGCTTTTTTTCAGCGAAGCGGGTCGCTTACTTCTTCTTCTTCAGCTCGTCGTCGATCACGTTCTTGAACGCGTCGATGGGCTGCGCGCCGACCAGCTGGCGGCCGTTGATGAAGAACGTCGGGGTGCCGTTGGCGCCCACGCGCATACCCTCAGCCGAGTCGGCCTGGATGTACGCGTCGTACTTGTTCGAATCGAGCGCCGCCTTGAACTTGCCCATGTCGAGACCGAGCTCCTGCGCGTAACGCTCGAGGTTGCCGCGATCGAGCGCCTGCTGGTTGGCGAACAGCTTGTCGTGCATTTCCCAGAACTTGCCCTGCTCGTTGGCGGCCATCGAGGCGGCCGCGGCGATCTTGGCGTTGTTGTGGAAGGGCAGCGGCTGGTGCTTGAAGACCACCTTGATCTTGCCCTCGTACTGCTTCTCGAGGTCGTGCAGCGTGGGCACGACGCGCGAGCAGAACGGGCACTGGAAGTCCGAGAAGGCGACGATGGTGACCGGCGCGTTCTTCGGGCCCATGACGGGCGCGCCGTCGAGCTTCAGGTCGGTGACGACCTTCGCCTCAGGCGCGGCGCCCGGAGCGGGAGGCGGCGGGGCCTTGCCGGCTTCCTTCTGGAACTCGGCGTACAGGTCCTGCTGCTTGATGCCCTTGGCCAGCATCGCGTCGGCCTTCTTGATCTCCTCGTCGATCACGCCCTTGAACGCGTCGAACGGCTGCGCGCCGACGAACTCACGACCGTTGATGAAGAACGTGGGCGTACCGTTCGCGCCGACGGCCATACCGGCGGCCGAGTCTTCCTCGACGCGCTTGGTGAACTTGCCCGAGTCGAGCGCCGCCTTGAACTTGCCGACGTCCAGGCCGAGCTCCTGCGCGTAGCGCTCGAGCGACGCGCGATCGAGGGCCTGCGCGTTGGCGAACAGCTTGTCGTGCATCGGCCAGAACTTGCCCTGCTCGTTGGCGGCCATCGACGCCTCGGCGGCGATCTTCGCGTTGTTGTGGAAGGGCAGCGGCTGGTGGCGGAACACCACCTTCACGGTGTCGCCGTAGGTGTCTTCGATCTGCTTCAGCGTGGGCACCACGCGCGAGCAGAACGGGCACTGGAAGTCCGACCACTCGACGATGGTGACCTTCGCGCCGTTCTTGCCGCCCTTGGCAGGCGCGTCGGCCGGGAAGTCGATCTTGCGGATGGCGGCGGGGGCCGGCGCGGCCGGCGACGGAGCCGCGGCGGGCGCGGGCGCCGTGACGCCGTCGGCGATGATCTTCGCGTAGACCTGATCAGCCGGCGTGCCCGACTTCACGAGGCCCTCGGCCTTCGAGAGTTCCTCGTCGATGATCTTCTTGAAGTTGTCGATGGGCTGCGCGCCGCTGATCTTCTTGCCGTTGATGAAGAAGGCCGGCGTACCCGTCGCGCCGATCTGCATCGCCAGCGCGGTCTCCTTGGTGATCTGCGCCGCGAACTTCGGCGACTGCAGGTCGGCCTTCCACTTCTCGACGTTCAGGCCGAGCTCCTTGGCGTAGCCCTCGAACGTGCCGTCTTCCAGCTGCTGCTGGTTGGCGAAGATCTTGTTGTGCATCTCCCAGTACTTGCCCTGCTCACCAGCGGCGAGCGCGGCGAGCGCGGCCGGCTTGGCGCGCGGGTGGAAGTCCAGCGGGTGCTGCTTCATCACCACGCGGATCTTGCCCTCGTACTGCTTTTCCAACTCGAGGATGGTGTTGTGCGCGCGGCTGCAGAACGGGCACTGGTAGTCGGAGAACTCCACGATGGTGACCAGCGCGTTCGCCGGGCCCTTGATGGGCGACTCGTCGAGCGGCACCTTGTAGACCGACGTGTCGGCCGGAGGCGCACCGGGCGCGCGCGGCGCAGGCGCGGACGGGTTCAGGTTGCCCGCGATGGCGGCCACAGGCGCCGCGCCGTTCTTGTTGAACATGCTGCCAACGGCGAAGCCGATGACACCGCCGACGATCAGGGCGATGATGACTGAGGGTTTCATGAGTGTTCTTGCTCCCTTGGGGAATTGAAAAGCGCGGCGGTCCATAGCAAAGGCGCGATTTCGCGCAATGCCCGCCATGTATGACCCCACCCGCCAGCGGGTTTCAGCCCACCTCGTCGACGCCCGCGGCAAGGCGTGCCCGGCGCCCATCATCGAGCTGGCCCGCGCGCTCAAGCAGCACGCGGAGGTCGAACTCTGGGCCGACGACCCCGCGGCCTGGGGCGATCTCGAGGCGTTCGCGCAGGCCACCGGGCGCGTCATCGACTGGCCCGCCGCGCGCGGCCCGGTGCTCCAGGCGGTGGTGCGCGCCGGGTAGCGCCTGACCGCGCGACGGCGATTGACCCGCCGCGCCTGGCCGCACGTGCGGGCAACGCGCGCGTGGTACGCGGGCTGCACAGGTCGCAGGCATGACCTCAGAGCTCGCTCGCCTGGAAGCTGCGTTGAACGCCGAAGAGACCTCGCTGCACCGCGACGCGGCGCGCATGGGCGAGCACCTGATGACGCTCGAGCAGCGTGGGCAGGCGTTGCGGGCGCGCGACGCGACGTTGTCGTGGGCGTGGCCGCGGCCGCCCGACGCCGCCGCGCTCTTCGCTGACGCCGTGCGCGCCCGCGAAGCCGCGGTGAAAGAACGGCAGTCGGCGCACGCCGCGGCGCGCAAGGCCCTCGACGGGCTCCAGCGGCAGCTCGAAGCCCTGCAGCGCCAGCTGACCGCCGACGCCGCCGCCATCGACGAGGCGCGTCGCCGCCCGGCGCAGCCCCCCCCGCCGCCGCCGAACGTCACGCCGGTGCCGCAGCGAGCGCCGCAGGCGGCTCCCCCGGGCCTCACGCCTTCATCACGTCGCCAGGCGCCGCGGGTCAAGCTGCAGGCCGCGGTCGACCTCTCGTCAGACGCGAACTTCTTCCAGGGCTTCTCTGACAACATCTCGGAGGGGGGCTTGTTCGTCGCCACGCTGGCCGAGGTGCCGCTCGGCACGGAGGTGGACCTCGCGTTCACGCTGCCGACGGGCGAGCGCATCGAGGCCACCGGCGTGGTGCGCTGGCAGCGCGAGAACAACGACAAGCTGCCCGACGTGTTCCCCGGGGTGGGCGTGCAGTTCTCGTCGATCGACGAGCCCGCGCGCCGCGCCATCGAGCGCTTCGTCGCCGAGCGCGACCCGCTGTTCTACGCCGCGGCCTGACGGGCAGGACCCCGCGCGGCGTGCACGTCACTTGCGGATCGGCTTGCCCGCGACGAGCGCCTTCGCGATGGCGCCGTGGTTCGGCCAGGCCTCGTCGCCCAGAAAGCCGGGGGCAAGCACGTCGGCCGCGTCGCGCTTCTCGAAGCGCTGCTTCGAGGTGATGTGGCCGCGCACCTCGACGACGTCGCCGCGGACCGCGCCGTTGAGGGTCACGCCGTAGTCCTGCGCGATGAAGAGCCCCGCGTCGAGCGCGCCTTCGACGCGCGTCGAGCCGTGGTTGTAGAAGCCGTGGAAGTTCTCGACCTCCAGGTCACCTTCGACGTGCAGCGGGGCGCCCGCGATGGCCACGTTCTTCACCGTCAGCGTGCCGAGCACCACGAGGAACGGGCCGAAGTCGCCTTCGTCGTTGTGCAGCGCGCCGCCGATGGTGAGGTCGCCATCGACGATGACGCCGGCCTTGATCTCTCGGCCGAGCAGCGCCTGCCCGAAGTCGAGCTCGAGCGAGTCGAGCCTCGTCCCGCCGGGCAACAGCAGCGCGCGCCCTTCGGTGAACGCGTGCGGCCACCACTGCTCGAGCGACACCCCGCGCGTCGCGAACAACGCCGCGGCCTCCGCGGTCGAGAGCAGCCGCCCTCGCGGCGAGGCGGGCAGGGCGACCCCGGCCGTCGCCAGCGCCTCGCGCACCGGCTGAACGTCGAGGTCTCCGAGCCACGTGACGACGGCCCTGGGGTCCGTGGCGGCCAGCAGCGCGATGACCTCGACAGCGTCACGCTGCAGCGCCACCTTCAGGGCCCTGGCGGGGTTCGCGCCGTTGGCGACGAGGTACTCGACGACGTCGGCCTTGTTCACGCGCGCGGCGACCTCGACGGGCGTGGTCTTCCCGCGCTTCACGTCGAGCGAGCCGCCGGCGCTGACGTAGGCGCGCACCGCGTCGAGGTTCGCGCGCTCCACCAGCGCGAAGAGCAGCGGCTCGCCGTCGGTGTGCGGCACGTCGAGCCGCAGCCCGTGCTGAAGCAACTTCACGGCGAGCGCCGGCCCGGAGTTCAGCGCGAAGCGCACCAGGTCGCACGGCCGCTCGTCGTGCCCCGCGCTGGCGCCGAGCGCCAGCAGCCGCTCGGCCAGCGCGACCTGCTTCTGCTCGACGGCGAAGCGCAGCGCGGTGATACCCGGCGCGCGCACCGCGTTCACGTCGGCCCCACACGAGATGAGCCGCTCGAAGAGCGCGACGTGCCCCTTCATCGCGGCGCCCATCAACAGCGTCGAGCCCTTCGCGTTGGCTGCCTTCGCCAGTGAAGGGTCCTCCGCCAGCCGCTCGAGCACCTCGTCGAACCGACCCTGGCCCAGCGCTTCGAAGGCGTCGGTCATGTCAGCTGCAGCACCTTTTCTTCGAGGCGCTTGCCCTGCCACACGGTGAGGAAGAGCACGTGCTTGCTGGCCAACAGCCCCACCACGCGCGTGATGATCTCCTCGGGCTTCACGGTGTCGTCGTAGGTCACGCGCAGCACGTTGCCCTTGTCGACGTGCGCGTCTTTGACGCCGGCCAGCGCCTTGACCTCGTCGAGCGGCACGCTGCCGCGGGCGAGCTGCACGCCGAACTCGGCGAACTTGCCGGTGAGGTCGGCCATCGACGACGCGCTGACGAGACGCCCCTTGTCCAGAATGGCCGAGGCGTCGCACAGCTCCTCGAGCTCCTGGAGGTTGTGGCTGGACACCACCACCGTGTGCTTGCCCTTGAGCTCGCGGATGACGTTGCGCACCGACGCGGCGATCTTCGGGTCGAGGCCCGCGGTGGGCTCGTCGAGGAAGATGACGGGCGGGCTGCCCATCAACGCCTGCGCCATCGACACGCGCTTGTGCATGCCGTGCGACAGCGCGCCGGCGGCCACGTGCCACGTCTCAGGCAGCTGCACGCGCTCGAGCGCCGCGCGCGCTTCGGTCTGCGCGTTGGGGAGCCCGCTCAGTTCTCCGTAGTACGTCAGCAGCTCACCGACGGGCCAGGTGGGCGGCAGCACCGCGTCTTGCGGCAGCACGCCGACCTTGCCCTTGAGCGCGCCGGCTTCCGACGGGTCGATGCCCAAGACCTTGATGCTGCCGTCGGTGGGGAACAGGAAGCCGCACATCATCGAGAACGTCGTCGTCTTGCCGGCGCCGTTGGGCCCGATGAGGCCGTAGCAGTGGCCTTCTTCGACGGTGAACGACACGTCGTTGACGGCCTTCTTCTCGCCGAAGTGTTTGCTGAGGTGCTTGATCTCGATCGCCGCGCTCACAGGTCACGCTCCTTGAGCGCCAGCTGCGCCGTGCCGAGGAACAGCAGCCCGTAGCCCAGGTGCACCAGCGCCGCCGGCAGCGCGCGCGCCCAGCTCGGGTGCAGCAGATCGTCTCCGAAGTGCCAGACCGACACGTAGCGCAAGTACGCCATCGGCGACTCGCTCTTGAACATCGCCAGCGAGTTGGCCGCGACCTCTTCGCCGGGGAAGCGGAAGAATTCGCCCGCCAGCGCCAGCGCCCAGATGACGAAGAGCGCGATGATGTTGAGCACCAGCGCGATGCCGGCCTGCCGGGTGATCGCGCTGAACAGCGCCGTCAGCGACAGGTACGCCAGCGAGAGCACCAGCGACGAGAGGATGAGCTTGAACGTCCACAGCGTGACCTGCGCGGCCGCGAAGTCGGGGTTCAAGACGCGCGCGACCAGCACCATGAGCAGCGTGCAGACGCTCAGCAGCAGCGCGAAGATCGTCACCTGCGAGAGCAGCTTGCCCAAGATGATCGAGCTGCGTTTGACGCGCACCACGAGGTAGCGGATTGACTTGGGGCCGACCTCGCCCGCGAGCTGATCGAAGCCCATGAGCGCGATGAAGAGCGGCAGGAACCGCAGCGTCAGCTTGAAGACCACCAGCAGCACGATCGGGATCGACGCGAGCGACTCGAGCATCGACTCGTCTTCCGTCACGAACATCTTGAGGAACTGCTTCTTCTGCTCGGTTGCTTGAGCGCTGACCTCAGAGAGATCAGCGCCGGCCATCGCCGCTTGCTGCTCGACCTTGGCGTTGATGGTGTGCAGCAGGCCGCCCACGATGGTGAGCGCCAGACCCACGAAGAGAATGAAGAGGATCAGCAGCACCAACACGCGACCACTCTTGAGCGCGCGTCGCGTTTCCCCGCGCCAGATCGCCGTGATTTCAGAGATGTCCACCATGCGGCGGCGGAACCAACCACACAATCAGACGAGGCGTATCCACTTCTGCGTGAGGAACCGGTCGAAGGCCACGAGCGCTTCGAACTCCCGCAGCGGCGCGATGCGCAGGATGTTTTCGACGTCGCGTTTCCCGTCGACGCGCGAGAGCAGGTAGCGCTCGGGCGCGCCCAACGCGAGCTTCGCCAGCTGCTCAGGGCCGATGAGCATCGCCGGCACCCGGCCCGACGACACGAAGTTGGTCTTGAGCTGCGGCTGCCACGCGACCTCGATCTGTCGCATCAAGAGCGCAGCGTCCAACGTCGGCGTCAGCTCGTTGCTGCGGCGGGCCAGCGCCCACGCGTCGCGGAAATTGCTCTTGGCGTAGAACGCGCGCGCGTTGTCGAGCAGCTGCGACGCGGTCGGCGAATCACCCAGGCCCAGGTCGACGTCGATGGCCAGCTGCGGCCCGGTCGGCTCGTGCACCTTGAGCGCGCCCATGTGGAAGTACGCGTAGAGCCGGTTGTAGAGGAAGTAGTCGGTGGCGTGCAGCTTGAGCGCCATCTCGTCGATGGTCTGGCCGGCGTCGATGCTGGCGAAGATCTTCTCGTCGATGCTGCCTGGGCGCGGCGGCTCGGCCACGTTCTCGGACACCAGCTCGAGCGTGCACGCGCCTGACGGGAACGCCTCGCGGATCAGCTTCCACGCCTGCAGGCGGAAGTCGGCTTCCTTGTGCACCTCGATCAACGGCACTTCGACGCGCACGCCCTCGGGCAGGTTGGGCTTCTTGTCGGCCTCGAAGCGGAACTGGCCGTCGACCCAGTTGAACGCGTCGAGCAGCGTCTCGCGGAACTTGATGCCGAGCACGTCGACCAGCGTCTCGGTCTTCACCGCGCCGATCATCTCGAGGATCTTCCCGAGGAAGACGCGCGTCTCTTTCTGCGTGGCGTAGGCCTTGTGGAACTGCTCTTCGGACAGATGCCCCAGGTTGATGAGGTGCTGGCCCAGGTACTCGCGCGGCAGGTTCGACGACGCGTTGGTGATGTGCCCGGCTTCCAGGATCACTTCCTTGTGCACGCCACGCGTCTCGAGCACCAACAACCCCGAGGCCTGCCGATTCCACAGGTAGACGACGAGGTCCTTGAGGGGCATCGTCGAGAAGTCGCCGGTAAGTCCGTGCATCGAAGTGAGGCGATTCTAAGCATGGCCAGGGCGATTCACGTCTACCGAAAGCCGGGGTGCCCGCTCTGTGACGAGGCCGACGAGCTGTTGCACGACGCCGCCGCGAGGTTCGATTTCACGCTGGTGGGTCACAACATTCTCGAAGACGACGGCCTGTTCGCGAAGTATCGCTACCGGGTGCCGGTGGTGGTGATCGACGGCATCGAGCGGCTCGAACTGCGGTTCGACGAAGGCCGGCTCGAGGCAGCGCTTCAAGCAGCAGGAGTCTCTTTTCGTGAGTGACGAGTTTCACATCGCAGCGTTCCGCCAGGTGCCGCGCACCGGCGTCATCTACGTGACGACCGAGGCCACGCGCCTCGGCTTTTCCCCGCGCAACCCCGACTGGTGCAACCTGGGGCAGGGCCAACCCGAGACCGGTGACATCGCCGGCGCGCCCAACCGCGTGCACCACGTGTCGATCGACGTCGACGATCAGGAATACGCGCCGGTGCCGGGCCTCTGGGAGCTCCGCGAGGCGATCGCCGGGCTCTACAACCGGCTCTACCGGCAGGGAAAGAAGTCGCAGTACAGCGCCGAGAACGTCGCGGTGTCGGGCGGCGGTCGTGCGGCGCTGACGCGCGCGGCGGCGGCCCTGGGCCACGTCAACCTCGGCCACTTCCTGCCGGACTACACGGCGTACGAAGAGCTGCTCGACATCTTCAAGGCGTTCACGCCCATCCCCATTCTCCTCGAGGGCGAGCGCGGCTACGCGTTCACGCCTGACGATCTGCGGAAAGAAATCCTCGGGCGCGGGCTGTCGGCGCTGCTGATGTCGAACCCGTGCAACCCGACCGGCAAGCTGGTGCAGGGCGACGAGCTGCAGCGCTGGGTGGCCACGTGCCGCGAGCTCGACTGCGCGCTGCTGGTCGACGAGTTCTACTCGCACTACGTGTGGAGCTCGCCGCTGGGCAAGCTGCCCGTCGAGAGCGCCGCGCGCTACGTAGAAGACGTCAACCGCGATCCCATCGTCATCTTCGACGGCCTCACCAAGAACTGGCGCTACCCGGGCTGGCGCACCACGTGGACCATCGGGCCGAAGCAGGTGATCGACGCGGTGGCGAGCGCTGGCAGCTTCCTCGACGGCGGCGGCAGCAAGCCGATTCAGCGCGCGGCCATTCCGCTGCTCGAAGACGCGCACGTGGCGCAGGAGACCAACGCCATTCACCAGACGTTCCGCGCCAAGCGCGACGTCATGCTCTCGGGGCTGCAGCGGCTCGGTGTGCGCGTCGATCGCGCGCCCGACGGCACGTTCTACGTGTGGGGCAACGTCTCGCAGCTGCCCGCGCCGTTGAACGACGGCATGGGCTTCTTCAAGGCCGCGCTCGAGAAGAAGGTCATCGTGGTGCCCGGCGAGTTCTTCGACGTGAACCCCGGCAAGCGCCGCAGCTCGCGCGCTTCACGCTTCCGCCACTACGTGCGCTTCTCGTTCGGCCCGTCGATGGCGACGCTCGAGACCGCGCTCACGCGGCTCAACGAGCTCGTCACCTCACACATGCGCTGACGGGCCGTACTGCTTCGCGGCCGCTTCGACCATCGCCCAGGTCTCGCGGTGACAACCGACGAGGCCGCGGTTGTTGACGATCTCCCGGCCCTCGTAGCCGTACGGCGCGCCGTCGAAGCCCACCAGCATGCCGCCGGCCGCTTCGATGACGGCCTGCGGGGCGCACGAGTCCCATCGGTTGCTCATCGTCGACGGGTGCAAATAGAGGTCGGCTTCACCGAGCGCCAGGAGCGCGCACTTGAGGCCGACGGAGCCCTGCTCCTTGACCTGCGTGATGCCGAGCGCGTCGCGAATGGCGGCGGTCTTCTTCGACTTGTGGGATCTCGACACGATGAGCCGCAGGTCCTTCGCGTGCTTCACCGGCTGCATCGACAGCTCGCGGCGCTCGCCGCCGAGCTCGAGCACGCAGGGGCTGCCCTTCGCGCCGCTCCAGCAGGCGCCGTGCACCGGCGCCAGCACCACGCCGGCCACAGTCACGCCGTCGACCGCCAGCCCGATGTGCACCGCGAACATGCCGTTGCGATCGACGAACTCGCGCGTGCCGTCGAGCGGGTCGACGAACCACACGCGGTTGCCCTTTGGCGCGACGTGCGTCGACTCTTCAGCCACGATCTCGTCGGCGGGGAACGCCTTGTTGAGGCCGGTGACGATCAGCTCGTTGGCGCGCTTGTCGGCTTCGGTGACGGGCCCGCCGCCTCCGGCCTTCTGCACCACGTCGAAGGCGCCGGCGTAGACACGGTTGATGACGTCGGCGGCCTCACGGGCCAGCCGCTTCGCGACCTCGAGCTCTTCGGTGAACACGCCTGTGCCCATAACAACTCCGGCGTCGGAGTACGTGCGGTACTGTCGCCGTATGCGCGCTGCCGCCGTGGTGTTGCTCCTGATCGCGAGCCCGGCGTGGGCTGAGGTCGCCGACAAGGTGCCGTCGACGGTCAACTACCTGGGCTGGGCGCTCTGCTTCAACGCGCTGGCGTTCGCGTGGTGTCGTTCGCGCTGGTGGCTCGGCGTCGTGGTGGCGGTGTTGGCGCTCGCGTGGAGCGCGGCGTCAGCGTCAGAGCTGCACGCGCCAGATCTCGGCCCCGCCATCGTCGCTGAGCTGGGTCAGGGCCACGTCGTGGCGGCGTGGTGCGCGTTCGTCGGCAGCGTCGTGGGGCCGCTGGTGATGGCGGTGCTGGCGCGTCTCAGAACAGCTCAACGCGCTGCTGCACCCCGAGCATGACAATCGCCGGGTAGCGCAGCTGGCCGGCGCCGTGGTGGCTGACGATGAAGTGCTGGAACACCGGCACGCGCACCGACAACGTCAGCGTGGTGTTCTCGATGGTCCACGCGGCGGTGCCGCCGACCAGCACGTCGATGCGGCCCACGTTGCCGTCCTGTTCGATGACGCCGTCCCACCGCTCCGGCAGTTCGGCCAGCACCTCGGCGAGCGCGCCCAGCTTCAGCTGCGGCACCACCGTGAAGTCGCCCGCGAGGCCTCCCGCGAAGCGCGAACCGGCCTGGTAGCCCTTGTCGTTCTCGTAGAGCGAGAGCTGCGCCTGGCCGTACGCGCGCGCCAGCACGCGCTCCCACTGGTAGCTCGCGTCGAGGCCGAGAATCGGCGTCACCGTGCCGGTGCCGAACTGCACGTGCTGGTGCGTCAGGCCCATGCGCCCGAGCGCGAACGGGTTGGGCTCGGTGCGACCCAGCGGCACCGTCAGACCCAGGCGCGGCGCCAGCAGCAGGCTCCCGAAGCGGAAACGACCGCGCGCCGTGAGCCAGGGGTCTCCGATGCCGAACAGCGTCTCGTTCCGATGGTGGATGTCGGCGTACTCGGGCTCGAACGCCGTGCCGTCGAGCCGCCGGAAGACGATGGTGGTGGCGCTCAGACGCACCGGCAGCTGCAGCTCGGCGGCGAGCCAGCTGGTGACGGCGTACTCGGCCAACACGCGGAGCTCGGCGATCCAGAACCGTTGGTCGTGGATCTGTGGCGGCTCGTCACGCTCGGCACACACCGGCCCGATGTCGGGGCACACCGCTTCGTGGGTGACCTGCACGGTCGTCCCCATGAGCTGCGCGCCGACGAGCAGCGTGCCTGGCTTCACGTCGCTGGTTGTGGACCCTCCGACCGGAAGGTTGGGGTTGCTTCAACCCGCTCAGGCGTCGGCGGGTGTCGGCCTGAAGCCGAGCGCCAGCGCGAACAGCAGCAGCCATGATCTCATCGTGAGGCCTCCTCGATCGCGGCCTCGAGCTCGTCGAGCTTGAAGCCGCTGATGACCCGAACCTGCCGACCGTCGCGACCCAGCACGACGAGGTGCGGCAGCGTGGGCACGTCCTTCATGTGTTCCGCAGCCAGGGGCGTTTCCCAGCTGACGACGTTCAGCTTCCGCACGGCGAGCTCCGGCCGCTGGTTGACCGCTGCGTAGAGGAAGAGGTCGACCTTGCGACAGGGCGCGCACCAGTCTGCGTAGAAATCGAAGACGGTGACCTTGCCCTTCACGGCGCGGTCCGCGAGCGGCCCGACGGCTTCGCCTTGGCGCGAGAGCCACGTGAGATCGGCCGTCGCGTTCAGCGCCGGGAGCGGATCGAACGTGAGGTCGGGGTGGCAGATGAGGCACTGCGACTCGGGCACGTCGTGCTCCGCGCACCAGTCGCCGCCCTTCTTGAACTCTGCCGCCAGCGTCGGGTGGCACTTCACGCACGCGTCGCCTGGCACGCGGTGCTCGCACAGGCTGCTGGCGGCGCCGAGCTCAGCGGTGCGGGTCGAGATGGTGCCGTGGGTGCTCGCGCACGAGGTGAGCATCAGCGCGAGGGCGAAGTGACGCATGCCCTGCGCATATCGACGACGTCACCGCCGGGGAAGCACCGTCAGCGTCACCTCACCGATGGCCTCCGTGGGCACGGTGACGAGCGTGATGTGCGTGTCGGCGAGTTGTTCACGAACCCGCTCGGCGACCTGCAGCGCGGTCTCTCCCTTGTCGGGGCGCACGTGCAGCGTGCGCTCGTTGACGCGCACCACCACGTCGCCTTTGCCGCGCGCGATGCCGCGCAGCAGCAGCCGGTTCAAGCCGATCTTCCGGGCGCGCAGCGTGGTGTCGTACGAGGTGACGAAGAGCTGGGGCGCGGCCTCGACTTCCCAGCCGCGCGCGATGGTGACGACGAGCGCGTCGACCGACGGGTGCGAGACGACGAGGTAGCCGTCGGGCAACGCTGAAGAGAGCGCGTCGCGCAACGACTCGAGCCCCAGCACGCGAGGCACCTCGAGCGTCACGAACGAGCCGTCGACGCGCAGTGACAGCGAGACGACGTGCGCGCCGGTCTCCGCGAACTGGACGTGCAGGGTGCCGGTGGTGATCTCGGTGACGTGCACGCCGCCGTGGCTCGCCAGCACCGTCACCTGCGCGGCGCGCGGGTGTACGAGTGAGACCGGCTCGGTGACCTCTGCGGACTCCATGTGCAGGTTGTCGTCAGCGCGCGCACATGACGCTGCGATGGTTTCGTCAATGCGCTTGGCAGAAGCGCCACGAAACCGCCGTCAGTGGCGGAACGTGAGAATGAGGCCGGCGGTGGGCGCGACGACGGTGTTCCAGGTCATCGTGTAGACGCCGACGATGGGCGTCAGAAAGAAGCCGACGCGGGTCTTCGCCACGGTCTCGCTGAGCGCGATGCGCACCCGGCCTTCGACGCGCCAGTCGATCAAGCGGTAGCTGTAGGCATCCTCATAGGGCCGGGTCTCAAGACTGCCGTACGCCTGCAGGGTCACGCCTCGTGAGACAGGGACCGAGGCGGTAACCTCGGGCCGCAGCTGCGGCTTCGATTGAATCGGCACGGCCAGGGTCATCCTCGCGTCGAGATTGAGGCCATCGAGGGTGCCGGCGCGCACCGCGAACGACAACAGCCCCGGCGAGCCGTCTGCTTGCACGCCTCCGCCGATGAGCACTGCCAGCCCGGGCAGGTCGAGGCCGGCCTCGAGCAGCGCTCGCGCGATCGAGCGGGTGTTGTCGAAAGCCCCGACGCCGAAGTCGACGTTTCCCATGACCCGCACCATCAGCGGCCACCCGAAGTGGTACTCGGCGCTCAAGTACGTGCTGGCGCCCAGCAGCGTCAGGTACGTCGCGCGGAGCTGCACGTCGAGCAACCCGGGCAACCGCTCTCGCACCAACACCGATTCGTGGGGGCTCGACTCGTCCACCGGCAGGTCGGCGAGCTTCTGCCCGGTTTCACCGCGCACGAGCATCGCCGTCGTCACCACCAGCAGCACCATCGAGCGGTTCATTGCTTCACCTCCAGGTAGATGCCGGCGCTCGCCACCGTCGCGGTGCGAAGCACGGCGGCGCCGCCGGTGGGCACGACGGACACCTTCTTGTCGCGGTCGACGGGGATGCGCAGGCCGAGCTCCGCGTCGAACGGAACGCCAGTGTCCGACGGGCGGTAGGTGCCACGGGCGATGACAGCGATGGGGCCCAGCGGCACCGTCAACACGCCGTCGGCGTTCTGCAGCGGCGTGCCGACGAAGCGCAGGCCCGCGCGCGCCACGAGGTTCAGCCCGTCAACCGCGCCGACGCGAAGCGTGGGGCCCAGCGTGAAGACCCCGCTCGGTTCGGCGCGACCAAACCCCACGCCGACGCCG
Source organism: uncultured Archangium sp. (assembly GCA_964459885.1). Lineage (GTDB taxonomy): Bacteria > Myxococcota > Myxococcia > Myxococcales > Myxococcaceae > Archangium_A. Next base: position 27,348 of record CAYWON010000029.1, read on the forward strand.
AGCCCGAAGAGGTGCGTGTCGAGCCCCGCCTCGAGCACTCCGCCGTAGCTTCCGACGGCGCGCCCACCGGGAACCAACGCCCCGTAGCCCCCCAGCGGCGTCAGCGCGGCGCGCACGGCAAAGGGGAACGCCGCGCGCCAGTCGACGACGAGCGACAGCAGCGCACCGAGGTGGACAATGGAGAACGGGTGGAGCATCAAGACCCCGCCGACCCGGTACCGGAGCTGACCCTCGGCCGGCCTCGCCGGCGCCAGCACCGCGAGCAGCCGTGCTTCTTCTTCGGTTGCCGCCACGCGCTCGGCGTCCGTCGGTGCACGGGCTGGCTGCGGGCTGCAGTCACCGGCGAGCGTCGCCGTGCCGACGTCGGCGTCGGTCGAACCTGTCGTGATGGTGACGCAGACGTCGAAGATGGTGGGCGTCAGGCTGATCACGGGCCCGGCGGCGCGCTTGACCTCGACGATGCGCGGCGTGCCACGGACGTCGTACTCGATGAGCCGACCGTCGGCGCAGCCCACCAGCAGCGTGGCGCGCAGCAGCACCGCCGTCGCCTCGCAGGGCACGGCGAGCGTCTGCACCGACGCGCCGCGCGTCAGCGTGACGACGCCGTTGATGACCTGCGCTTCGCGGTCTCCTCCGGCGATCGCCCGCGGGCCCACGAGGCAACACAGCAGGGTGAAGGCAACGCGCATGCGCGGCGCCAGAGCAGTCGCCGTGCCACCGGTGTGATCGAGCGATGGTGGGTCAGCGGTGTGCAGTCACCTGCACACGACGTGCAGCGCGCTTCACGCCACAGCCGAGAAGAAGTCGGCGTCTTTCCACACGCTGACCACCGGCCCATCGACGAGCGCGCGGAAGCCGTGCGGCACGTTGGCGCCCACGAGCGTCGCGGTCAGCTTCGCCGACATGCCGGCCTCAAGCTTCACGGTCGCGCGGCGCGAGTCACAGAGAATCGTGACGAGGCAGTCGGCCTGCACGCCGCCCAGGAACTCCACGCGGTTCTCGTCGAGCTGCTTGATGCGCAGTTGCGCGTCGGTGCTGAAGAGGCGCAGGCGCGGCGGCTTCGCGGCGGGCACCAGCGCTTCGCTGAAGACGAGCTCCACGCCGTCTTTGACGGGCTCGTGACGCATCGAGATCGATCGGGGCAGGGCGCGGCGCAGCGCGGCCACCGCGTGCGTCGGCGTGCTGTGCGTGGCGAGCGACACCTCGAACGACTCGCTGGGCGACGACACGTCGAGCTCCGCGCTGGGGTCGAGGGCGATCTCACCCGACAGCAGAAACCGGCTCCCGCCGCGCCACGTCACGTGGAACGCGGGGTCTTCCGAGTGCACGCGGAAGCGGTGGTTCGGGAGCGAGATCGGTTGGTCGTACATGGTCGGCCCTGACTCGCGAGTACGCCTTTCGACGCTGCGCGACAAGAGGCGGCCAGAACCCCCAAGGTTTCGAGGGGTTGTGTAGCCTGCTGGCGATGCGTGACGGCGCCGTTCGCCAGGTCCTGAAGCTGCTCGCGCGCTGGGTGAAGGCCTTCGACCTCCGCATCACGCGAGGCCTCGCGCGCCCGCCGCGCTACCGGCTGCTGGGCGCCTGCAACGGCTGCGGTCGCTGCTGCGAGGCGCCCGGCATCCCGGTGAGCCGCTTCACGTGGCACTTCCCGACCGCGCGGCGGTTGTTCTTGTGGTGGCAGCGCCAGGTGAATGGCTTCGAGCTGGTCTCGCGCGATCCTCGCTTCCGCGTCTTCACGTTTCGCTGCACGCACTACGACCCGACGACGAAGCGGTGTGACTCGTACAGCTCGCGGCCGCTGATGTGCCGCGACTACCCGGTGAACCTCACGTTTGAAACGGTGCCCACGTTGTTCCCCGAGTGCAGCCACGTGGTGCAGGACCGCAACGCCGTAGCGCTGCGTGACGCGCTGGTGAAGGCCGGCGTCAGCGGAGACAAGTTGAAGGAAGCCGAGGCGCGGCTGTTCCTGCGCGGAGAGAAAGAATGAAGAACCTCTGGGGCTGGGGCGAAGTTGAAGCTGCCGCTGACGTGGCTGAGACGCAGGCGCGCGTGGAGCCGTTCTTCGGCGCGAGCGAGGTCGAACACGGCGCGACACCACGCGTGCCGGCTGCGCGCGTCGAGGTGCCTGTGGCGCTGCGTGACTTCGCAACAGCCGACGATGTCAGCCGCGCCGCGCACGCGATGGGCAAGGCGTACCCCGACCGGGTGCGTGGCTTCCGCGGCGACTTTTCGACGGCGCCAGACTTCGTGGTGACGCCGCGTGACGAGCAGGAGCTGGTGACGGCGCTGGAGATCGCCGAGCGCGAGAAGTTGTCGGTGACGCCGTTTGGTGGCGGCTCGTCGGTGGTGGGCGGCGTGGAGCCACGGCTCGGCGCCGGGCATCGCGGGGCGTTGACGCTGTCGCTCGCGAAGCTGAGCCGCGTGGTGGAAGTGGACGACGCTTCACACGTGGCGCGCATCGAAGGCGGCGTGTTCGGGCCCGCGCTGGAGCAACAGTTGGCGCCGCACGGCTTCACGCTGCGGCACTTTCCCCAGTCGTTCGAGTTCTCGACGCTCGGCGGGTGGATCGCCACGCGCGCGGGCGGTCACTTCGCGACGGGGCCGACGCACATCGATGAGCTGGTCGAGGCGGTGCGAATGGTGTCGCCCCGTGGCGTCATCGAGACGAAGCGCTTTCCAGCCAGCGGCGCGGGCGTCGACCCCAACCGACTCGTCATCGGCAGCGAAGGCACGCTGGGCGTCATCACCGAGGCGTGGATGCGCGTTCGCCCGAAGCCGACCGTGCGCGCCGGCGCGTCGGTGCATTTCGAGGACTTCACGCGCGCGGTGCGGGCTGTGCGCGAGCTGCTGCACTCCGGCCTGCAGCCCGCCAACTGCCGGCTGCTCGACGCGCAGGAAGCGATGATCAACGGCGTGACCTTCGACGGTGCGTCGGTGCTGGTGCTGGCCTTCGAGTCGGCCGGCGCGCCCGTCGACGCGTTGTTGGATCACGGCCTCGCGATCTGCGCGGCGCACGGCGGCGTGGCGCAGGGCAAGAAGTCCGGCGAGACGTGGAAGGCGTCGTTCGTGAAAGGGCCGTACCTGCAAGACGCGATGATCCGCCTCGGCATGCTGGCCGACACCTTCGAGACGGCGTGCACCTGGGCCGCGTTTCCTTCGCTGTACGAGCACGTCATCGGCGCGATGACCAGTGCGCTCGAACGGGTGTGCGGTGGCGGCGTCGTGAGCTGCCGTTTCACGCACGTCTACGCCGACGGGCCCGCGCCGTACTTCACGTTCCTGGGGCGGGCGAAGCGCGGCGGCGAGCTGGAGCAGTGGGCGGAGCTGAAGCAGGCCGCGTCAGACGCGCTGACCAGGGCCGGCGGCACCATCACGCACCACCACGCCGTCGGGCGGACGCACCGCCCCTGGTTCGACCGCGAGCGGCCGGAGCTCTTCGCTTCGGCTTTGAAGGCCGTGAAGGCGCAGCTCGACCCTTCGGGCGTGTTGAACCCCGGCGTGCTGTTTTGACGGCGACGGCGACGCGCGGGAACAGCGCTTGAAAACGCTTCGCCTTCCAGAACGCCGCGAACCACGGTGACTCGTACGCTGCTGCGCCCAGCTTCTTGTCGATGGCCTGCGCGTGCTCGAGCGCGGTGAACATCGGCTCGGTCTCGCCGGTGCGCGCGTGCACCGCGGCCACGTAGAACCACGGCCACGCTGCGAGGCCCTTCGAGTGCTTCACCGCCGCGTCGAGCTGCGTGTGGGCTTCCTTGAGTCTGCCCAGCGAGAGCAGCGCTTTGCCGACCTGCAGCCGCAGCGCGTAGTCCTTCGGGCGCGCGCGCACGTACTTCGCCGCACGGTCGACGACCTCATCGAACCGGCCGGCCTCGTTGAGCGCGTGCAGCTCCGAGAACCACGCGACGCTCATGGCTGCGGCGCGGCGAGCTTCTCTTCGAGCTGCTTCACGGCCACCCGCATCATCGGAGGCTGCTCCGACGCGGGCGCCAGCTCGACGTAGCGCTTCAGGTTCCGCAGCGCGCGCGTCTCGTCGTTGTCTTCCAGCGACAACATGCCCGCGAACATGAAGCCGTCGTAGGCCTCGGGGTACCGCGCGGTCAGGCGCTCGAGCTCGTCGATGGACCCGCCGAGGTCGCCTTCGAGCGCGCGCACCACGCCCTGTCCCACGCGCGCCCGCGGGTGGAACGGGTCGATGAGCATCGCGCGCTGCACGAGGGGCCGCGCGTCCTGAAACGCCTGCCGGCGAATGAGGAGGATGGCGAGGTCGCTGACCGCGTCGACGTCTTCGGGGTTCGACTGCACGCGCGCGGCGAGCGCTTCCAGCTTCGCGTCAGACCTCGCCTGCATCGGCGGCGGCTGGCGCGGCATCTCTTCAGGCTTGGGCGCGGAGTTCTGCGTCAGCTGCCAACCGAGGAAGGCGAAGAACGCCACCACGCCGCCACCGATGAGGCCGCCCATGACGGCCGGGTATTTGGAGAAGAGCGTCGGCTCGGCCTTCGCGAGCTTCTCGGCGCGGGCCTGCTTGCGCGTGTCGTCGCTCTTCTTGTTCGCGCGCTCGCGCAGCACGTCGGCGGCGGCCTGCTCGAGGCGCGCCTTCTCGGTCGCGAAGGCCTCGTCAGAGAGCAGGTGCTTGTTGGCGATGTGCTCTTTCAGTTCGGCCAGCAGCCGCTGGTAACGCGCGTCGAAGTCGTCGAGCGACTCGGGTGCTGGTGCGTCGGCCTGCAGCTTCTTGCTTGAGAGCAGGTAGACGAGCGCGGTGGCGACGCCGACGCCCAGCACCGCGAGACCGGGCAGCCAGTTGGTGGCGGGCGGGTTCATTGCTCGAGATCCTTCCGTACCTGCGCGAGGTAGTCGTCGTCGGCTGGCCCCTCACCCTGAGCCTCTCCCCGCGGGGGAGAGGGGACCACGGGCTTGCGCCGCGTCGAGCCGATGACCAGCAACAACCCAAGTATCAACACCGCGATCGGCGCCACCCACACCGCGAGCGCCACGCCCGATTTTCGCGGCTCCATCAGCGCCCACTGCCCGTAGCGATCGACGAAGTAGTCGAAGATCTCGTCGTCCGACTTTCCTTCGGTGACGAGCTCACGCACCTTGTCCAGCTGCGCGCGCGCCATCGACGCAGGTGAGTCGGCGATCGACACGCCCTGACACACCGCGCACCGCAGCAGCTTGCCGATGCGCTGCACGCGGGCTTCACGCTCGGCGTCGAGCGGGTCCTGGCCCTGGCGCGGCGGCGCGTAGCCCTGAGCCAGCACCAGCGAGAGCATGAGCGCGATCACTGGAGGATCTCCTTTATTTCCCTGGCGAACTGCTCAGGCGCCTGGAACGGATAGATCGACTTCTTCACGATGATGCCGTCGCGGTTGATGAAGTACGTCTCCGGCACGCCCGAGACGCCGTAGTCCACCGCCACCGTCGACCTGGGGTCGAACAGCTGCGGGAAGCTCCAGCCGTTCTCTTTCAAGAAGCGCTTGGTGTTCGCTTCGGTGTCCTCGAACACGATGCCCAGGAACACCACCTCGTCGCCGTACTCCGACGCGGCCCAGTCGAGCACCGGGTGTTCGACCTTGCAGGGCCCGCACCACGTCGCCCAGAAGTTCAAGACCACCGGCTTGCCCGCGAAGCTCGACAGCGAGACCAGCTCATCGGTGTCGAGGCGCTTGATGGTGAAGTTCGGCGCCTTCTTGCCCACCAGCTTGAACGGCACCGAGTGCGGGTCGGTGCCGAACGCGCGGCCCAGAATGAAGACGAGCCCGCCGATGAGGATCAGCGCGACGACGATGGAGACGGTGCGCTTCACGCGGCCCCCGCGGCTTCACGGCGACGACGCTGCGGCCACAGCGCGATGAGCGTCCCCAGCGCGAGGATGGGGATCGCGTACCAGATCCACCCCACGAGCGGGAAAACCCACATGTTGAAGCTCGCTGAGCCAGACGCCGTGTCGTACGAGAGCAACGACACGTAGACGTCGCGCAAGACGCGCTCGTTGACGGTCGGCGAACCGACAGGGTCCGTGGAGCGCTCGTAGAAGTTCATGCGCGGTGCGTTCTGCCCGTGGAACGTCGATTCCTGACCGCTGTGCGTGGCGATCGTGAGGTTCGCGGCGATCCACTCGCGGTGCGGTTCCTTGCCGCGCTCGAGGCCATCGAAGCGCACGCGGTAGTCGCCCACCGCCATCGCTTCGCCGGGCTTGAGCGTGCCGGTGCTGTGCACCTTGTAGGCACTCGAAGCGGCCACCGCGACGATGATGATCACGATGCCGAGGTGCACGATGTAGCCGCCGAAGCGCCGCCGCGCGCGTGACGCGCTGACGAACAACGCGGTGCCGAAGCCCTCTTTCTGTGACGCCATGCGCTCGCGCGCCGGCAACAGCAGCTCACGGAAGGTCACCACCGTGACGAAGCCCGCGAGGCCGAACGTCATCAACGGCATGAAGCCGCGGTAGCCGAACGCGAAGCAGACGATCGCCGTGACGAGGCCCACGCCGCCGGGAACGACCGCGGTGTTGATGAGCGTCTTCGAGTCGGCGTCGCCCCACGGCAACATCGGGCCCACGCCCATCAGGAAGAGCATCACCAGGCCCAGCGGCAGCGCCATCTTGTTGAAGTACGGCTCGCCGACCGTGAGCTTCTCGTTGAAGACGCCTTCGCTGATGAGCGGGAAGAGCGTGCCCAGCAAGACGACGAAGGTCAGCGCGGCGAAGACGAGGTTGTTCAACAGAATCGAACCCTCGCGCGACACAATGCCGCCCAGCTGCGTCTCGGCGACCAACATGTGACCGCGCATCGCCACCAGCAAGACCGAGAAGACGAGCAGGACTCCGATGAAAACGAGGAACGTCGGCCCGATGTCTGACTGGGTGAAGCTGTGCACCGAGTTGAAGACGCCCGAGCGCGTCATGAACGTGCCGATGATGGTGAGCACGAAGCTGGCGAGCGCGAGCGCGATGGTCCACAGCTTCAGGGCCTTCTTTTTCTCGAGCACCATCGTCGAGTGCATGAAGGCCGTCGCGGTGAGCCACGGCATGAACGACGCGTTCTCGACAGGGTCCCACGCCCAGTAGCCGCCCCAGCCGAGCACCGCGTACGCCCACCAGCTGCCGAGGATGATGCCGATGGTGAGGAAGATCCACGGCACCAGCGTCCACTTACGCAGCGGCACCAGCCACGCGTCGCCGAGCTCGCCGCGCAGCAGCGCACCGGCCGCGATCCCGAACGGAATCGTCATGCCGACGTACCCGAGGTACAGCATCGGCGGGTGGATGATCATCAGCGGGTGGTTCTGCAGCAGCGGGTTGGGGCCCGGGCCATCTGCAGGCGGGAAGGGGATCGCCGTCCACGGGTTGGCGGGGCCCGCGATGAGGAACGCGAAGAACGTCGCCACCGCCGCCATCACGCCGAGCGACAGCTGCATGTAGCGGCCGTGCTCCTTCCGGTAGATGAACGCGAACGCGAACAGGTACAGGCCCATGATCGCGCCCCAGAAGAGGATCGAGCCTTCCAGCGCGCTCCAGAGCGAGACGATGGTGAAGATGGTCGGCGTCGCCTTGCTGCCGACCTGCGCGACGTACTTCACCGAGAAGTCGTGCTGCAGCAGCGCGCCGACCATCACCAGGTTGCTGGCGATCATCGAGAACGCGTAGCCGTAGATGCCGCGCTGCACCCAGGGCAGGGCGCTCTCTTTCCGTTGGAGGCCGGTGATGATGCCGACCAACGCTGCGAACGCAGCGCACAAGAGGCCGAGCAGAACGAACCCGTAGCCGAGCGTGGAATTCACGGGCGGGCTTGTAACGGTTTCCCCCCGACGGGGCGAGCGCTGAGGCTCGCGTCCATCAGCACTTCAATTCGTCTGGCTCAGAGATTCTTTCCACGCCTCGTCGGGCATGGTGCCGCCGTCGGTGGGCGCGCGGTACTCGTTGCTGTGGTTCACCATCAACCGACTCGAGCGGAACACGCCGTCTTTCGACAGCGTGCCTTCCACCACCACGCCGATGCCCTCGCGGAACATCTGCGGCGGCGTTTCGGTGCAGCGCACCTCGACGTTCGCGGCGCCGGGGCTGTGGGAGTCGGCCACGCGGAAGCGGATGTTGGGCGCGTCGCTCTTGAGGTCGATGGTGCCGGGCACCACCACCCCACCCAGGCGCACCGTCGCGCCGATGGCCTTGTCGCCCTGGGCGGCCATCTCAGACGGCTTCCAGTAATAGACGAGGTTCTCGCCGATGCTGCCAAACGCGATCCACGCGAGCGCGCCAGCGGCGACCAGAATCGCTGCGACGGCAATCAACCGGTTCTTGTTCTCTGAAGTCATGACTTCGCCTCGGGCCGACGAATAAGGAGGCTGAGCCCGTAGAGCAACACGCCGGCCAGCCCGACACCCCAGGCGGCGTAGACGTAGCCCCAGCCGCCTTGAATGACGCCCATCGGCACGTTCTCGATGCCTTCCGGGTGCTCAAGCGCCGGGTTGGTGGGCATCTGCGCGGCGGGTGACGGCCGCTCGTCGGGCGGCATTGGCGCAAGATCTGCGAAGGCCACCGCCGAAAAGAGCGCAACGACTGCGACGTACCGTTTCATGCCGTCACCTCCGGCTTGGGCGCCTGCAGCGGCGGCAGGTCCAACGCGCCGGTCTGACGCGACCGCGCGAGCTCGTAGCGCTTGACGATGAAGACGAAGAGGAAGCAGAGGAACGTCGTCGCGCCCCACCGCAGCACCGCGGTCATCGGCTTGTCGACCGTCGACGGGCTGCTCTGCACCTGGTGCAGCGAGTTCCACCAGCGCACCGAGAACCAGACGATGGGCAGTGAGACGTAGCTCAAGATGGCCGCCGCGGCGCTCCACGTGGCGCGACGCTCGGGGTCGTCGGTGAAGCTGCGCAGCGCGAGGTAGCCGACGTACGCGAGCAGCATGACGGTCGTGGAGATGAGGCGCGGATCCCAGTCCCACCAGACGCCCCACGTCGGTCGCGCCCAGATGCTGCCCATCAGCACGCCGCACGCGCCGAAGTAGACGCCCACTTCGGCCGACGCTTCGGCGATGGCGTCGGTGCGCCACGACTTCTTCATCAGGTACGCGACGGCGCAGCCCACGTTCAGCGTGAAGGCCAACAGGCACATCCACACGTGCGGCACGTGCACGTAGAGAATGCGGCCGACGTCGCTCATGAACGCTTCAGGCGGCGCCCAGAAGAGGCCGAAGTAGAGCAGCGCCGCCAGCATCGCGGTGCCCAGCCCCAGGCTCACCTTCCACAGCCACGCGCGCGTCGACGGCACGGCGACGTGGACGATGATCATCGTCACCACAACGGCCAACATCACCAACGGAGCCCACGACGGCATGGTTCAGTCTTCCTCGGCGATCTTCGGGAACAGGAGGAACCCGACAGAGAGATAGATGAGATCGAAAGCGGCCAGCAACTGCAGCCATGAGGGCAGCTGTTCCTGGGCGTCAGCCATCAGCGTGAAGCGCGTGGCGCTCACCGCCGCGAGCAAGAGCGGCATCAAGATGGGGAACATCAGTAACGGCAGCATGACGTCGCGGGCGCGCGCGTTTGCGGCGATGGCGGAATACACGATGCCCGGCGCGCTGATGCCGAGGCTGCCGAGGAAGAGCGTCGTCACCAGGTAGACCGGCGCGTGCGTGAGATCGATGTCGTAGAGCGCGACGGCCACCGGCAAGAGCACGAGCGAGAGCACGAACAGCAATGACGTGTTGCCGAAGACCTTGCCGAGGAAGATGGCGCGCGGATCGACCGGCGTCAGCACGAGGCCGGTGAGCGCCTGGTTCTCGCCTTCGACGCGGAACGACTCGCCGAGCGACAGCGTGCTGGCGAAGAGCAGCCCGAGCCACAGGTAGCCCGGCGCGTGCGCGCGCAGCATCTTGATGTCCGGGCCCATGGCGAACGAGAAGAGCAGCAACGTCGAGAGCGCGAAGAAGATGAGCGCCGTCATGCGCGCGCGCGTGCGCCACTCGATCTGCCAGTCCTTCCGCAGCACGAGCCACGACGCGCGGAGCAGGCCGATGGGCTTCACGGCGACTCCTTGCGACCTTCGACGAGGTGCAGCCGCTCGTCGGTCAGCGACTGGCCCTGCTCGACGAGGTGCGTGGCCAACACCACGGTCGTGCCGCCGGCCTTCAAGTCGCGCAGCAGCGACTCCATCCACACGATTCCCGCGGGGTCGAGCTCACCGAAGGGCTCGTCGAAGAGCGCCAGCTTCGGCGCCTTGAGCAGCAGCCGCGCGATGGCGAGGCGCTTGCGCATGCCGGCGCTGAACTGACGCACGGGGCTGGTGGCGCGCGCCGAGAGGCCGACGCGATCGAGCAGCGACGCCACGCGCGGTTTCATGTCGTCGACGCCGAGAAACTCGGCCAGCAGCGTGAGGTTCGCGGCGGCGGTGAGATCTTCGTAGAGGTACGACGCGTGCGAAACGAGCGCGACGTCGTGTCGGAGCGCGTTGCGGTGCTTTCGCGTCTCCTGCCCGAAGACGCGGAGCGCGCCGGCGGTCGGGAACGTGGCGGTGGCGATCATGCGCAGCAGCGTCGTCTTGCCTGAGCCATTGTGGCCGGTGAGCAAGAGCGACCGACCGGCAGGCAGGCTGTAGCTGAGCCGCGCCACGGCCCACCGCGTGCCGAAGCGCTTGCTGACGTCGTCGATCTCCAGCGCGGCGGGGGTCGTCACAGCGGCACGTCCTCTATTCTCAGAGCCGTCGTCAGTCGAGGTTCGCGGTAGGCTCCCCGCCGTGCCGCGCGCCGCGTTGACCATCGTGCTGGGGCTGGGCCTCGCCGGGTTCGGCGTCTATTCATTCATCGCGGCGTACGTCTTTCAGGTCGACAGGCCGTTGCGCGCCGAGTGCTTCGACTGGCTCGACAAGCCGGGGCCGCGCTGGGTCGAGCTGCGGAACTGCACGTTGGACACGCAGCAGATGGTGCTCGAGAACGAGCAGGGTGAGCTCGAGGCGCTCGTCACGCGCGTCGACGGTCGCTCGACGCACCTGTACGACAAGCCGCCCGTCTGGGTCGCCGCCTGGGCGCCGGTGCGTGACGACATGAGCCGGTCGGGGCTCGTGCGCGCGGCCGTGCGGCTCGAGTCGGCCGACCTCATCAAGTGGCTCAACGCGCTCGATCGCGCGCCGAAGACGCAGCGCGAGGCGATGTGGAACGACCCAGCGCCGCTGCGGCGGGTCATCAAGCCCGGCGTCTTGTTGGGTCGCGCCGAGAAGCCGCCGACCGACGCGCTGCAGAAGACGTGGGGCAGTCTCGCTGCGTCATCGCTCTTGATCGTCACGCCCGGCGTGCCGCCTGAGACGCAGGCGCCGGTGCTCGGCATTCTGGCGCTGGTGATCGGTGGCGCCATGTTGTTCGTCGGCGCGCGGCTGGCCATTGGCGCTTCGGGCGGCCCGCTGGGCGTGGTGACGGCCGAGCAGATGATCACCAACGTGAACGTGTCGGACGTGCGCGTCGAGCTCGGTGCGCTGGAGCAGCTCCGCGCCGAAGAGCGTGAAGCGCGGAGATCGGCTGAGCGCGACGACCGTTGAAGGGCACATGGCCCTCCAGGTGCGCATCGCGAGTCCGTGTCAGGTGAAGTGGGAGCACATGACGGGCGACGAGCGCGTGCGCTTCTGCGCGCAGTGCAAGCTCAACGTCTTCAACGTGAAAGCGCTGAGCGAGGCCGACGCGCGGGCGCTGCTCTTCAAGGCCGAAGGCCGCGTGTGCGGGCGTGTGTTCCAGCGGCCCGATGGCACGGTGCTAACGGCTGACTGTCCCCGCGGCGTCGAGAAGCTGCGTCGACAGGCGCTGAGCGCGGTGGCGATGGTGATCGCGCTCGTCGCGGCGGCCATCGGCTTCGGTGCGCGCAACGCGGCGAAGTCGAGTTCGTCGTCGGACTGGTTCGGGAACACGGTCGGTTCCCGCTACCACTCGGCCAAAGAAGCGCTGCGCCAAACCGAGACCTTCGGGCCGATCATCAATGAGATCGACCCGCCCGCGATCGCGGGAGACATGGTGATGGTGCCGACGCGCACCGGCGGCTGAACGTCGCGCGCTTCATCGGCGCTCGGCCTGCGGACCCTCGGGCGTCGGAAGTGGCCGCGCTTCGTCACGCGTGTGCGCCCCGAGTGCTGCAAAAAGTCCGGCAGGCGGGCTCCCAGTCTCTCTCGTCGGGAGTCGAGCCGCTCGCGACGTCGTCAGTCGCCGACGGCGGAGTGCTCGACGCGCGAGGGCTGCAAAAAGCCCGGTGTACGGGCTCGCGGTCTCTCTCGTCGGGAGCCAAGCCGCTTCGCGACGCCCTCAGTCTCCGACGGCGGAGTGCTCGACGAGCGAGGGCCGGAAAAGCCCGGCGTGCGGGCTCGCGGTCTCTCTCGTCGGGAGCCGAGCCGCTCGCGATGCCCTCCGTCGCCGACGACGGAGTGCTCGACGCGCGACGTGACCGAGGGCTGCAAAAAGCCCGGCGTGCGGACTCACGGCTTCTCTCGTCGGGAGCCGAGCCTTTTCGCGACGCCGTCAGTCGCCGACAGCGGAGTGCTTGACGCGCGAGGGCGGCAAAATGCCCGGCGTGCGGGCTCACCGTCTCTCTCGTCGGGAGCCGAGCCGTTTCGCGACGCCGTCCGTCGCCGACGCGCGAGCCGCCCGAGGGCTGCAAAGAGTCCGACGGGCGGCTCAGTCTGTCTCGTCGGAGGTTGAGCCTCCTCGCGACGCCGTCAGTCGCCGACGGCGGAGTGCTCGACGCGCGAGGGCTGCAAAAAGCCCGGCGTGCGGGCTCGCGGTTTTTCTCGTCGGGAGCCGAGCCGTTCGCGACGTGCTCGACGCGTGAGGTGACCGAGGGCTGCAAAAAGCCCGGCGGGAGGGCTCACCGTCTCTTTCGTCGGGAGCCGAGCCGCTCCGCGACGTCGACAGTCGCCGACGGCGGAGTGCTCGACGCGCGAGGGCTGCAAGAGCCCGGCCTGCGGGCTCGCGGTCTCTCTCGTCGGGAGCCGAGCCGCTTCGCGACGCCGTCAATGGCCGACAGCGGAGTGCTCGATGCGCGACGTGACCGAGGGCTGCAAAAGCCCGGCGTGCCGGCTCGCGGTTTCTCTCGTCGGGAGCCGAGCCGCTCCGCGACGCCGTCAGTCGCCGACGGCGGAGTACTCGACGCGCGAGGGCTGCCAAAAGACCGGCGTACGGGCTCGCGGTCTCTCATCGGGCGCCGAGCCGCCTCGCGACGCCGTCGGTCGCCGACGACGGAGTGCTCGACGCGCGAGGTGACCGAGGGCTGCAGAAAGCCCGGCCTGCGAGCTCGCGGTTTCTCTCGTCGGGAGCCGAGCCGCTCCGCGACGCCGTCAGTCGCCGACGGCGGAGTGCTCGACGCGCGAGGGCTGCAAAAAGCCCGGCGTGCGGGCTCGCGGTTTCTCTCGTCGGGAGCCGAGCCGCTTCGCGACCCCGTCACGGACCAACGCTGGCGTGCTCGACGCGCGCGACGCACCGCGAGAGCGCTACGACATCGTGGGTCGTCTCGGCGGCCAGCAGGTCGGCCTCCGGCAGGGTGAGTCGTCGAGCCGTCTCTCTGGCGGCTTCAGGCCACGCCCACGTCGTCGGCACGGCCGCGCGTTCCTGCATCGCTGCTCGCAGCTGAGCTCTCAGGCGCGGCAGCAGCTCGCTCTCGAGCTTCGCGCTGCGCGTCAGCGTCGCCATCGCGCGCACGTAGTCCATCGACGACTGCGCGGGCTGGGAGGTCGCGTCTCGCGGCGGGCCGAGGCGCACGCCGCGCGCCCAGATGAAGAGCGCCGCGAGCACCAACAACTGCACGACCGTCGCGAGCACGTTGATCGGCAACGCCACACCACCCGCGCGGTGCTGCGTCTCGTCGAAGACGATCGGCGCCGGGAGCTGCGCCCAGAACTTCGCGTTGTCGGCCAGCTCGAGCCGCGCGTTCTGCGCGAGATCAGGGCCTGCGCTCACCCACACCTCGCCGCGGCCGATGGCTCGCCACCACAGCCCGCGGTTGTCCACGATCTCCAACGCGTCTTCGCTGTCGACGGTGATGGTGGTGTCCGCCGAGAGCCGGACAGAACGCAGCCCGCGCGCCGCGCCGTGAGCGCGCAGCACCTTCGCGCTCGAGCCGCCGACGTCGCTCACCCCGGGCTCGTCGTTCAGCGGCGCGACCGGCGCGCTCTTCACGTCGAGCCACGCGTTGAGCAGCGGCTGCGGAGCCTGTCGCGGCACGAGGTAGACGAGCGTGCCGCCGCCTTCGACGAACGTGCGGAGCCGCGCCACGGCGGCCTCGTCCAGCTCCCGCGCTGAGGGCGCCGCCAGCACCACCGTGCCGGCGCCTTGAGGGAGCGCGGTCTCGACGGAGTCGACGGTCTGCACCTCAACGCCGCTCGCGAGCAGCCACGCGTGCAGCACCGCCAGCCCGCGAGGACCGCGGTTCTCGACGAGCGGCAACGGTGAATCGCTCCCGGGTCGCTGCGCGGCGAAGGTGACGGCGAGCGCCACCGTCACCAGGGCAGCGAGGCCGAGCGCGCGTCTCACGCCTGCTCCGTGACGGCGGCGATCTGTTGGAGGAAGCGCCGCGCCTCGTCGGGGGTGACGCGGCCCAGGGAGTAGAAGGTGCGGTCAAACCACGAGAACAGCGGCGTCACCGCGTCCGTCAACGCTGCAGGCGCGCCGTTGCGTGGCAGCTCAGCGGTCAACTCCCGGTTCGTCTTCGTGCGGTCGGGCCGCGCGTAGCGGCGTCGCTCGAGCGTGGCCAACAACGAGAACAGGGCCTCGCGGATGGCTTCGCGAGGGTCGCTGTCGAGGAGTTGCTGGGCGCGCGCGCGGTGGGCCGCCGGGTCGTCCAGCTGCAGCGCCGTCGCGGCACGCTCCACACGCGGGACCGTCGCGGTCGCCCGACGCGCCCGCAGCCGCAGGGCCGCGAACACACCGATCGCCACCGCCGCGACCAGCACCAGCACGCGTGTGACGTTCGAGTACGTCTCGGCGCCCGTGGTCTCGAACAGCGACAGGAGCCACGCGCGCGCTTGCGCGACGAGCGCCTGCACCGCGCCTGAGTTTCGTTCGCGGGCTCGCTCGAACCCCGGCTGCGCGTAGATGGCTGGCAGTTCGGCGACGTCTCGCTCGACCGTCGTCGCGGCCTCATAGCGACACAGCGCCGCTTCGTGCGCGGTGAGGCCGTCTCGTTCGCACGGCCCTGCGGCCACCGACGCGAGCAGCAGTAACGTGATCACGGCGACGGCGTTCCCAACGCGAGGTCGAGGTCGAGCCCTTCGCGACGCGAGCGCATGTCGACGTAGAAGAAGAGCTGGAACATCACGTAGAGCGGGGCGATCACCGCGCCCAGTACCGTCTGCACCAGCTCGATGGGCACCAGCACCAACGCGGGCACCACGTCATCGAGGCCGCGGCCGGGCGTGAAGCCAGCGCCATAGACGCCGCCCGCGATCAGCGTCGGCACCGTCGTCACCGCGCTCATCAACAAGAGCACGCCACCCATCACCGTGATGAGCACCGTCAGGCGCACCTTCACCAGCCCCATGAAGCCCGCGAGCACGCGGCCGGAAGACATCACATCGGCCCGACGGAAGGCCGCCCAGGCACCGACGTCTTCCACCGCGAGGATCTGCGAGAGCATCACGAAGCGGATGATGAACCACAGCACCAGCACCACCAGCCCGGCCGCCAGCGTGAGCCCCGCCAACACCAGGAAGATCGCCGCCGGTGCTCCGTTGCCAGCCGCCGTGAACCAGATCGACGCGCCCGCAAGGCCGATGGCCGGCAGCAGGAGCAGCACGGCGACGATCGCGGACCACGCCATGCTGAGCGCGAAGGCGCCGAGCGTCGTCGGCAGGCGCTGCGCCGCGTGACGGAACGCGTCGCCGGTGCTGGGCGCGCCGGTACCCGTCACGCGTGGCCAGCCGTAGCGCGCGGCGGCGACGTTCGAGACCTCCGAGATGAAGAGCGCGAACAGACCCAGCGAACCCATGACGCCGATGGCGCCCAGGAGCTGCGGGAGCGCGTCGTCGGGCGCGCGGCTGCTCTGCGCCAACAGCTCGGGGCTGCTCAACAAGGGGAACCAGCGCTTCACGGCGACCTGCGCGACCTTCATCGCGATCAGCTGCGCGAGCTGGAAGCCGACCATCAGTTGAAAGAGCGGCTTCCAGTGTTGGCGCCAGAAGTTCACGGAGCGGTCGAGCAGCTCGCCCAGCGCCAGCGGTCGAATGCGTTGCACGCGCGGCAACCTACTCCAGCGCGCGCAGCAGGGCTTCGGTCGCGCGCGCGGCGTCGGGCGCGTGCATCACCGCGCCGATGACGGCGATGCCGGCGAGCGGTTTCAGTGCAGCGATGCGGTCAGGCGTGAGGCCTCCCAGCGCGAACGCGGGGCCGGGCAGGGTGGCGGCGATGGCGTGAAATCCACTGGGTCCCAGCGCTCCGCGCTCTTCGCGTTTGCTCAACGGCGCGTAGACCGGGCTCACGAGGAAGGTCGTTTGACCCCTCACCCTGACCCTCTCCCCAGCGGGGAGAGGGGAATGCGTCGACTTCGTCAGCGGGCCTTCGAACTCCGGGACACTCAGGTGCTCCGGCAGGTGCAGCCCCGCGCCCAGGCGCGTCGCCAGCGCGGCGTCGGAGTTGATGAACAACCGCGGGCACAGCTCGCGCAACCGCAGCGCTTCTGCTTCGAACTGCGCGGCCGAGACACCGTGGTGCCGGTGCTGAACCACAACGTCGCTCGACACCGCCGCCGCAGCCGCCGCGCGCGCCAGACAGTCAGGCACCGACCAATCGGTGATGACGATCAGCTTCACTGCCCGACGAGGCCGACGATCGGGCTCGACGCCGACGCGTACGCCTTCATCGGAATGCGCCCCGCGAGGAACGCTTCACGACCGGCCTCGACCGCCAGCTTCATCGCGCGCGCCATGCGCAGGGGCTCCTTCGCGCCCGCGATCGCCGTGTTCATGAGAATCGCGTCGACGCCCAACTCCATCGCGATGGCCGCGTCGCTCGCCGTGCCCACGCCCGCGTCGACGATGACCGGCACCTTCACCGTCTCGAGAATGAGCCGGATGTTGTGCGGGTTGCGGATGCCGAGGCCCGAGCCAATGGGCGCGGCCAGCGGCATCACCGCCGCACAGCCGAGGTCTGCCAGCTTGCGCGCCGTGATGACGTCGTCGCTCGTGTACGGCAGCACCGTGAAGCCTTCCTTCACCAACACGCGCGCCGCCTTCAGCGTCTCTTCGACGTCGGGGTACAGCGTCTTCTCGTCGCCCAGCACCTCGAGCTTCACCCACTTCGAGAGGCCCAGCTCTTCCGCCAGCCGGCACGTGCGCACCGCGTCGTCGGCCGTGTAGCAACCGGCGGTGTTGGGCAGCAGCTGCACCTTGCTGGTGTCGATCCAGTGCAGCAGCGACTCTTCGCCCTTCGCGTTGAGATCGAGCCGCCGCACCGCGACCGTCACCATCTCGGCGCCCGAGAACTCATGGCACGCCTTCATCACCGCGTGGCTGGGGTACTTGCCCGTGCCGACGATCAACCGGCTCTCAAAGGTCTTCCCTGCGATGGTCAACGACATCATCCGCCTCCGACGAAAGTGACGATCTCGACGCGATCTCCACTGCGGAGCTGCGTCGTCGCGTGCAGCGCCTTCACCACCACCTCGGCGTTCACCTCGACGGCGACGCGCGGCGCGTTGATGGCCAGGTGCCCGAGCAGTTGGGCCACCGAGAGTCCGTCAGGAACCTCGCGGGGCTCGCCGTTGACGTGGAGCTGCATGCAGCGCGCCCTTAACACGACCTTTCGTTTGACTCAGATCTCCCCGAGGAAGATAGTCCGCGCCCGCCATGCGCCTTCTCTCTGCTCTCGTCTCGTTCGCCGCTCTCTCGCTCCTGACCGCCTGCGGTACGCCGATGGCCGGCGAGCAGTGCAACGTGTCCGGCTTCCTGTGTGAGTCGGCCGCGAGCGCGCTCGAGTGCAAGGTCGGTGTGTGGACGTCGCTGCCCTGCAAGGGCACGAACGGCTGCAAGCGCGAAGGCGACGTCGTGAAGTGCGACATGACGGGCAACGCCGAAGGCGATGCCTGCGCGTCATCGGCCGAAGGCAAGGGCCTGTGCACGACCGACAAGCAGGGCACGCTCGAGTGCCGCGACGGCTCGCTGAAGAAGACCAACAGCTGCCGCACCTGCGAAGTGACCGGCGATACCGTTACCTGCACC
This sequence comes from uncultured Archangium sp., assembly GCA_964459885.1. Classification (GTDB taxonomy): domain Bacteria; phylum Myxococcota; class Myxococcia; order Myxococcales; family Myxococcaceae; genus Archangium_A. Next base: position 45,529 of record CAYWON010000029.1, read on the forward strand.
CCTCCGTAAAACGCTGCAGCACCGCTGCGAACGCCGCCGGCTGCTCGAGGTTGGGCAGGTGCGCGGCGCCGGCGATGACGTCCAACGTCGACCCCACCACCAGCGCCTGCATCGCCTTCGCCTTCTCCACGGGCGTGATGGCGTCGTGTTCGCCGACGACGATGGCGCACGGGCCGGCGTAGCGGCTCAAGATGTCCTTGCCGTCGACGCGCTCGGCCATGCCACGCGACGCGGCCGCGACCGCCGCCGGTGACTGGGCGCGCATCATCGCGTCGACCTCGGCGCGCACCTTTGCGTCGACCGACGCGGTCATCAGCTTCGGCAGCATGCCGTCGACGAGGCCGCCCACACCGTTCTTCTCGACGTCTTGCGCCACGGCTTCGCGCCGGGCCTTGCCCGCGTCGTCGTCGGCCGTCGACTGCGTGTCGATGAGCAAGAGCCCGCGCACCCGGCCCGGGTCGAGCCGCGTCAGCGCGATGGCGACGTAGCCGCCCATCGACACGCCGCCGACCAGGGCCGAATCAAGCTTCAGCGCGTCGAGCAGCGTGAGCGCGTCTTCGGCCATGGCGTCCATCGTCGAGACGCCGGGCGCGAGCGCGCTCTTTCCGAAGCCGCGGTGATCGGGAACGATCAACCGCACGCCGGGCGGCGGTGACGCGAGCTGCGGCGCGTAGCTCTCACTGGTGAACGGGAACCCGTGCAGCAGCAGCAGCGGCACGCCTTCGCCCCGGTCTTCGTAGAAGTAGTCGCGACCGTCGATGGAAAGGGCAGGCATCAGATCCACTCCTTGTGGCGGAACCACGCGAGCATGCCGAGCGGCAGCAGCACCATCGCCGCCAACATGGTCCAGAGAAACTCGGTGCGGCTGAGCACGTCGAAGTTCTGCCCGAAGAACCCCGCGATGAAAGACAGCGGCAGGAAGATGGCCGCGAAGATCGTCAGCTGCTTGGTGATGTCGTTGGTGCGGTTGGCGACCTGAGACATGTACGCGTCGACGCTGCTGCTGATGAGATCGCGCGCCGACTCGAGCTGCTCGTAGATGCGCACGAGGTGGTCGTAGATGTCGCGGAAGTACAGCGTGGTGCGCTCCTGCACCTGCGGCACGCCGCGCCTCGCCAGCAACCCCACCACGTCGCGCTGCGGCGAGAGCACCCGCCGCACCAACACGAGGGCGCGCTTGAGGGCGAAGATGTCTTGCAGCAGCGTGCGCGAAGGCGGCCCCGAGAAGATCTTCTCTTCCAGCTCTTCGATCTCGTCGGTGAAGCAGTCGAGCAACGGGAAGTGCCGGTCGACCAACGCGTCGGCGATCACGTATGCGACGAAATCGACGCCGCGACCGATGGTGGCGGCGGGGTCGCTGTCGATGCGCTTGTGCACCGACTCGAGCGCCTTGCCGGTCTTGTCGTGCACCGTGATGAGCCAATCGGGCCCGAGGAAGAAGTGCAGCTCATGCATCTCGAGATCGGCCCACGCGTCGTTCTCTGACGAGAAGCCCTGCAGCACGAGGAACTGGTGCGTGCCGTAGTCTTCGAGCTTCGGTCGTTGGTCGAGGTGCAGGCAGTCTTCGATGGCCAGCTTGTGCAGCCCGAAGCGCTCGCCCAGCCTCAGCAGCGTGGCCTCGTCAGGGTGGGCCACGTCGATCCATTTGAGGCCGGGTTTCTCGAGCAGCGCTTCGTCACCATCGAGCAGCCGCCCCTGGTCGTACACGCGCACGCGCAGCATTCACGGCGGGTTAGCAGATCTTTTGGCCGAACTGCTCGGCGTTGGCATATTGGAAACACCGTGGACTCCGTGGTGTTGCCAGCGAAGTTGGAAGCCCTGTTGGCGCAGGAGCCTGATCAGGATTTTGCGGCGCGCACGCACATGGTCTGCATGGCCGCCAGCCGCACCATCGCGGCCATGGGCGAGCTCGATCTCGTGCAATACGAAGAGCCCGACGTCGACGGCTCAGCCGACCTGTCCATGTGGGAAAAGGTCGCGCCGATCATCGGCAGCACCATCGCCGAGGTGAACACCTTCTGCGCGCAGATCGAGGCCAGCTTTCCGGCCGACGCCGTGGTGGCCGAGCGCGCGCAGCTGCAGGTCGACGAACTCTTCAACCGCGCCGCGCAGGCCTCGAAGGCCGAGGTGATGAACTTCGGCATGGCGATGCGCGACCCGTCGGTCGTCGGCGATCGCTGGAACCTCATCACCCAGCTGCAGATCTTCCGCTTCAAGTTCCGCGACTCGATCGGGAAGCTGGTGTGGGACGTCGCGCAGGTCTTCGGCGAGTGCAAACGCCGCGAGGTCGAGCCCGGGTACGACGAGGCGCTCAAGGCCACGCTGGTGGTGCGCACCATGACGGCCGATCTCCGCCGCTTGATGCGCGTGCGCATCCAGAAGGTGGGCGACGCGGCGCCGGGCGAGATGTTGGCGCAGGCCCAGCAGATGGAAAAAGAGCTCAACGCCTTCGGTCGCACCGCGGCGTGGCGGGCCCTGCGCGCGCAAGACAAGAAGGGCATCCTCGAGTTCCGCTTCAAGCTGCGCGAGCTGATCACCGGCGGCGCGCCGTCGAAGATCGAGATCCTCGAGGCGCTCGAGCCCTTCGTGGAGTTCGTCGACGGCTTCGCGTTGATCAGCCAGCGAGAGATCCTCGTGCAGCATGATCAAGAGGTGCTGGCGTCGGTGGGCGTGATGCTCGAGCAGGCGATCAACCTCGAGGACATCGACGAGAAGCTGGGCACGCTGAAGGCCGCGCTCGATCAGGCCCAGACGCTCTACGGGCGGTCGTCAGACTTTGACCTCTTCCTGCGTAACCAGCGCAAGGTCGCCGCGACGCCCGACAGCGTGGCGCTGCAGCTGGAGCAGTTCCTGGTGCAGATCGCCGGGCTCTCCGTCTATTGAGCCCGTCGTGACGCAGACCATGCGGCCTCTGCGCGAGGCTGATCTCTCGAAAGTCGAAGCCGTCTTCACCGACGTCGACGGCACGCTGACGACGAAGGGCAAGCTCACGTCGGCGACCTTGCGCGCCATCGAGTGGCTCAACGCGGTGCGCGTGCCGGTGGTGCTGGTGTCGGGCCGCCCGTCGGCCTGGGGCGAAGCGTGGATGCGTCAGTGGCCCGTGGCCGGCGCCATCATGGAGAACGGCGCGCTCCACTACGTGTGGCGCGGCGGCAAGCTCGAGAAGAACTTCGATCAAGACGACGCGGTGCGGGCCGTACATCGCAAGCGGCTCCTGACGCTGGTCGAGGCCGCGATGAAAGAAGTGCCCGGCGCGAAGCTGTCGATGGACTCCGCCGGCACCGAGGTCGACGTGGCCATCGACTACAACGAAGACGTCGCGCTCGGTGCGCAGGCGGCCGACGCGCTCGAGGCGTACCTGCGCAAGCGCGGCGTCACCGCGGTGCGCAGCTCGGTGCACGTCAACTGCTGGCTGGGCGAGTTCGACAAGCTCAAGGCCGTCAAACGCTTCGCCCGCGCTGAATGGAAGAAGACCGTCGCCAAAGACGACGCGCGCTACGTGTACGTGGGCGACTCGTTCAACGACGCGCCCATGTTCCGCGGCTTCCACCTCTCGGTCGGCGTGGCCAACGTGAAAGACGTGCTCGACACCCTCACTGATCTCCCGAAGTTCGTGACGCGCGCCCGCGAGGGCAAGGGCTTCGGCGAAGTGGCCGACGCTGTCGTGCGCGCCAGAAAGAAGCAGCGATGAGCCACCTCGTGAAAGTCCCTGTGAAGCCGGGCCTCGGTCGTCACATTCGTGCGGGCCACCCGTGGGTCTTCAAGAAGGCGATCGAAGCGGCGCCGCGCATTCCTCCCGGCAGCGTGGTCGATCTCACCGACGACGGGCGCTTCTGTGGCCGCGGCTATTGGGACCCGTACTCGGCGATCGCGGTGCGCGTCTTGACGACCGACCCGCGCGAGATGGTCGACGGCGCGTTCTTCGAGCGGAAGGTGAAGGTCGCGCTCGAGTCGCGGTTGAGCCTGATCAAGCTGGACGGCACCAACGCGTTCCGCCTGATCCACGGCGAAGGCGACGGCCTGCCCGGCGTCATCGTCGATCTCTACGACGGCTGGGCGGTGATGAAGCTGTACTCGGCGGGGCTCACGCCGCACCGGCCGCTGATCGTCGAGGCGCTCTCGCGCATGGTGCCCGGCCTCAAGGGCGTCGTGGGTCGCGACGAGATCGGCCGCGACGACGCCGACGTCGACGAGGAGAAGGGCAACGGCCGCATGCTGTGGGGCCCTGAAGCGCCGCGGCCCATCACCATCGAAGAGCGGGGCGCGAAGTTCCTCGTCGACGTCTACGCCGGGCAGAAGACGGGTTTCTTCCTCGACCAGCGCGAGAACCGGTACCTGCTGCGCCGCATCTCGAAGGGCCTCGACGTCCTCAACTGCTTCTGTTTCTCGGGCGGGTTCTCGGTCAACGCGGCGCTCGGCGGCGCGAAGTCGGTCTTCTCGGTCGATCAAGACGCCGACGCCATCGCGCTCGCGCGAGAGAACTTCACGATCAACGGCCTCAACGCCAGCGCGCACGATTTCCTCGCCGCCGATGCGTTTGATCTGCTCGACAGCTTCAAGCGCGAGGGCCGCAAGTTCGACCTGATCATTCTCGACCCGCCGGCCTTCGCGAAGAGCCAGAAGGCGGTCGAAGGCGCCATCGCCGGCTACGCGTCGCTCAACCGGCAGGCGCTCGCGGTGCTCAAGCCCGGCGGCCTTCTCTGCACCGCTTCGTGCTCGGCGCGCGTCTCGAGCGAGGCGTTCTTCGATGCGGTGAAGGAAGGCGCGTACAACGCGGGCGCCGAGCTGGCGATGGTCGAGGAGCGCTACCAGCCGCCGGACCACCCGATTCGCCTGCAATTCCGCGAGGGTAGGTACTTGAAGTTCTTCGTCCTGCGGGCCGTCTGAAGCCGTTTTGCACAGCGGGCTCGGGTCCCGTGTCACAGGTTCCGAACTCGTTGACTTCAACCATGCGGTACGCCAAACGGCCCCGGCCTCCTCACCAGGCCGTTCAACAAAAAGGGAAACTGAAATGCGTTTTATGAAGCCTGTCGTTCTCGCCGCGCTGTCGTTCGTCGCCCTCACTGGCTGCAACAACGGTCAGCCGCGCATCTACCGC
>CAYWON010000030.1:0-2987 GCA_964459885.1 uncultured Archangium sp.
GGCGTGCTGGGCGCGTTCGACGAGCAACGCACGCCGCAGCTCGGCCTTGGCGGTCAGCTGGGCCTCGGCTTCAGCTGGCGCGGCGCGACGTTCCCCTGGTTCGTCGAGGTCGTCGCTGGTGGCTTGTGGCAGACGCGCGGCGTGGGCCTGCGTGGCGGCCTCAACGCTGGCGTCGTGTGGTGACGCGTTACTGAATATCGAAGGCCGTCGACACCGCAGGCTCGAGGCCCGCCGCGTCGGCGGTCAACGTGCAGCCCGTGCCGGCGCTCGCCGCCGACAGACCGTTGAAGCTCGCCTCACCCATGCGCGCCGCGACGGTGAACAGGCTGGTGCTGCCCAGCGAGCCGCTGCACGAGCCCGCCGTCAGCCGCACCGTGATGGACGCCGTCGACGACGTGACGACCATGCCGCCCGAGTCGACCACCACCACCGTCGGAATGGGCCGCAGCAGGTTGTTCAGCTGCGTCGTCGCCGGAGACTGCGTGAAGCGCAGCGCCGCGGGCTCATTGGGCGCCTTCGGCGTCGTGAACGTGAACGACGGCTTCACGTCGTTGGCCGCGCCTTCGGTGGAGACCGTCACGACCAGCGCACCGACCGCCGTCGACGTCAGCTTCGTCACCGCGTTGCCCGACGCGTCGGTCGTCACGCTGCTCTCGCTGAGCGCGCCCGGCGACGGCACCGAGAACGTCACAGTGGCGCCCGACTTCGCCGCGCCCGAGGCGTCCTTCACCGTCGCCGTGATGGTGATGGCTTCCGTGCCGTTGGCCTGCGCCGAGTTGCGGTCGGTGTTGACGGACAAGACGGCCGAAGGGCCGCACGCAGTGAGAACGAGGAGCGGGAGCACGAAGCGCATGGCCCGCGTCTGTCACGAAGCACCGCAGCGGTACAGGTCAAGCGCGCCGCCGAGCTCAGCGCGGCGCTTCGTCGCGGAACACGCGGTAGGTCGGCACCGTCGGCGACTGCAGCGAGCCCAACACCGCGCCCACCGCCCAGTTGAGCGGCGGCGTGCGGTGCTTCACCCACAGGCCGCTGGCGCCGGGCACCGCGCCCAGGCGCGCCTTCGGCTCTTCGGCGGTGCGACCCATCGAGATGCGGGTACAGCGCCAGGCCGTCCCCGTCTCGATGATGCTGCCCAACAAGCGCAGGTACAGCGGCGCGTCGACGCTGCGATCGAACCCCAGGTAGTAGCCGACGCACGTCTCGCCGCTGCGAAGACTCACGCTGAAGCCATCGAGCGAGTCGTCGCGCAGCAGGCCAGTCACCACGCAGTCGTCGCCCAGCCGCCGCTGCAGTTCGACGAAGAAGCGACCCGACAGACGCAGCGGTCGCACGTCGGCGTTGGCCCAGACCTGGCCGTAGAGCGCGTCGAGCCGCGCTTCGTGGCGCTCGAGGTCTTCCAGCGTGAGCCGCTGCGTTCGGTAGCCGGCGGCCTCGAGGTCTTCGGTCACCTTCTTCACGGCGCGGCGGCGCTTCGAGGCCAGCGACGCGAGGTAGTCGTCGAAGCCGGTCCACGCGGCGTCGCACGCCAGCACCATGTCCGGGCCCGAGGGCGCACGTTGGTAGCCCTGCTTGCGGAGCGCGTCGGCGTCTTCGGCGCCCATCGCGTCTTTGATGAAGGCCACGTTCACCACGCCTTCCGAGCGCTCGAAGCGGCGGAGCCTGTCGACGAGCCGGAGCGCTTCACGCCAGACGAGCTCGACGTCGACGCCCTTCGCCATCGCCACGCCGGTCTCACCCCACGCGGCGAGGTTGCCCAGCACCAACGCGCGCTCATCGACCAGCTGCGCGACACCGGTGAACGGCAACGCAGAGCGACCTTCGATGCGCACGAGTTGCAGGTGCAGCGCCGCGACCGGCTCATCACCCAGGTACATGAGGGCGTAGCGAGGCGAGACGTTGTCGGGCGCAGCGGCCTCGAAGGCGCTCAAGAAGCCGCGCTGCAGGAAGACGCCGGCGTCGCACGTGAGCGCGTCCCACGCGGCGGCGTCGAGGTGACTCAAGCGTTCAGCAACGGCGAAGCGCACGGCCCGGGTCGTCGTTTTCATGCATCGGGAAACGGTGACCGAACGGTCTGATTCCCGGGCGCGGAAGTGGCCGGAAGGTCGTGGCGACGTTGCGAAGAACGCTGCGCAGCCAGAAGGGAGGCACGTCGGCAATGGGCGCGCGCGGTGCCACGCGCAGACCCGCCCCCCTTGAGGCCCGCATCGAGGGTTGCAGAAAGCTCGCCCGCCGGGCTTTTTGCAGCCCTCGACTCGTCAACGCGCCGCCGTCGAATCGTCAACGCGTGCGAGAAAGCGTCAACCGCCCCCGAAATCGTCAACGCCTGCGTCAACCGGCCTCGTCAACGCGCGCTTCGGAAATCGTCAACGCCGGCCGAAAAATTGCGGACCTGCGACAGGCCCGTAGCTTCGCGCTGTGCCCCACCCCATCACCGACGTGCTGGAGCGACTCGTCAACACCGACGCGCCGTTCTCGAGCTCCGACTTCGCGAACCTCGCGGGCGTCTCGCGACAAGCCGTGCATCGCCACTTGAAGCGGTGGGTCGAAGACGGCCGCTTGTCCGTGACAGGCAAAGCCCGCGCCGCGCGCTACCGACGTCGTGTGGTGCCGCTGCGCCAGCGCGTTGAGGTCGCGACGGCCGGCTCGCTGTACCGGCTCTCGGCGCGGCTGCTCTTGCTCGACGTCGAAGCAAAGGAAGTGGAGCTCGACTTCACCGGCGTGACGTCGCTGGGCGACGAGTTCCTCGACGAGCTCTTCCTGGTCTGGGCGCCAGCGCACCCGCTGACGCAGCTGAAGGTCGTGCACCTGCCCGCTCGCCTCGCACCGGAGTTCTTCGCCTTCGCGAAACGCGCGACGCCCGCGTCGACGTTGGCGAAGCCCGCGTAAGCCGGTCAGGCGACACGGAAACGACGCACGATGTCGTCCCATGCGCGGACGCGCTCGTCGTCGTCGCCCATGGCCTCAGCGATGAGCGCGCGCACCCGCGC
>CAYWON010000030.1:3087-7423 GCA_964459885.1 uncultured Archangium sp.
CCGTGAACACCGAGCGCCAGCGCGCCACCAATCGCATACGGAATCCCGGCGGCGTCGAGTCGTTCCCCCACGTCGATGGCCGTGCCGAGGACGCCCTCGGTCATGGCTTGGCCCGACGCGTGGCCGCCTGGGCGCGCAGCCGCGCGATGGCCCGCACGCTCGACTCCGGGAGCGGGTCCCGCTGCGCAAGCGCTCGCGCGCGCACCTCGGGGTGCATGGCCTTGAGCGTCTGCAGCGCGAGCATCGACGCCGCCTGTAGCGCGGCCACACGTTCGCGCTGCGTCAGCGCACGCGCGCGCAGCAGCTCCTCCCGGTCGACGCGCTCGTGCACAGCGCGCATCCGCGCCACCCACTCACGCACCGGTGTACGCGTGGCCATCGCCGCTGAGTCTACATCCCCTTGCGCTGCGTCGGTCGCGCAGGATCAAGTCTCGACCTCCCATGGCCCGAATTCCGACGAATCCGCAGCCGAAGTCCGTGACCAACCCGCGCGGCGCCGCGCTCCCGCAGCCGCCGCAGCGCGCCGAGTCGAACGCGGCGCCCACACGCGCGGGCTGGAGTGGCGCCGCACGCGCCGCGCCGAAGTCCCCGCTCGCCAGCCTCGAGGCCACGCTGACCGACGCGCGCTCGGCGGTGCGCGGCAAGCTCAACTTCCCGGCCAGCGTCGCCGGCGTGCCGGTGAAGTCGGCCAATGAGCTCCAGTACAGCGGCGTGAAGGGCGACAACGAGCTGATGCTGCGCGGCGCCGACGTGCAGTTCGGCAAGCTCTCGCAGTCGCAGTTCGACGCGCTGAAGGCCGAGTTCGGCGGGCGCAGCCAGGCGCGCTACGACGCGAACCGCAGCTACAGCGCGACCGATTTCCTCCCGCCGATGCTGCAAGGCCTCGTCGGCAAAGACCTCGACACCGGCGCGCCCGTCGAGATCCCCAGCACCGAGACGCTCGCCGCCGACCTGATGTCTGAAGGCAACCTCACCATCGGCTCGTCGCCCAACTGCCACGGCACCGCGTGGGAAGCCGCGCGCGCGTTCCAGGGTCAGACCGGCGCCCACGTACAGTTCGCGTACGGCGACGCCACCACCGCGCAGGGCGTGTACACGGACCTCGAGAAGGTCGCCCGCACCGAGCCCGGCCAGAAGCTCGACCTCTCGAAGCTCAAGCCCGGCGACATCGTCAGCTTCGGCACGCCCGATGGCAGCGGCGGCGAGCGCGACCTGCTGCACTCGGCCGTCTACGCCGGCGGCGGCCTCTTCTTCGAGAAGCCCGACACCGAGAGCGACGACTACCGCGAGACGCCGTACCGGCTCGTGACGCTCGACCAGGCGCTGGCACCCATCAAGGACTACATCGGTGACGAGCCGCTGGTGCTGACGTCGCTGCGCCCGAAAGGCCCGCTGGCTTCACCCGCGCAGACCTTCGCCGCGGCCGACGGCCCCAACGAGCTCGAAGCGCTGCTGCAGAAGCGCGGCGAGACCACCGGCAAACCGCTCGTGCTCGAGCTGTACCTGGGCATGGGCGGCGGCGTGAAGGGCATGTCGCTCAACGCCGTGCTGACCAAACGGCTGGAAGTCGACGCGCAGGGCCGCGGCGTGCTGCGCTGACGAAACGCGCGCCACCCGTTACAACCGGCGCATGACCTGGCTCACCAACCTCCGCGCGAAGTACCGCACCTCGCGCGGCGTGCGCTGGGCCGTCGACCTCTCGATTCTCGCGGTCATCCTCGCCGTCATCGGCGCGTTCCAGACGCGCAACCACCCGCGCGGCGCGATGCCGTCGTACAGCTTCAGCACGCTCGAAGGCGCGCCCGTCTCGCTCGCGTCGCTGCAGGGGAAGCCGACGCTGTTGGCGGTGTGGGCGCCGTGGTGCGGCGTCTGCAAGGTCGAGTCGAGCAACGTCTCACGCGTCCACCGCTGGCTCGGCGCGCGCGCCAACGTGGTGTCCGTCGCCACCGGCTTCAACGACGTGCGCGAGGTGCGCGGCTACATGGAAGCGCAGGCCGTCGACTACCCGGTGCTGCTGGCGCGCGACGACTTCTCGCAGGTGATGCGCGTCGACGCGTTCCCCACCGTGTTCGTGCTCGACCGCGAAGGCCGCATCGTCAACTCGATGCAGGGCTACACCACGACGCTGGGCCTGTTGTGGCGCACCTGGTGGGCCGGCTGATGCCGAGCCTGCGCACGGTGCAAGACCTGGTGAAGCACTTCGCGCGGCAGAACCGCCTCGTGCTGATTCCGTTGTTGGTCGTGTTGTTGCTCGCGGCCGTCTTGCTCGTCGCCACGCAGGGCCTCTCGGCCGTCGCGCCCTTCGTCTACGCGCTCTTCTGAAACTCGGGCGGCAGCGCGCTCGGCTCTCCCGCGGCGGCGCGCGCTTTGGTGCTCAGCCGGTACGCCGCGTTGCGCGCGCGCATCATCGCGCCCAAGGGCCGCAGCTCGGCCTGCGCGTGCCACGGGTCAAACGACAGCGTCTCGACCCAGTCTGCGAACGCGGCCGTCGTCGTCTGCTGCGGCAGCGTCAGCGTAGCGACGGTGTGCCACGGCGAGGTCCACTCCACCGTCGGGTCTTCGATGGGCGTCGTCGCCTCATCAACGAAGAGCTGCACCTGAAAGCGCCACTTGAGCGCGCCCGCCGACAACGCGAGCGAGAACTGCGCGCCCAGCTCCTTCGCGGGCGCCTCCGCGGGCTCCTGCTCGGGCGTGAAGCAGAACTTCGCGGCGTGCGCGCCGAAGCGCATGGGCAGCGCGCTGAAGTACCGGTTGCCATGCAGCGGGCCTGACTTCGCGCCGAGCTCCTTCTGCAGCGCACCCAGCAGCTTGAGCGTGCGCCCGAGCCCGAAGCGCGCCGCGGCCTTCGGCACCAGCGTCAGCGGGCTGGCCGCGTTCAGCACAAAGAAGATGAACTCGTCGGGCGAACGAAACGGCGTCGCGCTCGAGAGGATGCCGAGGAAGTCCTGCGTGTCGTGCGCAAAACCGGGAATGCATTTCTCACCGGTGACACCGAGCAGCTTCACCGCCACGCCGCGCACGTCGGGCTTCTTGTCGGCCTGCACGTGCGGCCCGCCGTTCGAGAAGCGCACCACCGCGTCGAAAGCGCGCGGCTCGGCGAAGAGCCCCACGCGCAGCAGCTCGGGCAACCCGGCGTGCACCTCGAAGCGACCGCGCGCGACCGCGTTGGCCTTGGCGTGGAGCGCGCGCTGCGGGTTGCCGCGCTTCGCCATCAACGCCGCCTGCATGGCCGCCAGCTGTGAGGCCAGCGCCTCGAGCTGCGCGGGCTCGTCAGCGGTGATGACTTCCTTCCACTCGGTCGACGGCGTCATCGCTTCTTCCTCTTGTTCACCAGCGCCAGCTTCTCGGCGCGCGTGAGCTGCTTGAGTCTGGCTTCACGAGACAGCGCGGCCGACCGGTCTTTCGCGCGGGCGCTCCAGACGAGCGAGACCGGCAATCGGCTGCGCGTGTAGCGAGCGCCCTTGCCCGCGTTGTGCGTCGCCAGCCGGCGCGTCAGGTCGTTGGTGCAGCCGGTGTAGAGCGAGTCATCGGCACAACGCACCATGTACACGCGCCACGTCACGGGCCGCCGACACTACGGGAAGTCGAACGTACCGCCGAGGCTCATCACCGCGCCGCCGTTCGGCACCGGGGCCACGCCGAAGCCGGAGACCGCGAAGATGTCCCTCTTCGGCGCTTTGGGCGTGCGCGGCATCGTCACCAGCAGGACGAAGCCGGTGATTTGCGCGGCGAGCGACACGAGGTTGATGGCCATGCGCAGCGGGAAGAACGCGGTCGCCGACGTCATCGACACGTCGACGAGGATGCCGATGGCCGGCCCCACGAGCGGAATCACCGAGCCCGCGATGCCCAGCGGAAGGCCGATGAGCGCGCCCCACCCCGCGGCGCGCACGCCGTCGCTGAGCCAGTAGACGGTGGTGTTGACGATGGACGTCACGTGGCCGAGCGAGAGCAGCGTGATGCCCGCGGTGACGCGACCGCGGCGCGACGGCGTCTGCACCGTGGGCTGCGTGCCGGGCTGCTGGTACGCGTCGGGCGGGGCCACGCTGGTGCCCACCTCTGACGGCGTCAACTCGACAGGCGGCGGAGGCGGCGGCGGCGTGAGCTCAGCCTGCGAGAGCGCCAGCGTGAGAGCGAGTGCGAGCATTGGAATGGGTCCCCGTGACGATGATGCCGCGAAATCGGTTCAGTGCGGAAAGTCGAACGTGCCGCCCAGACTCACGGCCGCGCCGCCCGACGTCGGCGCGACACCAAGGCCGTTGAACTCGACGGCGCGACGTTCGGCCCGCGGACGGCGCAGCGCGATGATGGTGCCCGACACCTGCGCCACGAGCGA
>CAYWON010000030.1:7523-11712 GCA_964459885.1 uncultured Archangium sp.
CGCGACGGCCGCGTCAGGGGTTGCTGCGTCACCTGCAGCGACATCGACGGCATGGGCGCAGGAGGCGGCGGCGCGAGCTCGGGCAGCGGCGGCGGCGTGAGGTCGGTCTGTGCGAGGGCGAGCGTCAAAGCGAGGGCAAGCATGCAGGCCCTCTGAGCAACCCGCGGGCCAACCGCCGCCCGAGCGAACACACCCGCGAAGTGTGCAAGCGGCTGCACAACACCCCGGCCGGTGTGCAGCTCGACTGCTATTCAACGGCCATGAATCGTCTGCTCGAGCCCTGGCGCGGTCCGCACGGTGGTGTGCCGCCTTTCAACGACGTCGACGTCGCGCAGTTCGAGGCTGCGCTGGACGAAGGCATGGCGCTGCAGCTCGCGGAGGTCGACGCCATCGGCGCGGCGACGTCACCGGCCACCTTCGAGAACACCTACGCCGCGCTCGAGCGCGCTGGCCAACCTCTGAGTCGCGCCCTCACCCTCTTCTTCGTGTGGAGCAGCTCGCGCTCGACGCCCGAGTTCCGCGCGCTGGAAGAGAAGGTGTCGCCGACGCTGGCCGCGTTCCGCGACCGCATCACCCAGCACGCGGGGCTCTTCGCGAAGCTCAAGGCCGTGCACGACGCGAAGCCCGCGCTCACGCCGGAACAGCAGCGCTTGATGGAGGTCACGTACACGCAGTTCGTCCGCCAGGGCGCCGCGCTCGACGACGACAAGAAGGCCGCGCTCTCGAAGCTGAACCAGCAGCTGGCGACGCTCTTCACCCGCTTCGCGCAGAACCAGCTCGCCGACGAAGAAGAGAAGTTCCTCACCATCGAGCGCGCGGAAGACCTCGGCGGGCTCTCGCAGGAAGAGGTGTCGGCGGCGGCGACCGAAGCGAAGGCGCGCGGGCTCGACGGCAAGTGGGTCATCGCCAACACGCGCTCGTCGATGGAGCCGTTCCTGACGTCGAGCACGCACCGCGCGCTGCGAGAGGCCGGCTGGAAGCTGTGGGTGAAGCGCGGCGACTTCGGCGACGCGCACGACAACAACGCGCTCGCCTCAGACATCCTCGTCTTGCGCGCGCAGAAGGCGAAGTTGCTGGGCGCCGAGACGTTCGCGCACTGGCAGCTGGGCGACATGATGGCGAAGACGCCGTCGACCGCGATGGCGCTGATGGAGTCGGTCTGGAAGCCGGCGCTCGCGCAGTTCAAGCGCGACGTCGAGGCATGTCAGGCCATCGTCGACGCCGAAGGTGGCGGCTTCACGCTGCAGCCGTGGGACTACCGGCACTACGCCGAGAAGCTGCGGCGCGCGAAGTACGACCTCGACCTGGGCCAGCTCAAGCCGTTCCTCCAGCTGGAGAAGCTGCGCGAGGCGATGTTCGACGTGGCGTTGGCGCTCTACGGGCTGACGTTCACGCGGGTGGAAGGCCTGCCCACGTTCCACGCAGAGGTGCAGGTCTACGAGGTGAAGCGCGGCGCGACGCACGTCGGCTACTGGTACTTCGACGCGTACCAGCGCCCGGGTAAGCAGTCCGGCGCGTGGATGAGCGCGTACCGAGACCAGCACCGCGTCGACGGCGACGTGACGACGCTGGTGAGCAACAACTCGAACTTCGTGAAGCCGGGGCCGGGCGAGCCGACGACGCTCTCGTGGGACGACGCGCGCACCATGTTCCACGAGTTCGGCCACGCGCTGCACGGCCTCAACTCGGCGGTGACGTACCCGTCGCTCTCGGGCACCAACACCACGCGCGATTTCGTCGAGCTGCCGTCGCAGTTTCACGAGAACTACCTGCCGACGAAGCGCGTGCTGCAGCGGCTCACCAACGCGCAGGGCCAGACGATTCCCGCCGAGCTGCTCGAGCGCATGGAAAAGGCGCGCACGTTCAACCAGGGCTTCGCGACGGCGGAAGCGCAGCTCTCGGCACTGCTCGACATGAAGCTGCACCTCGCGGGCGAGGCGCGCCTCGACGTGAAGGCCTTCGAAGCGCGCGTGTGCGAGGAACTGCAGGTGCCGCCGCAGCTGGTGCCGCGTCATCGGCCGCCACACTTCGGGCACATCTTCTCGGGCGATGGCTACGCGGCGGCGTACTACTCGTACATCTGGGCCGAGGTGCTGGAGGCCGACGTGTTTGCCGCGTTCAAGGAAGCCGGCGACGCGTACGACGCGAAGACCGCCGAGCGGCTGCGCGCCACCATCATGGCGGTGGGCAACACCGTCGACCCGGCGGTGGCCTTCCGCAACTTCCGCGGTCGCGACCCCGACGCCAACGCGTTGCTCAGCTCGAAGGGCTTCACCGCCACCAGCGGCGCGTGACAACCTCGCGGTCGGGCCGGAGGAACGTGGGGGCGGCGATGCGACGGACTGGACGGTGGGTGTCGTGGACGGTGGTGTTGATGAGCTGTGTCCCGCGCGACGAAACGCCGGCAGCGCCCGAGCCCGGCGTCGTGCTCTTCGCGTTCCCCACGGCGCACCTCAGCACGCGCGTGCCTGACAACATCTCGACGGAGCTCCGTCTCGGCGGCGCCACCCGACGCGACGCTGATGCCTGGGTCGAGACCGCGCTGACGCAGGTGCGGCTCGAGCGCGCGAAGGGTGTGCGCGTCACGACGTGGGTCGAACCACGAGCCGATGGCGACGGCGTCGGGTTGCAGGTTCGCTGGGCCGCGCTGCCGAGCGAAGGTTGGTACTGGCTGTCGGTGCCCATCGGAGCCCAGCCGCTGACGGCCACGCATCGCTACGAGACGACGGCTGACGGGCGGGCCCGCTTCTGGTTCCGCGTGGGCTCGCAGCCGGTGCTGCAGCACGTCACCCGCTGCGGCGACGACTTCATCTTCGAGTTCTCAGAGCCGCTGCGTGCCGAGGCACGCTTCCTCAGCGATCTGCTGGAGGTCGGACAGGACGGCAGGCGCGTCGACTGCGAGTCCATCGCGGACGTCTACGCCATGCACCCGCAAGACCTGACGCAACAGTTCACGCGCCTCGGCGCGCGCTGCAAGAACGCTGGTGACGTGCAGACCTACAAGCTCTCGGCGATGAAGACGCCCGACGGCGTCCCCGCGCAGCGCGCCGACGGCAGCGCCGCACCGGTGATCATCAACTGGGCCACCGACGGCGAGGCGACGAGCAGGGAATGCACGACCTGGTTCGAGCGCCGACTCCCGACGCCGTGAACTACTTCAGCTCGTAGCCGCACTCGTCTTTCAAGACGGTGAGCCACTCGTCGCTGCTCGACTTGCACGAGCCAGAGAACGTCTTCTCTTCAGTGCCGTTCTTCTTGCAGCTGCACGTGCCGCTGTCGCACGAGACCGCGTAGGCGTTCGAGTCAGTGCACTCCGAAAGCGAATAGCCGCAGCCTGACGTGCCACCGGTGCTGCTGCTGCTCCGACACCGGATGCCGGGGCCCGCGCAGGTGAGCTCGTTGCACGACGGCGGCAACGTGCCGGGCGACGTGGAACACGAAGCGTTCTCGAGCTCTGACAGACACGTCGCCGTCTTGGCGCCGTCCAGCACGCAGCGCTCGTCGGCGAAGCTGTCGCAGCGCGTCTGCGTTTGCAGCTTCGCCACGCAGTCGGCCTCGCTGCCGAACGCGGCCTTCACCGCGTCGGCGTTGCAGCGGAACGCCTGACGGCACGACGCGACGGCGGTCTGTTCGCAGAACGGCTTGAAGCTGGTGGGACCACACGCAGACACGACGAGGGCCACGAGCGCGACGCGGAAGTGCATGGTGCCGCATTGAACCCATCACCGGGGCACTCTGCGCAACAGCGAACTCGCGCTGCGGCTCGGTGGGTGGCGGCGTCGGTCGGTAGCCACCCGTCGCCGAGCCGGTCTTGCCGTTGCCTTTCGCGGCGCGCGTCGCCACCTCCACTGCTTTCTCAGCGAGCTGCTTGGCGCGCGCCTCGAGGTGCGTCAGCGGGCGCGGCTTTGACGCTGTCGTGGTCCCCTTCTTCGCGCGCACCGACGGCGCGGAGACAGCGGGGAGCGACGGACGACGGGGCAGAGTCTTGATGCCGGCCATGGGGTGTCCTCGAAGCGCTGCGAAGGTTGATGAAGCCCGTCACCGCGACGCGCGCGTTCGCCAGTGGGGGCGCGCGGCCCGTCACCTCAGGGTTGCTCGCCGAACAGCTTCGCGAAGAAGTCGCGCACCGAGCTCGGCGTCGGTGAGCCCGTCACCGCCGTGAAGTACGGCACGTCGCCCCACGTCGCGG
>CAYWON010000030.1:11812-50354 GCA_964459885.1 uncultured Archangium sp.
GTCGCCGCGTGAGAGAAGCCGATGACTGGCGAGAGCCGCAGGCCCGTGTGGCGCTCGTGCACGAGGTCGGTCGCGGACAGCGCCGTGCTGAAGACCCAGGCGAAGTTGAGCGGCTGGTCAGGCAGCAGCGGCGTGCGCTGCCACACGCCGAACGACACCGTGGGCACCAGGCGGAAGTGCGCCACCTCGACGCCGATGCCGCCGACGACGCCCGTCGACGGGCTCACCGCTGGCCGCCCTTCGAGGGGCGACGCGAGAAACGAGCCGTCGACGTCTGCATACAGAAACGGCCCGACCGCCGAGCCCTGCGCTGGGTCCGTCGCCAGCGCCACCATCACCATCGCCCCAAGCACCATGCGCGGCCGCGTAGCACACGTTCTTCAACGCGCGGCGAACCCGGGTGCGTACACTGCGCGCCCCATGAAACCCACCGGCGCCCGCGTCATCGCAGACCTGAAGGAGCTCAAGGCCCTCACCTCCGACGAGCGCGGTGGCGCGCAGCGTGTGGCGTGGGGCCCGGTGTGGCGCAAGGCGCGCGAGTGGTTCCAGATGAAGCTGCACCACGAGTTCGGCATCGACACGAAGACCGACGGCGCCGCCAACCTGTGGGCCACGCTGCCGGGCACGTCGAAGTCGACGAAGAGCCTCGTCATCGGCAGCCACCTCGACTCGGTGCCCAGCGGCGGCTGGCTCGACGGCTGCCTCGGCGTCGTGGCGGGTCTCGAGGTCTTCCGCCGCGCGAAGGCGCTCAAGTACCCGCTCACCATTCACCTCGTCGACTGGGCCGATGAAGAGGGCGCGCGCTTCGGCCGCAGCCTCACCGGCTCGGCGGCGTCGGCGGGCACGCTGGACCCGCACAAGGAGCTCGCACACCTCGTCGACCGCAACGGCGTGAAGCTGCCCGACGCGCTCAAGGACAACGGCTTCTCGCTGGACGGCATGAAGACCGCGAAGAAGTACTTCGACGCCCTCGACGCGCTCGCGTACCTCGAGCTGCACATCGAGCAGGGCCCGGTGCTCGAAGCGATGAAGAAGCCCGCCGGCGTGGTGCTCGGCACCATGGGCGTCGAGCGCTACAACCTGCGCTTCGTCGGCCAGGCCGCGCACTCGGGCGCCGCGCCGCTGCACCTGCGCAAAGACGCGTTCCTCGCCGCCGCGGAGTTCGCCCTCGCCACGCGCGAAATCTCGGTGCGCTACTCAGGCAAGACGCCGCGTACCCGCGTGGTGGCCACCTGCGGCGTGGTAAAGGTCGAGCCCAACTTCGTGACCGCCGTGCCCGGCAGCACGGAAATCTCCGTCGACCTCCGCGCGCTCGACGGCAAGGTCTTGAAAAAGATGCTCAAGGACTCCATCGCCGCGTCGAAGAAGGCGGCGAAGAAGCACCTCGTCACCGTCGAGTGGAGCCCGCTGCTGCACATCACGCCGCGGCCCTTCGACGAGACGCTGATGAAGTTCGCTCGCCAGTCGGTGAAAGAAGTGACCGGCTCCGCGCCGGAGCTGCCGTCAGGCCCGCTGCACGACGCCGCCGAAATGGCCGCGGTGGTGCCGACGGCGATGGTCTTCGCGCAGTCGAGCCCCGGCATCTCACACACGCGGCTGGAAGACACGCCGCTGCCCGCGCTGGAAAAGTCCATTCGCGCGTTCCTGCTGACCGTGGACAAGACCGTCGCGCACTTCGGGTGACGTAACTCCCGTCACGCCGCGCGGCCTTGCTGGGCTAGCGTCCCCGCTCTCTTCGGGGGCAGCAATGAAACGCGTCGTGACGTTGGTGTGTGTCGTGCTTGGTGGGGTCGCTTCAGCTCAACTCTCCGCGGGCGTTTCTGACGAGCGCGTCAGTCTTCCAGGTGCGCCGGGCTCCATGTCCGGCGTCGGCGCGAATTCCAGCGTCGAGGGCAACCACGGCGCGATGACCTACAGCGTGGGCGTCGACGTGCCCCGGGGCTTCGAGGGCGTCACGCCCGAAGTCGCGCTCAGCTATTCATCGAACGGCGGCAACGGCGTGCTGGGCATGGGCTGGTCGCTGCCGAGCTTCTCCATCGAGCGCATGACCTCGAAGGGTCTGCAGCGCTACGGCGTGGAAGATCGCTTCGTGGCCGAAGGAAGTGACGAGCTGGTGCGCGTCGCGCAGTCGGGCGACTCGGCCACCTACCGCAGCCGCTTCGAGAGCGGCTTCGTGCGCTACACGTGGCTCAACCGCGGCAACGGCGAAGGCGGCGCGTGGAAGGCCGAGTACCCCGACGGCCGCGTCGGCTATTTCGGCGCTGACGAGAACGCCGTCGCGGTCGGCAACGCGCGCGTCACCGTGCCCACCACGCCGCGCGTCTTCCGCTGGCACCTCGTCGCGCTGGTCGACCGCTTCGGCCACCAGATGCGGGCCACGTGGACCAAAGACACCGGCGGCACGGCGCTGCTCGAGCGCCTCGACTACGTCTTCGAAGGCAGCCAGCCGCGACACTCGGTGCGCTTCGTCTACGAGGCGCGCCCCGACACGCTGTCCGACGCCAAGCCCGGCTTCGAGCTGCGCCTGACGCAGCGCTTGAAAGAGGTGCGCGTCTTCTCGAGCGCCGAGGTCATTCGCAGCTACGCGATGACCTACGAGGCCGAGGCGACGTCGGGCGGCGCGAGCCGGCTGAGCCGCGTCACCCGCACCGGCCGCAGCGGCGGCGTGTACCCCGTGACCTTCAACTTCGCGTACTCGAAGACGCTCGGCGGCAGCTGCAACGGTGACTGCCAGCGGCCCTTCGTCACGGCGATGGGCTCGCTGGGCGTCAATTTCTCGCAGGGCCTCGCCACGCTGCTGGACCTCAACGGCGACGCGCTGCCCGACGTGCTCTCAACCGACACCAGCGGCGTGCACACCTTCTACTTCGCGCACCTCGACGCCGAAGGCCGCGTCAGCTTCGCGACCACGCCGGTGCCGAGCGCGCGCACCGTGGGCTCGAGCTCGCTGATTCTCGGCAACGCGACGGTGCAGGTGCTCGACCTCAACGGCGACGGGTTCGTCGACATCACCAACGCGCGCTCGGGCGAGGTGCTCTGCAACAAGGGCCTCGGCGACTGGACCACCGACGCGAACGACTGCAAGCCGACCGCGAGCGCGGTGGAAGCCAGCTACGCGCTCGACGACGTGGGCGACCCGATGCAGGCGGCGCCGCGCTACATCCGCTTCTTCGACTACGACCACGACAAGCGCATCGACTTCTTGAAGACCGACCCGGGCGGCGTGACGTCGGTGCTGGCCAACACCCCGGCCGGCTACGTCGCGGCGCCTGCGGCGTCCATCGGTCAGGCCTTCGACGACACCGCGCTGCAGCTGGCCGACATGAACGGTGACGGGCTGCAAGACCCGGTCATCATCGTCGTCAGCGGCGGCGCGATTCAGGTCAGCTACCGGCTGAACCTGGGCTTCGGCAACTGGACCGACTGGCGCGACGTCACCGTCAGCGGCTTCGACCCTTCGCAGCTCGCCGTCATCGAGCTGCAGGACATCAACGGCGACGAGCTGACCGACCTCGTCGCGGTGGTCGGCAACGAAGTGAAGCTGGCGCTCAACCGCAACGGCGACCGCTTCGACAGCGTGCGCACGCTCACCACCGCCGACCTCGGCGCGGGCGTCATTCCGTCGCGCGTGACCGGCACCGTCGTCTCGTACGCCGACATGAACGGCAACGGCTCGTCAGACATCGTGTGGGTCGAAGCGGGCGGCGCCATCTCGTACCTCGAGCTGTTCCCCGTGCGCCCCAACCTGCTGGCGCGCATCACCAACGGCGTCGGCGGCGTCGAGCGCATCAGCTACGGCAGCTCGATTCTCGAGCAGGCGCGCGATGAGCTGGCCTCGCAGCCGTGGACCGACAAGGTGCCCAACCCGATGACGCTGGTGACGACCACCGAGCGCTTCGTCACCTTGACCGGCGACGACATGGACGGCGCGGCCGCGCCCACCGGCCTCGTGGAGCGCACCAGCTACCGCTACCACTCGGGCTTCTACGACGGCGTCGAGAAGCAGTTCCGCGGCTACGCGGGCGTGGAACGTCAGCTCGATTCAGACCTCTCGCGCGACGCGCAAGAGCCCGGCCTCGTCGTCGAGACGTACGACGTCGGCAAGGGCGACCCGCTGCTGGCCGGCCGGCTGCTGACCTCGAAGACCTGGGCCGGCGCCGCGCCCAACCGCGCGCTGCTGACCGAGTCGCGCAGTCTCTGGCAGGCGTGCGCCGTGGCGCAGACCAGCACCTTCTTCGCGTGCAGCCGCGCCACCACCACCATCATCACCGAGCGCGACGCGGCCAACGCCGTCACCACGCGCGCCGAGCAGGACTACGACGGCTACGGCAACGTCACCGCCTCGCGCGCCCTCGGCGTGGTGCACCTCGGCACGCCTGAAGCGCCGCGCGCGTGTGCGCCGTGTGTGGCGTCGGGCACCTTCGGCGACGCGTGCGGCGACCAGTGCCTCGGCGACGAGGCGTACACCGAGACCGACTTCATCGACCCCGCGGGCGCGCTGTGGCTCGTGGGCCGGGAACGCGAAGAGCGCATGGCCGCCGTCGCCGGCGCGTGGGAACAGGTCGAGCGCACGTACTACGACGGCGCTGACTTCGAAGGGCGCCCGCTGGGCGAGCTGACGCTGGGCAACGTGACGCGCCTCGAGCGCAAGCTGGGCGACGCCTTCATCACCGTGGCCCGCGCGCGCTTCGACACCCACGGCAACGCTGTCGAGACGCTCGACGCGCTGGGCACCGCGGCCAACACCAGCAGCCACCGCCGCCAGTCGACGTTCGACGCGGCAGGGCTGCGGCTCACGCGCACGGAGGTGCTGGTGGGCAGCGCCGACGTCGACGCGCTCCGCATGGACTTCACCACCGACGCCGCGTGGGAGCTCGAGAGCCAGAGCAGCAACTGGTACCCGGTGAAGGGCGGCGCACCCGTCGTCGCGCCGCAGCAGACGCGCTACCGCTACGACGAGCACGGCCGGCTGACGACGATGCTGAGGCCCGGCGACACCGAGGCCAACCCTGGCGTCACGTTCGCGTACGAGCTGGCCGACCCGAGCTCGCGCGTGCTGCTGACGACGCGCACCAGCACCAACGCCGGTGACGACCTCGTCGAAGCGGTGTGCCTCGACGGCCTCGGCCGCGCCTTCCAGCGCCGCGCGCGGCTCTCGGCGACGCGCTGGCAGGTCGACGGCTTCCTGGAGTTCGACGCGCGCGGCCAGCCTGTGCGTCGGTACCAGCCGTACATCGCGAGCAGCGGCGCCTGCGAGGTCACCCCGCCCGCCAACGTGCCGTCGACGCGCTTCGTCTACGACCCCACCGGCCGCATGCTGCGCGAGACCGAGCCCGACGGCGCGTACCGCAGCATGGTGTACGGCCCGCTCGTCACCCGCAGCTTCGACGAAGACGACAACGACCCGGCCGACCCATTCACCAACACGCCCGACGTGCGCACCTTCGACGGGCTCGGGCGCGTGACGTCGGTCGCGCGGCAGCTGACGACGGGCGGCGCGCTCAGCGTGCACACCATCGGCTACGACGCGCTGGGGCTGCTCTCGACGGTGCGCGACCCGGCGGGTCACCTGCGCACGCAAACGGCCGACCGCTTCGGCCGCGTCATTCGCGTCGACGACACCAACGGCGGCGCCACCACGTTTACGTACGACGCTGAAGGCAACGCCGTGCAGGCCACCGACGCGCGGCAGGTGTCGTCGCGGCAGGACTTCGACGGCGCCAACCGCCTCGTGGCCCGCTACGACCCGGCGAACGACGCGGCGACCCGCGTCACCTATGCGTACGACACGCTGCCCGGGTGCACCGAGTGCACCAACGGCGGCAACCGCGTGGTGCAGCTGCGGTGGCCCGAGGGGAGCGGGGTCGGTGAGCGCCGCTTCGGCTACGACGCGCGGGAGAACCCGGTCTTCGAGCAGCGCTTCATCAAGGGCCACGCGCTCGCCACGCGGCGTCGCTTCGACCTCGCGATGCGGGAGATCGGCGTCACGCACCCCGACGGCACGTCCATCGACACCACGCTCGATGGCCTCGGCCGCGCCACCGCGGTCTCCGGCGCGGTGAGCCTCGCCGAGTACACCGAGCGCGGCGTGCCTTCGAAGGTCACCTTCGCGAACGGCACCGACTCGGCGTACGCGTACGACGGCCGCGTGCGCCTCACGTCGCTGACCACCACGGGCCCCGACGGCGCGCTGCTGCAGCTCGGCTACACGCTGAGCAAGTCGGGCGACCTCACGGCGTTGGCCGACGGCGCGCTGCCCGGCCGCGTGCGCCGCGCGAGCCAGTTCACGCTCGACGGCTGGGGCCGCGCGAGCCGCGTGGTGCTGAGCGACGCCGCGGGCGAAGAGGCCCTCGAGTTCGGCTTCGACGCGGTCGACAACATCACCAGCGCCACCTCGAGCCTCGGCGCCGCGAGCCGCGCGCACGTCGGTGACTTCACCTACGACGCGACCCGGCCGAACGCGGTGACGACCGCCGGTGGCCGCACGCTCACCTACGACGCCGCTGGCGCGTTGACCGCCCGCGACGGCGCCACGTTCACCCGCGACTTCCGCGGCCGGCTCGTCGCGGCCAGCAGCGCGACGCTCGAGGCGACGTACGCGTACGACGACTTCGGTCGCTCGGCGAAGCAGGAAGGCGACTCCGCCACGTACTACGTCTCGCCGGGCTTCGAGCTGCGCGACGGCATCGCCACCAGCTATGCGTTCTTCGACAACGAGCGCGTCAAGCGCACGCAGACCGACGCGCTGGCCGCCACGCTGCTCTCAGACCTCGCGCCCGCGTCGGGCGACGGCCCGCTCACGGTGACGGGCGACGGCAGCATCGACATCGCCGACGCGTGGCTGGCGCAGGCCGCGGCCCTCAACCTGGTGCAGCTGAGCGGCGGCCCCGCCCCGAGCGCGACGCGCCAGCTGCTGCGCTCGGCCGCGCGACGCTTGCTGATGGAAGACGCCGTCTGGCTGCACCGCGACCACCTCGACACCGCCGTCATTGCCACCGACGCAGAAGGCGCCGTGCGCGGCGAGCGCAGCTACTACCCGACCGGCGCGCTGCGCGAGGCCATCGGCTACGTCGACGCGCGCGGCTTCACCGACCAGGAGGTCGACGAAGCCACCGGGCTGCTGCACTTCGATTTCCGCGAGCTCGACACGCAGACGGGCCGCTGGGACCGCCCGGACCCCGCGTTCCTCGTGTTGATGGAGGAAGACCTCGACGCGGTCGGCGAGTTCAACAGCGGCTACGCGTACGTCGCCAACCAACTCTCTTCGGCCACCGACCCAACGGGCCTCAACCTCAAGTCGCTCAAGACGCGCGCCAAGGCGAGCCTCTCGCGCACCGGCGCCCGGCTGCGCACGTTCAAGGGGAACGCCGCCGCGTTTGGCCGAAGCGCCAAGACAGGCACCGGCAAGGCGTTCACCAAGGTGGGGAAAGGCGCGGTCAAGCTCGGGAAGGCCGGCATGAAGAAGGGTGGCGAGTTCAAGGACTGGGTGAAGAAGAAGGACGCCAACCGCATGGCCCGCAACGAAGCGCTCGCCGTGCACCGCGCCAACAACCCGAGAACCAACCGCTCCGACAAGCTGCACCTCGCGGTGACCGGCCTCTCGGTCGCGAGCGGCATCATGACCGTCATCGAGGTCGTCGACAGCGCGTCGGCCGACAGCGAAGAAGACAAACTCAAAGGCCTCGGAGAGACGTCACAGGCGCTCGCGGTGCTCTCGGGCGTCATCAGCGTCGGCTCGTTCAGCTCTGACATGCACACCGGCAAGAAGCTCACCGCGGCGGCGCGCGCGCGGTCGGCCACTGCCTCATCACCCTCGTCGTCAGCGCCGCGTCGCGCCTCGACGTCGCAACCCAGCACCCCATGAAGGCCCCCATGCACCCCATCGATCGCGAACACCTCATTCTCGAGCTGCTTGAAGGCAAGGCCACCGCCGCCGAGCTCTCGCAGCGCCACGGCATCGACGCCCAGGAGCTGCTCGCGTGGCGTGACACCTGGCTCGCCGGCGCCCGCGCCGCGACGCGCACGCGCCCGCCCAGCCGACGCTGGTGGGTGGTGGGCGCCGTGGCCGCGGCCGCGCTGCTGGGCCTGGTGTCGAAAGAAGCGCTCGCCGCCACCTGCGCCGCGCCGACGACATTCTCGAGCCTGGGGCTCAACTATTTCTGTCCCAACGACCCGGCCGTCGCCGCGGAGTTCAACGCCAACACGCTGCAGCTGGTGAACATGATGCAGCAGAAGCTGGGCGCGGGCTGGGGCGCGGCCGACGCGGGCATCAGCAGCACCGGCATCACCACCACGGCGGCCACGGTGACCGGCGACGTCACCATCGCGCCGCCGGGCGACCTCAACTTCGGCACCAGCACCCGGCAGATGGTGAACCTCTGGACCACGGACTACGGCATCGGCGTGCAGAACAGCACGCTCTACTTCCGCAGCGGCGTGGGCTTCGCCTGGTACGTCGGCGGCACGCACGCCAACAACCAGTTCGACCCCGGCGGCGGCACCGAGGCCATGCGCTTGACGTCGAACGGCGCGCTGTCGGTGCGCGGCCTCAAGCAGGTCGACACCGGCGCGATGACGTCGCAGCCCTACGAGGTGCAGCGCCTCGTGGTCGACGCCACGCCGGCGCGGAACGGGTTGGCGGTGCCCATCGACTACAACGTGCTGGCGTCGATGTGCCGCGACGACGACGGCTGCCAGATGACCGTCAGCCTGGTGAACTGGGACGGCCAGGGGAACGTGGCCACGCGCGTGCGCCACCTCTACATGTCGCAGACGAACAACTCGTGGCGCGTCGACAACGACATCTGGGGCGTCGACGGCAACGGCGCCATGACCGACTTCAACCACTGGGACTGCTACTTCGGCGACTTCGACACCGCCACCGACGCCAACAACGGGCGCACCGACACGCGCCTCGGCTTCGGGCTCTTGAACTGCAAGAACCCCGGCTGCGCCAGCAACGAGTCGGACACCACCACCACCTGTCGAGTCACGTTCCGCGACTGAGCAGGAGCGACGTGCCGGCGACTTCGGCTATCGTCCCGACCGCCCATGACCGGTAGCAACGCCAAGCTCATCTTCAGCAGCTCCATCGAACCGCTCATCAAGGTCGCGTGGGAGAAGTTGAAGCCCGAGACGAAGACGAAGCTGGGCGCGCACCGCATCGGCCCGCCGCACAAGGTCGAGCCCGCGTACCCGGCTGACGTCTGGGCCAACGCCGTGAAGCTGGTCGCCGCCGAGCTGTACCCCGACGTGCCCGCTGAAGAGCAGCACCGCTCGCTCGGTCGCTCGACCGTCGAGCAGTTCACCGAGGGCGTGCTGGGCAAGGCGATGTTCTCGGCGGCGCGGCTCTTCGGCGCGCGGCGCACGCTCGAGCGCTTGAGCCACAACCTGCGCAGCGGCGCCAATTTCATCGAGACGCGCTTCACCGTCACCGGCCCCGACGCCTACGAGCTGTGGCTCAGCGACGTGAGCGACGTGCCGGGCTTCTACGCGGGCCTGCTGTCAGCGGGCGCCGGGAAGATCGACGGCTGGCCCAACAGCATCGAAATCAAGCAACGCGATGGCGTGAGCTGCACGTACGCGCTCACCGTCGCGCGCTGATCAGCTTCAAACACCAGGCAGGGGGAACACATGGCGAAGTTGGACGAGGTGCAGCTCGCGATGGAACGCGCCCATCGCGCGCTGTGGGAGACGCAGCGTGCCGACGGCTCGTGGGACGTGCCGGCGGACATCGGCTCGTGGGTGACGTCACAGACGGTGACGGTGCTCAAGCACCTGCAGCAGCTGAGCAACGAAGACACCCAGCTCGCCGTGAAGTGGCTCACCGGCCAGCAGCGCAGCGACGGCGCTTTCACCGTGCAGCCCTACGCCAGGCACGGCGACCTCGGCGCGACGGCCAGCGCGTGGGCGGCCCTGCACCTGTGCGGCGCCAGGTCAGCCGCCGACAAGGCCCAGGCGTGGGTTGAGTCGCACGGCGGCACCGCGCGCGTCATCGAGAAGATGAGCGAAGGCGACTTCGCCGCGGTGTTCCTCGCGATGGCGGGGCTCGTCGACGCCAGGCGCCTGCCCTGCCCCAACACCACGGCGATGTGCGTGCCCGGCGTGCTCGAATTCCTCACCACGCGCTTTCACGCCGGCATCCTCATGGGCGCGCTGCAGGCCGACATCACCATCCAGTCGCTGCGCGGTGACTGGAAGGGCCTCATCGACGCGGTGAAGGGCCGGACGGCCGTGTCGCTGTTCCGCGACTTCCAGAACGAAGAGGGCAGCATCAACGGCGCGTCGAGCATCACCGCCATGGCACTGCCGATGCTCAAGGCCATCGACACTGCTGAATCTCGCACCATGTGCGCGCGCGCGCTGCGCTGGCTCGAACGCCAGGCGATTCGTGACGAGACGGGCCTGCACTTCCCCGGCTACGGCACCGACGTGTGGAGCACCGCGTTCGTGGCGCGGGCGCTGCTCGCCGGTGGTGTGCCGGCCACCGACGTCGACATGGGCCGCGCGCTCAAGTGGATGGTCGACGCCCAGCTGCTGACGCACCCGCAACCGAAGGCCAACAACCGCAAGCCCAACGCGGTGCGCTTCGGCGGCTGGGGTTTCCAGAAGACCAACCACACGATGCCCGACAACGACGACGCGGGCGTCATCTTGAGCGCCATGGGCCCGGCGCTCGACGACCCCGACCTCGAGCCCGAGCTGCGCCGTCGCCTCGCGCGCTCGGTCGAGCTGGCCAAGCGCTGGCTCTTCGACATGCAGGACCCCAACGGCGGCTGGTCGGCCTTCGTGTGGGACCTCGGCACCAAGCCCCCCGGGCCGGTGATGGAAAAGCAGGTGAAGGTCGACCTCGCGAACCAGCTGGCCATGGTGCCGCTGGTCATCGACCCGCCGCCCTTCGTGCAGGACCCCGCGACCGAAGACGTGACGTCCCGCATCCTCCACGGGCTCGCGCAGGTCGGTGAGAAGTACAACTCGTCGCCGCCGGTGCAGCGCGCGGTGGAGTTCCTCAAGAAGCAGCAGACGGCGAGCGGCGCGTGGTGGGGCCGCTGGGTGGTGAACTACCTGTCGGCGACGTCGTTCGTGTTGATGGGCCTCGAGGCCGTGGGCATCAACATGAAGGAAGACTGGGTGCAGCGCGCCGCGAAGTGGGTGCTGTCGAAGCAGAACGCCGACGGCGGCTGGGGCGAGACGCCCGAGTCGTACAAGAGCGAAGCGAACGCGGGCATCGGGCCCACCATGCTGCCGCTGACCGGGCTCGTCGTGCAGGGCCTCATCTCGGCCGGCTTCGGTGACGCGCCCGAGGTGCAGAAGGCCGTGGAGCTCATCGTCGCTTCACAGCGCGCCGACGGCACGTGGCCCAACGGCGAGTACCTGCACACCAACATCCCGCCGGACACGTTCTACGTGTACCCGGAGGCCGCGCGCTTCTACCCGGCCGAAGCGTTGGCCCGGTACCTCGCGCACAAGGAGCACAAGAAGCCCGCGCGCAAGCGGTGGAGCGACGAGAAGCTCGACCTCTTCCGCACGAAGCTGGACCCCGTGGCCGACGACGTCATCGCCGCCATCTTCGCGCGCGGCGACCGACACGCCGTCAACAAGCTGATGGGCGACATCTTCCGCACCGACCAGCCGGTGCCGCCCGAGCTGCCCGACGAAGCAGAGGCGTACTTCAACAACGTGTCGCTGCCGACGTGGGCCGACCCGAAGCAGATGGAGCTCGCCCAGCAGCTCTTCACGCGCACGGGCTGGCAGGTGGCGATGGGCTTGTTCTGCAGCTCGTTGCCGCAGTCGTACGCGGCGGCGCGCGGCGCGCACGTCATCACCCAGACGCAGGGCCTGACGAAGCACACCAAGCAGCGCATCTTCGAGACGGCGCAGTTCCTGTTCGACGTGATGGACGAAGGCGCGCTCTCACCGAAGGGCCGCGGCATCCGCACCATTCAGAAGGTGCGGCTGATGCACGCCACCGTGCGCTTCATGTTGCTGCAGCGGCAAGACCCGAAGTGGGACACCGCGCGGCTGGGCCCGCCCATCAACCAGGAAGACCTCGCGGGCACGCTGATGACGTTCTCGGTCATCACGCTCGACGCGCTGCGCATTCTCGGCGTGCCGTACTCGGTGGAAGAGGCCGAAGCGTGGCTGCACACGTGGAAGGTCATCGGCACGCTGCTGGGCATCGACGCCGAGCTGTTGCCGCGAGACCTGTTGGACGGTCAGGAGTTGATGGAGGCCATTCGCGAGCGACAGTGGGCCGCGTCGCCCGACGGCAAGGAGCTCATCAAGCCGCTGGTCGAGATGATGGAGTCGTACTTCCCCGGCAAGCCGCTCGACGGCCTGCCGACGGCGCTCGTTCGCACGCTGGCCGGTGACGTCTGCGCCGACCTGCTGGGCCTGCCGCCCGCCGACTGGACGCGCCACATCATCAACGCGGCGACGACGGTGGATGACTGGCTGCCGCGCCTCGACGACAAGGACCCCGCGGCGAGGCTCTTCGCGTGGGCGACGCACGCGTTCATGGAAGGCGTGGTGCTGGCCGAGCGCGAAGGCAAAGACGCGAAGTTCCGCATACCGCGGTCGCTCAAGAAGACGGTCAGCCCGAGGCACTGACGCGCCGTGCCCGTCGCCATCTCCATCACGCAGGGTGACGTCGTCGACATCGACGCCGACGTGTTGGCGCTCAAGTACGCGCAGGCGTTCCATTCGTCTGATGGCTTCGTGGCCAAGCGGCTGCGCGAGCGCGGCGTCGACGAGCAGGCGCTGGTGGCGAGCGAGACCGAGGTGCGGCGCGTGCCCTCGGCCGGCGCGGTGCGAGCGCGCGAGGTGATGTTCGTGGGCACCGTGTCGCTGCGGCGCTTCGGGTACCACGACGTGCGCAGCTTCGCGGCGCGCGCCATCGAAGCGCTGCCGACGACGACGAAGCACCTCGCCGTGACGCTGCACGGCGCCAACTGCGGGCTCGATGAAGAAGAAGCGGTGTTGGCGCTCGCCGGTGGCCTCATCGACGCCGTGCAGCGCGGGCTGGGCCCGACGACGCTCGAGCGGGTCACCATCGTCGAGCTGCGGGAAGCGCGCGCGCAGCGGCTGCAGGCGGTGCTGGAGAAGCGGCTCAAGCACCTGGCGAAGGACGGCGGCTTCGAGGTGTTGGGCCCGAAGAGCGCGCCGCAGCTCGAGGCACACGGCACGGTGGCGGTGAGCAAGAAGCCGCACGCCTTCGTGGCGATGCCCTTCAAGCCCGAGCTGGAGGACGCGTTTCACTACGGCATTCAGCAGCCGGTGCACGGCGCGGGGCTGCTGTGTGAGCGCGTCGACCAGGCGCTGTTCGACGGTCTCATCATCGACCGCATCTTGAAGCGCATCGAGACGGCGAAGGTGGTCATCGCCGAGCTCTCGGGCGCCAACGCCAACGTGTACCTGGAGGTCGGCTACGCGTGGGGCAAGGGCGTGAAGACGATTCTGTTGGTGCGCAACGTCACCGAGCTGCAGTTCGACGTGAAGGCGCACCGCTGCATCGTCTATTCGAGCATCAAGGACCTTGAGGCGAAGCTGAAGGCCGAGCTGGCGACGCTGTAGAGAAGAGTCGGTCACAAACCGTGGGCGGCGTGACTCCAATGGGAAGAAATGACGCCCGAAGCCCTCGTCAGCGAAGCATTACGCGGAGATAGAACGGCCCTCGACGCGCTCGTGCGCTCGATTCAGGACGACGTCTACAACCTGGCGCTGCGCATGCTGTGGACGCCCGCCGACGCCGCCGACGCGACGCAGGAGATTCTGGTGCAGATCATCACGCACCTCTCTTCGTTCCGCGGCGAGTCCACGTTCCGCACGTGGGCCTTCCGCATCGCGTCGAACGCGTTGCTGCGTGCGAAGGCGCGACGGCAGCCGGTGCTGGAGCCCGTCGATGACACGCCGGCGCCGACGTTGACGACGCCGGAAGACACGCTGCTCGCGCGCGAGGTGCGGCTGCAGTGCTCGCTGGGGCTGCTGCAGACGCTCGATGCCGAGCACCGGCTCGCGTACGTGGTGGGCGAGGTGCTGGGCCTGTCGGGCGACGACGCGGCCGAGGTGACCGGCGTGGAACCGGCGACCTACCGCAAGCGGCTGTCGCGCGCGCGCGAACGCATGCGCGAGTTCCTCACGTCACACTGCGGCGTGGTGAACGACACCGCGAAGTGCCGCTGCAGCAAGCACGTGCACAAGCTGGACGGCCGCGCGCGCGTGTTCACCAGGCAGCTGCCGCGCGTGACGCCGTCGCTGCTGCAGCACGCGCAGAAGCTGGCCGCGTCGCACGAGAGCACCGCGCTGTACCGAGACCTCCCCGACTTCGCCGCGCCCGACACCTTGCGCGCGGCCCTCACCCACCTGCTCACGCCCTGAAAGAGAACCTCCATGCACTCCGCTTCCCTCGTCTTTGCCGGCATCGTCGCAGCGCTGCACCTCTTCTTCCTGACGCTGGAGATGTTCCTCTGGGAGAAGCCGCTGGGCCTCAAGACGTTCCGCAACACGCCTGAGAAAGCGGCGCTGACGGCCGTGCTGGCGAAGAACCAGGGCCTCTACAACGGCTTCCTGTCGGCGGGCCTCATCTGGGGCCTCGTGCACCCCGACGCGGCGGTGGCGGTGCAGCTGCTGCGCTTCTTCTTTGGCTGCGTCATCGTGGCTGGCGCGTACGGCGCGGCGACGGTGTCTACGCGAATCTTCCTCATTCAGGGTGTGCCGGCGCTCATCGGTCTGGGCCTCACGTTCGCGTGACGTAGACTGACGCCACGCATGCACGACCCCAACGAGCGGCCGTTCTCGAGCGCGTGGACGATTCTCAGCCTGGTGCTGTTCCTCGCCATCGAGCTCGTCATCGGTGGCTGGCTGGGGCCGCTCGTCGCCGGCAAGTACGTCTCGCCGATGTTCCACTACCAGGCGCAGATGCTGATGCACTTGCTGGCGCTGTACCTGGGCGGCGTGGCGGTCGGCGTGGTGAGCCCGGGTCGGCGGCTGCTCGAGCCCGCGGTCGGCGCGTTCCTCTCGGTGGCCATCACGTTCCTCATGTCGTTCTTCATGCCGACGTGGTTCCTCCGGTTCGACGTGACGAAGGTGCTCATCGGCGGCGGCATCGGCTTCTTCGTGGCGCTGCTGGGCGCGTGGCACGGCGAGAAGATGATGGGCAACCTGCCGCCCGATGAGATCAAGCAGACTCGGCGTGGTCGGCTGCGTGCCGCGATGTGGGAAGACGAGCTCGACGGGCTGCCGCGCGTCGACCGTCAGCGCGACCGCGAGCGCTGAGCCCGTTGTCGAGCACCGGTTGCCTTCATGACGGCGGACCGGACGGAGCGGATGCCGTGCTCGGAATGCATTGGCCCCGGGACTTCGCAAACGAGTCGACGCGACTGACCAACTCGTCCGTCAGAACGCCGTGGCATCACCTCGCTTGAGTCCGGACGCGCGACCGACGCCGGCGGCGCGACCCCGAGCGCTGCGGCTATGGGGCATCCCGCAGTCGTTCCCACGAGCTCAGATTTCCCCCAAGCAGTGCCGTGCCGCGGGGCCAGCGCGGGGCGGGCTCCGCGCTCCACCACTGCAACGCCGCCTCCATCGAGGCGATGCTCACTCCGTCATCAGCGCACGCACCGTGTCTTCCCCAACGGGCGCAGGCACCCAGAAGCGCCCGCTCGGAGCACGCAGCGGCGTGCCGCACTCACCCGATGGCACGTCAGCCAGCAACCGCGGCGGCGCGCTCAGGTCGACGGGCACGACGAAGAGCCGCTGCCTCGGCTGCGCCGCCGGCACGAACTCCGTGAAGTGCAGCCACGCAGCGTCTTGCAGCGTCGACTCCACCGGCGCGCCCGCACTGCGCACGAACCCGGGCGCGTCACAGCGCGCCGCCACGGCCGCCGGCGCGCGGTACGGCTCGTTGTAGAAGAGCGCGTCGGTGAGCCGCACCAGCCGCCCACTGGGCACGTGCCACGCCGTCAGCCACACCTCGCCGCCGCTCTCGCTCGTCGTCAGCAGCAGCGCCGTCTGGTTCTGCACGAGCGACTTCGCCCCGCCCATCGAGACGGCGTCGACGACCGCGAGCGGCCGACCCGGCACGCGCGCGTGCCCCCCGGCTCCAAGAACCCAGAGTTCCTCACGCGACGCGATGACAACACCGAGCCCATCACCGACCTCGCGCAGCACGCCTGGCGGTGCGTCGAGCGCTTCACTCACGCCAGTGACGAGGTCGAGCCGCTTCATCACTTCCGCGTCGGCGTCGAAGTACGCGGCGAAGTCAGCACGCGGCGCGACCGCGATGCTTCGACGCCCTTCAAAGCGCCCCGCGATGACCTGACGCTGCGGGTGTTCGCCGCGACCGTCGACGAACAGCAAGGGGCGACGGCCGTTCTGCTGCGCGTGACTGGTGAACAGCGCGTAGCGGTGCGCCGTCGGCTCAGCGAACCAGTCGGTCTGCGTGTGCGGCAGCGTGGTGCGACGAACGCGGCCGGTCGTCACGTCGGCGCTCACCAGCTCGCGGTGGGGCCAGCCTTCGAACACGTGCACGAAGTCCCCGTCGACGCCCGACGCCATCACCGCCGAGGACACCATCGTCGGCGCCGCGCGCTTGTCCACGAAGGCCAGCTCCAGCGACTGCGGCGGTCGACTCAGCAACATACGTCCGTCGCGGAGCTCGGCCTCGACCCAGGTGGTGAGCGGCTCGCCGTCGAGCACCGGCGGCGTCGCGTACGGCGCGCGCGTCTCGCGCAGCTGCACGCTGACCACGCCACACGTGCGTGGCTCCATCACGTTGAACCGCGCATAGCCGCCTTCATTCGTGAAGCTCTGGTCGAGGAAGTCTGACGTCGTGACTGACTCCTGGTGCAGCGTCGCACCGGTGAAGACGTCGACGAGCGCCCACTGCCCGTCGAAGCGCGCGCTGGTCAGACCGTCGTGCGTACAGGTGCCGCGCGTGTCGATGCGCAGCGCGCTGGCGAGAGCACCACTGCGCGACACGAAGCCCGACGCCACACCCGCGAGATTCGGCTGCCGCGCGGTCACGCCACCATCGTCGCTGCGCCACTCGTAGTCGCACGCGCCGCCGTCGCACGCGGTGGCGAGCGCAAAGCCGTCGTCACGGAGCGCGAACGGCGCGCCGACGAA
This sequence comes from uncultured Archangium sp., assembly GCA_964459885.1. Classification (GTDB taxonomy): domain Bacteria; phylum Myxococcota; class Myxococcia; order Myxococcales; family Myxococcaceae; genus Archangium_A. The sequence goes on from CAYWON010000030.1 coordinate 28,937, forward strand.
GGTGCCGAGGTCGCGCAGCGCGAACGGGGCGCCGCGCACCTCGCGCCAATCGACGAAACCACCATCGACGCCGGCATCAGAAATCCCAGCGTCCGCGACGCCCGCGTCATTGGTCGAACCGCCGTCGACGCCCGGCGCGTCACACAGCGACGAAATTCCGAGGCACGGCGCAGGCTGACCAGCTCCGCAAGCCGAGAGAATCAGCACCGAAATCGCCGCAAGGAAGGAACGCATGCCGCGGTTGCAGAACAAGCAACGTGCCAACGGCTGCGGCAGACTGCGCGCCATGCGTTCACCGCTCGTCGTCGCGCTGCTCAGCCTGGGTCTCTTCGCGTGCCCCGACCCCGTGCCCGGCGCGTGCAAGGAAGACGACGACTGCAAGAGCGGCGAGGCCTGCTGTGACGGCCTGTGCCGCAACGTCGAGACCGACAGCACCAACTGCGGCGGCTGCAACGTGGTGTGTGAGTTCCCCAACACCACGCCGTCGTGCAGCGCCGGTCGCTGTCAGCTCAACTGCAAGCAGGGCTTCGGCAACTGCAACAACGAGCGCGAAGACGGCTGCGAGTACGTCACCGCCAACGACGTGAACAACTGCGGCGTCTGCAACAAGGTGTGCACGTCCACCAACGCCGCTCCCGTGTGCGAGATGTCGCGCTGCAAGACCGGCGCGTGCGACCTGCACTGGGCCAACTGCAACGACGACGACATCGACGGCTGTGAAATCGACACGCGCGTCACGCTGAACCACTGCGGCGAGTGCGGCAACGCGTGCAGCCTGCCCCACGCCACGGCGCGCTGTGAGAGCAGCGCCTGCGAGGTCGCGAGCTGTCAGATGAACTGGGGCAACTGCGACGGCCAGCCTGAGAACGGGTGTGAGCGTGACTTCACCAGCGACGCGCTGCACTGCGGCGGCTGCAACAAGGCGTGCGGCCCGGGGCAGCAGTGCGTGGCGTCGCTGTGCCGCGCGAACGAGCTCATCGTCTTCGGCGGGCGTGAGAGCTTCGTGGGCTCCGTCGTGAGCCGCGAGGCGACGAAGTACGACCTCACCACCCACAGCTTTGTCGCGCTCGCGCCAGCCACGCCCAACGGCAACATTCCACCGCGCCAGCAGCACATCGCCGCGTACGACCTCCCAAGAAACCGCATGGTGGTCTGGGGCGGCGCTGACGGCCTCGGCACGCCGGTGCCCAACGACACCTGGGCGCTCGATTTCAGCGTGGTGCCGCCCGCGTGGCGCAAGCTGACGACGACGGGCACGGCGCCGACCGCGCGCTTCGGGGCGGCGGCCGCGGTCGATACGCAGGCGTGGAAGCTCTACGTGTTCGGCGGCGTGCTCGAAGACGGCAGCACGTACGGCGACCCGCTGTCGGATCTGTTCGTGCTCGACCTCGCGACGCTCGCGTGGAGCCAGGTGCACCCAAGCAACGCCGACGGCGGCCCCGGTGACCGCTTCAACGCGCGCGCCGCGTTCGACCCGGTGGAGAAGAAGGTGCTGCTCTACGGCGGCAACCACGGCGTCATCCGCACCGACCTGTCGGAGCTCTGGCAGTTCGACCCGGCGACGCAGGCGTGGATTCCGTCGGTGCTGCCGCCCTTCCCCACCGGCTGGGCCGACGCGCGCGCGATGACGGCGCTGTTCGGCGGACACCCGGCGTACGTGTACTCGGGCGTCACCAACATCCTCCAGGACACCGGCGTCATGCGCACCGTGTTGCCCGACCTGCAGGCCATCGACGTCACGCAGAGCCAGCCGTGGACTGAGTTGGAGCGGTTCGACCTACGGCCCAAGCCGCGCGCCCGCTACAGCGCCACGCACGTCGAACGCGATGGCCTGCTGTATCTCTATGCGGGCGGCGAGGTGGACACCGATGGCTTCCGCACGCTGCCCGACATGTGGCGGTACACGCCGGATGGTGGCGCGTGGTCGATGGTGAATGACGGCGGCGTCGGTGCACCGGGCGCGCGGTTGTCGTCGACGATGATCGCTCGCTGAGTCTGTGTTGCGACGGCCTTGAAGGACACGGTCGTCGGCGTGGCCGAGCGTGTGCGCGTCGCCAGCGGCCCCGCGACTTCGCGGCGAGGTCCGCACCGCTGACCAACTGACGGTGATTTCTTCCCACCAGTGGGAAAATCGACACGTCGGAACACCGCAGAGCGTGAACGGCTTGTCGCGAGTTCGCGAGGCCAGCTCGAGACGCGCACCACACCCCGCCATCGGACCACCCGCGCGCCGCAGGAGCCCTCAGTAATACGGTGCGACAGGCGTTCAGTACGTCGCTGTCGCACCTCAGGCGTGACTCAGCGCAACCGGCGCCACGGCCCGAAGTTCGCCACCAACGGGTTGAGCGGCGTCTCCCGCTTCCCGATGCCGAACGTCGTCGCTTCGTCGCAGTCGCCGTGGAACGTGCCGAACAACCGGTCCCACACGATGAGCACGCCGCCGAGGTTCTTCCCGCGCAGGGCCGCGTGGTTCGAGTGATGCGCGCGGTGCAGGTACGGGCTGTTGAAGAGCCAGCCCGCGCGATTCAAGAAGTCTGGCAACCGGGTGTGCAGCAGGAAGATGAGCGCCGTGTGCGCCGCGTACACCGGCAGGTAGACCTTCAGCGGCACGCCCGCCAACGCCAGCACGAGGTGAAACGTCAGCACCGACAGCGGCGCGAACATCGACGTGCGCAGCGACACCGACGCATCACAGTGCGTCGCCTGGTGATGCACCTCGTGAATCGCCCACAACACCGGCACGCGGTGCTCGGCGCGGTGCTGCCAGTAGTACAGAAAGTCGACAGCGACGAACGCGAGCACGTACGCGACAGGGCTCGAGCCCCAGTGCAGCGGCGTCACCCCGGCCAGCGCGGCGTACACGCCGATGAGCGCGCCACCCAACGTCAGGCTCACCAGGCCCGTCAGGGCACCACAGGCGTAGTTCGAAAATCGCTGCTGCCAGACGGTCGCGCTCATGGACTCATGAACGCACAGACCATCGATGACGTTGCGTTACGAGTATATCATCGGTCAATAACTGACCGTCATCATCACGCTGAAGCGGTGCGCGTGTACTGCGCCACCACCAACGTGCCGCCCGTCTGACGGCGGTGCACGCGCAGCGACGACAACGAGCTCGAGACAGAGACCTTCGGCGCGACCGTGAGGCCAGGGCCCGCGTCGCACACCTCGAGGCGCCAACCGTCGTGGCTGAAGAACACCGACGCCACGCCACCACGCGCGTGCTTCACCGCGTTGCCCGCCAGCTCGGCGAGCGCCAGCGAGAGCGTCGTCGCCTCATCAGGCATGAAGCCGGCGCGCAGGGCCTGCTCGTTCACCTCGAAGGCGGCGGCGTACGTCTGCGCAACGTTGAAGCAATCCCACACATGCGCCTGAGGTGGCAGGAGCGACTCAAACGCGGGCGACGACAGACCGTGGCTTTCGACGACGAGCATGCGCACCCACAGAGCGAAGCGCGTGCCACCAACGTCACAGAGTCGATCCGCGCGGTTGAACGGGGCGGGTTGGGTCAGTCCTCACCGCGCATTGCAGAAGTGAAAGTGCACCTTCGGTGTCACGCCGCGGGTTGCGTCACCGTTTCATCTCGCGCGCGCCGCCAGACCACCAACGCCCACAGCACCATCGCCAGCGGCGCCAGCACACCGCCGACCCACACCTGCAGCGCGCCGTGCATCACGCCAGGCACCACCGAGAGCAGCGCCAGCAACGCAGCTCCGAGCGCGGCGAGCACGAGGCTGCCGCGGGTTCGCAACGTCGCGCTGGCGCCGGCCCACGCGCCCATCAACCCTGTCACCGCGAGGCCCACGACCGAGTCATCGGCGAGCAACTGCGCCAACACAGTCACCGAGCTCAGGAACACGTAGAGCCCGGCGAGCAGCACATGCATGACGCGCTGAAGCGTGGCCATGACGTGGAAGACAACGCGCGAGCGACGCGGCGATTTCCCGGCGTGACGCGCGTCACTGACTGGCAGCCGTTCGCCAAGGTGTGATGAGTGGCGCAAGCCTGCACACCTCGCGGCGTGCTTTGAACGCCGCACATGCGAATGGCGACGACGCTGTTGCTGGGACTGATCAGCACTGCCTGTGTCATCGACACGCGACCCGACGGAGGTGCCGACGGCGTGGGGGGCGGCACCTCCACGTCGGGCGGTGGCAGCGGCGGCGGCGGCGCGATGTCCGGCGGCGGCGTCGGCTCGACCGGCGGCGGCGGCACCAACACCGGCGGTGGCGTCGGCGTCACGGGCGGCGGCGACGGCTCAACCGGCGGCGGCAGCGGAGTCACGGGCGGTGGCAGCACCACCACGGGCGGCGGCACCGCGAACCCACCCGCGGCTCCGGTGCTGGAAGCGAACGCCGGCAACGCGCGCGTCGACCTCGAGTGGAGCTACGTGTCGGGCGCCTATGAGTACGACGTGCTGTCGGGCACCGACGCGAGCAGCCTCACCGTCGCGCGCACGGTGCAGACGCGCTCCGCCGCGATGACGGGCCTCATCAACGACACCACCTACTTCTTCGCCGTCATCGCGCGCGGAGCCGGTGGCGATTCACCACGCAGCAACGTCTTGCAGGCCATGCCCCGCGCGCCAGCGCTCGACGTCATCGGCACCACCCCCGACGCCGGCGCGACGGGCGTGCCGCGCGACCAGACCATCGAGCTCCGCTTCAGCAACGCGGTGCTGACGTCTTCCACCATGTTGACCATCACGCCCACCGTGGGCCTCGACTGGGACTGGAACGGCGGCAACACACGGCTCGAGCTCGCGCCGACAGGCGGCACGTTCGCGGCGAACACCACGTACACGCTCACGCTGTCAGCGGCGCGCAGCAGCTCGGGCAACCTGCAGCTCCGCGCGCCGTACGCGCTTACGTTCACCACCGGCGCGCTGCCGCTCTCGGTTGAAGAGACGGTGCCCCAGGTGACCGACGTCACGCCGATGAACGGCGCGGTCGACGTCATCACCAACCCGAACCTCACCGTCACCTTCAACAAGCGCATGACGTGGGCCTCGGTGTCGAACGCGCTGTCGCTCACGCCTGACGCCGGCATCTCCAGCTGCGCGCAGCAGCTCAACTACACGCAGTTCCGGTGCAGCACCGGCGCCTTGGCGCGCGGCACCACGTACACGCTGCGCGTCGGCACCGGCGCCACCAGCTTCGACGACGGCGGCCTCACGCTGCCCACGCCGTTCACCTCGACCTTCACCACCGTCGCGCCCGACACCACGCGCCCCACCGTCGTCAGCTTCACGCCGACGGTCGGCGAGCAGGGCCAACAGCGCACGCCCGAGGTGTGCGTCACGTTCTCTGAAGCCATGGACTGCGCGTCGGTGCGCGCGGCGTTCAGCTTCGTGTCACCGGCGCGCACGCTCTCGTCGCTGGGCTCGTGCAGCGGCAGCCAGACGAGCTTCGTGTTCCAACCGTCGAGCGCCTACGCACATGGCGACACCGTGACCTGGCAGCTCGGCACCGGCGCCACCGACGTCGCCGACAACGCGCTCGCCACCGCCACCGACGGCTCGTTCCGCGTCGCGCGCGTGGCCACCCAGACGCTGCAGGTCGTCGCCGCGCTCGAAGGCACCGTCACCGACGCCGGCGTCATCGACACCAGCGGCACGTCGCTGCGCGTGGGCACGCTCGCCGGCAACCTCGAGCAGCGCGCGTTCCTCACCTTCGACCTCGCGCAGCTGCCCGCAGGCACCGTCGGCATTCACGAAGCGACGTTGAACATCACGCAGACCGGCACCACCGGGCAGCCCTTCGAGAAGTTCTCGAACGTCGGCGCGTACGGCCTCGACTACGGCAGCTCGCTCGACGCGACGGACTACTGGACGAGCCACGACACGCACCTCGACTACATCGTGATTCCGGTGCCGCCCTTCATCATTCCCACGCCGATGCCCGACTACACGAGCGTCTCGGCGGCGGCGTCGGCGCTGCCCGTCACGCGCACCGTCGACGTCTCGCAGCAGACCTCGCGGCAGTGGGGCGAGCGCACCCAGCGCGGCAGCCGCATGCAGCTGCGGCTCACCTTCCTCGGCATCAACGAGCCCGACGGCGGCACCAACGCCACGGGCACCAACGACGAGGTGCGCTTCAATTCATCGAAGGCGTTCCTCGACAAGCCGACGCTGGTGGTCGACTACGAGTACCCCTGAGCGACCTCACGCGACGCGGAGGTGCCGAACCGACCCCGCGTCGAACCGCGCCGGCGCCTCGATGCGCTCCTTCATCAGCGAGAGCGAGTGCGCGCACGACAGGCCGTCGTCGATGCGCTCGTCGAACGAGTAGCGCACCAGCACCTTCAAGCGGCCGTTCTCTTCCTTCGTCTTGCCGAGCGCGGCGAAGAAGGGGCAATTCCCCCACTCGTAGAGGTGGTGGTACGCGGCCTCGAGGCCCACGCTGCCGAGGTTGGCGACGAACATGCTCGTGTAGAGCGGGTCGTGCGCGATGGTGCTGGCGGGCAGCAGGTTCCACGAATCGGCCCAGCGCATCAGCTTGAGCGCCATTCTGGTGATGAACACCGGCAGCCGCGTGGCGAGCGCGACCTCGCGGTCTTCCGGGCGCTGCACGTCGCTGCGGCCGGTGCGGATGTCGGCGTTCAACAGCTTCGCGACCTCCGCGATGGTGGCGGCCTGCGGCACCTCACGCTTGATGGTGACGAGCGCCGCCGAGTCGTCGAGCTTCTTCTTCTTGGCCGCGAACGAGAGGTGCACGCCCTTGCGCTGCCAGATGCGGCCACCCGACGTGAAGCGGTTGAGGCGCGGGCGCTCGTGCAGCGCGCCGGCCACGGCCCACATGAAGACGTGGAAGATGGTGATGCGATCTTCAGGGTTCGCCGCGTTGTAGGCGTCGACGAAGCGCTGCGTCTCGGTGACGTCGAGCTCCTGCTCGAAGAAGACCGTCGACTCGCTGCGCTTCTCCATGAGGAGCGGCATCAGCGCGCGGGTGGCCGAGAGATTCTTCACCAGGGTTCCATCAGGGCGGGTCGTGAGCATGCACAGCTTCAGTGCAGTCGCCGTGCACAGCGCCAACTTCGCCAAACGACTCGGCGGTGGCCGCTGCGCCTGTGAAGCGCGTCGATGCACGTGTGCAAGCAGCTGCACACAGCGGCGCGAGTTTTCGACCGCACGACGCCGTGATTCCGCTGGCCGAAAACTTTTGCATCAGGGCGCTACAGGCATGCTGCGCGCACTTCACGACGCATCGGGAGAGCGCGCCATGAGCTGGACTTCGACGGCAGTGATTCGCACGGAACAGACGTGGACGGTGCAGGCGCAGTCGACGGCGGGCGAGTCGGCGGAGCTGACCTACGAGACCGAAGCGCAGGCCCGGTACATCGCGGCGGTGCTGTCGCTGCGGCCTTCGTCGTTGCCCAAGCAGGCCATCATGCGGCGGTTGGCGACGTTGCCCGAGGCGGACGCCGCGCCGACGCGGAGCCGGTCTCGTCGACGCGCGTCGTGAGCCGACGTCGCGCAGCGAGCACGGCCGACCTCTTCACCGCCTTCATCGAGGCTGCGGCCACACCTTCGACACCACCAGCGCCACCGCGCCGGCGACGAGACCTCGCAGCGCCAGCGGGCCCGCACCGTCGCCCCGCGCGACGAAGAAGAGGAGCGCCGCCGCGCACACCAACGACACGCCCGTCGAGAACGCGAGCCGCTTCCACAGCGCCGACACCGTGCGTGCCTTGAACAACTTCTGCGCGCCCAGCATCGCGAACACCGCCAGCAGCGACACCGGCACGTAGACCCACGCGAAGTCGTCGACAGTGGGCACGTCGAGGAAGTTCTGCGCGCGCGGCGGCAAGACGGCGAACACCCAGGCCGTCGCGCTCATCGACACCCAGCCATCGGGCACCTCGGGCGTCACCGAGCCGCCGTCAGCCAGCGTGCGCAGCGCCAACATCCACCAGAGGATGCCGGTGACGAAGACGCAGCCCAGCAGCAACGTGACGCCGCCCCGCCCTTGCGGCGACGAGAAGAAGCCCGACGCCCACGCGAGGTGCAGCACCGTCACCACCAGGCCGACGAGCAGGCTCTCGACGGCGCGCTGTGTCTCTTCGCGCACGGGCCGTGCTTACCGCGTGAACGTCGCCTTCACGCGCTTCGAATGCAGGAAGTAGGTGAACCACACGCCCGTCCACACCAGCAGCCCGACGAGCCTTGCCGCCGGCGCCGCCGACACCCCGGGCACGAAGGCCTGCCACCCGAGCACGGTGCTCGCGACGCCGTAGCCGAAGGCGAACACGTAGAAGCCCAGCATCAACCGCACCGCGCGCTGCTTCTTGCTGAAGAACTGCCTCGCGGTGAGCAACGCGTACAAGAAGAAGACCGCAGCGGCGAAGGTCTCGACGACGAGGCGCACCGAGACGGCGTTGGTCGACAGCAACGGCGCGTTCTCAATCACACGGGTGAGCCGCGCGACGCAGACGGCGATCAACTGCACCACCGGAATCACCAACCAGCCGCCAATGTCTCGCGGAGGCTGTGGCGCGCGCGCGGCGCAGAGCTGAGAAGGCTGGCCCGGCGACAAGCACTTCGCGCACACGAACGTGCCGCAGCGCGCGCAGGTGCCGACCGTGGGCTCGGCGGCGTGCTTCGGGCAGTGCTGCGCCGCTTCGATCACCGCGCGCGTCTACCGCGTGAACGTGGCCTTCACGCGCTTCGATTGCAGGAAGTAGGCGAACCACACCACCGCGAAGCCGCCGCCGCGCAGCACGTGCGCACCGTTTCCTCCAGCCGCGCCCTCGGTGGCCGCCAGCGCCGCGACCCAGTCGCCCAGCAGCGCGTCCAGCACGGAGTACACCCACGTCGCGGCATAGAACCCCAGCATCAGCGGCACCGCGCGACGGCGGCGACCAAAGAAGTGGACGCCCGTCACCACCGAGTAGCCGAGCAGCAACAACGAGAGGACGGCCTCGATGACGACGGGGGCCACGAAGTCGGTGTTCTCACTCAGCGCGGTCAGGTCGTTGATGAAGGTCGCCACCAGGTTGAGTGGCGTCACCACCAACTGCAGCGCCGGCAACAGCAACCACCCGCCGATGCCCGCGGGCCCGACAGCCGCGGGGAACTTCTCCTCACAGTCGGGGCACTGCTTCGACGCGGGCGCGACCTTGAGCCCCGCGTCTGTGATGCACTTCGCGCAAAAGAAGCCGCCGCAGCGCACGCACGTGGCGCGCACCGGCCAGGCGTCGTGCTTCGGGCACGGGTGTGACGGCGAGTCTTTCGGAGGTTCGACGGGCAGCGCCGCTGGCGTCGGCACGTCGACCACCACCGGCGTCGCGTGGCCCGCCTCGCCCCGCCCGGCCCTCGCCGCGACATGCGCGTCTTCGTCGCTCAGCCCACGTTCACGCAGCGCAGCCTCCACCGCGTCGGCCGCCAGCCCTTCCCTGTGCAGCCGCTGCGCGAGCGCGTACGGCGTCTCGTCACTCATTCCCGCCCCCTTGCGTCGCAGTCTGGCACCATGCCGACGTGCTGAGCGTTCGCGAACTCAAGGAACTCACGCGACGGCTCGACGACGCCGAGCTCGAGCGCCAGCTGGGGCCCTTCGTGCTCGTGCAGCGCCCCATCGAAGACGCGCCGAAGAAGCGCGACCCCGAGCTGCGGCCCACCGCGCGGCTGCCCGACCTGCGCGTCGCTCCGGCGCCGGCCGCGCGCGGCATCTTCGACTTCGAAGACCTGTGGGTCGCGACGCTGCCGCCCATCTGCGTCGACGACAGCTTCCGCGTGGGCCGCGCGCCCGACTGCGACGTCATCATCGACGACGAGACCGTCTCGAAGGAGCACGCCCGCATCGGCTGGAAGCACGGCGAGGCCAGCATCGAAGACCTCAACTCGTCGAACGGCACGTTCCTCAACACCGTGCGGCTGCGGCAGCGCCAGGTGCTGGTCGACAACGACGTGCTGGCCTTCGGCAAGGTGCACGCGTTCTTCATGTTGGTGGGCACGCTGCGCCGCCGCATGGGCGTCAGCCGCGAGCGCTGAGCATCACAGCCCGTCGAGCTTGATGCGCGGCATCTGCTCGAGCACCCAGTTCGCGCGCTGTCGGGTCTTCGTGCCCGGCGCCGTCACCCGCCGCGTCTTGGGCGACGGCAGCACCACCACCAGCAGCGCCGCTTCTTCCTGCGTCAACGCGCTCGGCGCCTTGCCGAAGTTGAGCCGGCTCGCCTGGTCGACGCCGTACACGCCGTCGCCGAACTCCGCGATGTTGAGGTGCACCTCGAGGATGCGCGCCTTGCTCCAGAAGAGCTCGAGCAACACGGTGAAGTACGCCTCGAGCGCCTTGCGCACGAAGTTGCGGCCCGGCCACAAGAAGAGGTTCTTGGCCACCTGCTGCGTCAGCGTGCTGGCGCCGCGCGTCGACTTGCCCTCGAGCCGATCTTCGAGCGCGTCTTCGATGGCCTGCACGTCGAAGCCGAAGTGCTCGCGGAACTTTTGATCTTCCGCGGCGATGAGCGCGCGCTGCACGTTGGGCGAGATGCGCTCGAGCGGCACCCACGTCTGCCGCACCTTCTTGCCGTCGAGGCGGTGCGCCAGCATGAACGCCGTCGTCGGCGGGTCGACGACGCGGAAGCAGGCGACGGGCAGCACCGTCAGCGCCACGAAGGCGACCCCGAGGCGAAGCAGCCAGCGCTTCACGTCACTTCTCGACCGGCAGACCCGCCGCGTTCCAGCCCAGCATGCCGCCGGTGAGGTTCATCACCTTCGTGAAGCCCATGCGCGCCAGCGCCGCGGCCACGTTGCCCGAGCGACCGCCGCTCTTGCAGATGAAGAGGAGCTCTTCGTCCTTGTTCCACTGGCCGGCGTGCGCGGGCACGGAGTTCATCGGCATCAGCACGGCGCCGGCGATGTGACCCAATTCGCCCGTGTACTCGTGCGGCTCGCGCACATCGACGAGGCGGTAGCCCTGCGCCGGCAGCTTGACGTCGGCGTGGGTGACGTCGCGGTAGCCGGCAGGGTTGGGGCGGGCGGTTTCGTAGAGAGCCATGCCCGCCACCTGCCTCAAGACGCCCGTGAAACTCAAGTTCGACAGCGCGCGCCCGGGGGGTATGTTCCGCGCGCAATGTCTGATTCCAAGCCGGTGTCGATGCCGCCTCACTTGTGGGAGGCGCTGGAGTTGATGTCGTCGGAGATGGGAGTCCCCTCGGACGCGTTGGTGTCGCAGGCCGTGTTCACGCTGGCGCGCCTCAACGGGTACGTGGTGGCCGGTCGCGCGAGTGAAGGCGCGAGCCACGGCGCCGCGGCGCCTGCAGCGTCGGCCCTCGCCTCGCAGGTCGCGTCGAAGCCGGCCCGCGCGGCCGCGGCGCCTCCCGGCATGCGCGCCCGTGCGCAGCCCCAGCCTGAGCCGGAACCCGAGCCCGAGCCGGAGCCCGACCTCCCGCCGGAAGAAGACGACAACCCGTTCGACCAACAGGACGACGGTGGCTACGACGCGCCTCAAGACGAGGAGCCGCCGCCGGAAGAGAACTACGACGAGCCGGAACCCGAGCCCGAGCCTGCTCCCGCGCCGCGCGGTCGTGGTGGCGCCGCGGGCCTCACGCTCATCGTCGCCGGGCGCGACCCGTTCCGCATGACGGGCGACAGCTTCAGCATCGGCCGCGGCAAGTCGTGCGAGTTCGTCATCGACTCGAACCGCGTCAGCCGCGAGCACGTGCGCATCTCACGTGAGGGCAACGACTTCGTCCTCGAAGACCTCAACTCGTCGAACGGCACGTTCTTCGGGCCCGCGAAGGAGAAGATCTCCAAGCGGAAGATCAAGGACGGCGACGAGTTCACGCTCGGCACCGAGAAGATCAAGTTCCAGATTCGGAAGTGACGCCGCGCCCTCGCCGGGTCGCCTTGAAGGTGGCCCGGCTGAGGCGGTCGGCGAGCACGGCGAGGTCGAACTCCGTCACCACGCCCAGGAAGAGCCCGTCGCGCAGCACCGCGACGAAAGGCACTCCAGCTTCTTCCATCTTGTAGCGCGCGACCTCGAGCGAGTCGGTGGCGTGCACCGTCGGCACGTCGCGCTGCATGACGCCGGCGACGTACGTGTACGGCCCGCGCTCCTGCGCTTGCTCGAGCATCGCGTGCCGCGTCGCCACGCCGACGAGCCGCCCGAAGTGCTCGACCGCGAAGGCCTCGTACGGCGTCGAGATGAGCGCGCGCATGGCCTCGGCGATGGTGGTGTCGGGCGTGAAGCGCGGCGCGTACGGGTTGATGGCGTCGCCCACGTGCACGCCGTCCAACACGCGCGCGGCCTTCTGCGCGGCGATCTCCTGGCCAGCGCCGAAGAAGACGAAGGCGGCGATGATGCACAGCATCGGGCTGAACTGGAGGCCGATGAGGAAGAGGCCGACGGCCAACACGCGCGCGATGACGGCGGACACCTTGGTCGCGGTCTCGGCGCTCATCACGAACGACAGCAGCGAGCGCAGCACGCGACCACCATCCATCGGCAGCGCGGGGATGAGGTTGAACGCGGCCAGCACCGCGTTCGAGTTGATGAGCATCGCCACCATGGTCATCAGCGTCGGCATCTCGGAGCGCGGCGCGCGAATGGTCTCCCAGAGGTCCGACGGCTCGTAGAAGAGCGACCCGACCGCGTAGAGGCCGATGGCCAGCACCACGTTCACCGCGGGGCCGGCGATGGCGATGAGGAACTCCTGCAGCGGCGTCTTGGGCCGGCGCGTCAGCTGCGCGACGCCGCCGATGGGGTACAGCGTGATGTCCTTGGTGGGGATGTCGAAGACCTTCGCGACGAGCGCGTGACCGAACTCGTGCAGCGTCACCGACGCGAACATGAGCAGCATGAGCAACGCGCCGAAGATGGCGCCGCGCACGCCGAAGCCGCCCCACTGCATCGCGCCCAACGCGATGACGAGCAGGAAGCTCGCGTGCACTTTGAGGTCGATGCCCGCGATGCGGGCGAGGCGCCAGCTCCACATGACTTCACCTGTAACCACGCAACGGGCGGGCGCATTCATTCCCGTCAAAACGGCTGTGAAGAAGTGCGAACCTGCGCCCATGAAGTGGTGCGTGTGCGTGGTGGCGATGACCGCGAGTCAGGCGTTGGCGGCGGGCGTTGGCGTGGAGTTCGTCGGCTCGGGCGGCAGCGTGGTGCAGCTCGCGCAGACCAATTTCTTGAACGTCAGGCTGGCCTACGACCTCGCACTCAACGGCCGATTTCATCGCCGCGTGGGGTGGTCTCGAGGTGTGGGCACGCGCCACCGTCGTACCGCTGGCGCCGCGCAGCCCGCCGAGCGCGGGCGGGAGCGTGTCGGTGGCGTACCGTACGCCGCACCTCGTCACCGACCTGTTCAACTGGAACCTCGCGGCCTCCCTCGGTGGCACTGTGCTCGCGCTCTGCGGCGGCGACGTCTGCTCTTTGTTGGTGGGACCGCGAGTCGAGCTCGCGCCGACGGTCGAGCTCGCGGGATCTGAGTTGTTGCGCCCCTACCTCGCCATCAATACGTCTGTGACATGGGTACCGCCTGCGTCAGCGCTGTGGCTCACCGTGGGCCTCGCGGTCGGGCTTCACTTCGACTTCACGCCGTCGTCGTCGGCTTCGCCCTGACCGCCCTGCCCGCATCGGCGGCGGGCTTCGGGCTCGAACTGGGCGGCGGCTACGCGTCGCCAGGCCTCGGCACGGCGAACTTCGCCATCGACGCGCGCATTCCGTCTGAAGTGCTGGGCTCGCTGGAGATCCGCAGCAGCGCCATCATGACCTTCCCGCCCATGGGCTTCGGGCTCGCGGGCACGCTGCTGCCGCGCTACCGCACGCCGTACGCGCGCTTCAGCATGTTCTCGTTCACGGTCGCGGGCGGCATCGGCGCGCTCGTCGGCATGGGCTGCGCCGATGGTGTCTGCGGCTTCAGCGGCGCGGGCCCCGTCATCGAGGTCAGCCCCACGCTGACCATCACCAAGACGCCCGGCTTCCAGCCCTTCATCGCGCTCAACGGCCTCGTGGCGTCGGTGTGGACCGACCGGTCGCGCGTGTTCCTCAGCGCCAACCTCGCTGTCGGCGTCGCCTTCGATTTCAGCGACACGCCGAAGAAGACCGCCGACGAGCGCCTGCTCCCCGCGGTGACGACGCAGCCCGTGCAGCCCTCGTCGGGCGAGCCCGACACCGCCACCCCGACGTTGGCGCCGACAGCGCCGGTGACGCCGCCGCAAGACGAGAAGCCCGCCGCGCCGCCGCCGTCGCAGAAGCTGCTGCCGGGCATGAAGGACGACGCGCCGAAAGACGCGCCGCCGCTCACTCCGTCTTCAGCACCCGAGACAGCACCTTCGCCGTGAAGTTCACGAGCGGAATGACGCGCTGGTAGTCGAGCCGCGTGGGCCCGATGACGCCGACGGTGCCCAGGACCTGCTCGCCAGAACCGTACGGCGTGGCGATGACGGTGACGTCGCCCTGACTGCCGAACTCGCTCTCGGCGCCGATGAAGATCTGCATCTCCCGCGCGCGCTGCACGCGGTCCAACAACGAAAGCAGCTTGTGCTTGTCGTCGAGCGCCTTGAACAACGCGCGCATGCGGCGCACGTCGTCGGCGAGCTCCTTGGTCTCAAAGAAGCTGCCGGTGCCTTCGATGACGACGCGCTCTGACGAAGACACGTCGGTGGCGGCGGCCCCCAGCTTGAGCGCGCGCGCGGCGAGCTCGTCGTACTGCATGCGCTGCGAATCGAGCTCCTGGAGGATGCGGCTGCGCAGCTCTTCCACCGTCGACGCGCTCTTGAGGAGCTCGTTCAAGTAGTTGCTCGCGTGCTGCAGCCCTTCCGACGTCACCGGCGCGTCGAGCAGCACCAGCTTGTTCTGCACCTGGCCACCCGCGCCCACGAGGATGGCCAACGCGCGGTCATCGCCGAGGCGCACGAACTCCAGCCGCGTCAGCGAGCCCGCCGACGGCCGCGGAATCAAGACGACGCCCGCGTGCCGCGAGAGGTGATGCAGCATGCGCCCGGCTTCCTGCAGGCGGTCCTCGACGAGCGGCGACGACAGCCCGCTCTCGATGAGCTGCTGGTCGGCGGCCGACGGCGTCTTCAGCTGCAACAGCGAGTCGACAAAGAAGCGGTAGCCCTGGTCGGTGGGAATCCGACCCGCAGAGGTGTGCGGCTTCTCGAGCAGCCCCTGCGCCTCGAGCTCCGCCAACACGTTGCGCATGGTGGCCGGTGACACCTCGAACTCACCGCGTCGCGTGAGCTGCTGGCTGCCGACCGGCTCGCCCGACGTGATGAACTCCTGCACCACCGCCCGGAGCACGTCTCGGGCGCGGTCATCCAGCTCGTCTGCCATGCGCTGGAAAGTTACCGCTTTTGCGCGCCTGACGAGACCCGCCTGCTCGGGCGACGTCGAGCCAGCGACAGCACCGCCGCCAGCGCCAGGCCCAGGGGCGCCGAGCCGCACTCGCAGCCCGGCCGGAACTTCCGCGTCGTCGGGTCGTACATGCCCGCGTCGACGGGGTCCGGCATCGGCGCAGTCGGCCCGGCGTCGACGTCCGGCTCCGCCCCCGCATCTGCGGGCTCGACGCCGGCATCGACAAACACCACACCGGCGTCAGCTTCGAGCGACGGCTCGGGACACGGCTCGAACACGTCGAGCGACGTGACGCCGTTGGCCCCGCCCGTCGGTGGCGAACTTGAACCAGCCTTCGAAGCGGCGCCGGTACGCATCGACGAGCGCCAGCTGCTCGGCCGACGCGGTGGCGCCCTGCTGGGTCACCAGCACGAAGGACCCTGTTGGCTGCCGTCGTCGATGACCAACAGCGGCGGCGCGTCTTGTGGCGCGCGCAGCCCCATCAGGTACTGGTCCATCGGGCCGTACTTGCGGGCGCCGCCCTCGAGCTTGAACTGCCCGTTCCCCAGCGGCGTGATGAAGTTGCCGTACATCACCGACTGCGAGTCGGTGAGGTGGCTGTAGTGCAGCGTCGCCATGCTGACCCGCGCCTCGAGGGTGTCGGCCGGTTCGCGCGCGTCAGCCCGGTGCAGCGCCCGCTGCCCCGCGCCGCGGTCGAAGGCCGACTGCACCAGCCAGTGGTGGCCCAGCTCGTGGCCGAGCAGCTCGATGCCCGTCACGCCCGACGGCGCGGTGCCTGAAGGGAACGCCGGCAACCGGAAGTCGTCGTCGGGGTCGACGGGCAGGTTCTGCACCGGGCCCATGTACACACAGTGCGCGAGGCGGCTCGCGCTGCCGTACTCGCTGGGCGGCAGCACGATGAGCGGGCTGCCGTACGCGTAGCCGCTGCCAGAGGCGCGCACGATGGTGCCCTTCGGCGTCGCCGGGCTGCCCACCGGCAGACCTCCCGTCAGCGGGTCGGTGGTGAAGGCCACCACCACGTCGAACACGTCGGGCTTCGCGTAGGCCACGCCGCGCGCGGCGAACGCGCACAGCGTCGACCCGACGCCCGCCACGAGGTTGGTGGTGCTGTGGGCGCTCCCGGTGGTGTCGGCCACCACGACCACCTCGCCGTTGACGACGCCGGCCTGCGCCAGCGCCACAAGCAGCAGCCCGGTCATCATCGGCGTCAGTCGACCAACATGCCGTCTGACTGGAGGCGCTCGAGGCCGGCCTTCACCTGCTCGTCCAGCAGCGACTCCACGCTGGCCGGGTCATACGAGTACGACGAGAGCTGCCAGACGAGGTCGCCGTTGCCGATGTTGTAGACCGACGTGACGAGGTCGACGCGCGTGGTCGAGGCATACGGCACGCCGACCGTCAGCCAGCGCTCCCACACGCCACCGCGGCGCGCCGTCTTCTCTTTCTCAATCTCACCGCGCAGCACCACCAGCTCCGAGAAGCCCTGCTCGAGCAGCTTGGCCTTCACCGCGACGCCGTCTTCCAGCTCGGCCGGCGAGAACAGCGAGCGCAGCGTGGTGGCCTTGAGGCCCTCCGCCAGCCGCACCTCGGCGCGGTCGCGGTAGTTGACGTTGTTGGCCAGCACCATCACCACGCGCTTCGACGAGCGCTTGAAGGGCTGCGCGCCGTCCGCTTTCCACGAGTCGACGACGTGCGCGACGGTGCAGCCGGAAGACAGCAATGCGAGCGCGAGGGCGAGGGCCTTTTTCATGAGGCGCACTCTGCCGACGCGCTGACCGACTTGAAAGCGCCTCAGAGCGTCTTCAGGTACGCGACAAGGTCTTCGACCTCGCCGTCGTTCAGCACCGACGTCTTGCCGTGCCGGTCGGCGTCTTTGCCCGTCATGATGCGCGAGCGCAGCGTCTGGGCGCTGCCGTCGTGCAGGTACGGCGCGGTGCGCGACAGGCCGAGCAGCGAGGGCGTGTTGAGGCCGCCGAAGGGCAGGAAGCGCATGTCGTCCTTCACGGGGCCCGTCGTCACGTAGGTGCCGACGTCGGCGAACGTGTTGTCGGTGAACGTCTCGGTGCCGTGGCAGGTGTTGCACTCGGCCTTGTTGAACGCGGCCTGACCGCGCGCCACCACGTCAGCGGGCGTCGTCGCCTTGTGCGGGTTGTCGGCCTCGGGCATCGACTCGATGAAGGCCGCGACCTGCAGCTCCATCGCTTCCGACACGCCAGAGCCGCCCATACGCTTGGACACCGTGTGCGTCATGAAGGCCAGCAGGTTGGGGAACTCGCCGTTCCAGTGGAACGGCGCGGTCTGCATCATCTTGCGGCCCTGCAACGACGGCGTCTGACGCGGGCCGTCGGGGAAGTTCCACACGTGGCCGTCTTCGCGGCCCTCGAGGTGGCACGTGCCGCACGAGATGCCGGTGGCCGGGTTGTTCATGCGCGCGTCGGTGGCCGAGAAGAAGAGGCGGCGACCCGCGAGCGCTTCAGGCGAGAGGCGCTCCTGCTCGGCGGTGGGCAGCACGCTGTTCAACTTCTTCGTGCCGACGTTGCGCACCGCTGCGCCCTGGCCTTCGAGCGTCGAGAGCGAGTGGTCGAACGAGTTGTAGACCCAGGCCTTCTTGCCGTCGTGCGCCAGCGCGATGCCGGTGGGGCCGTTGCCGACGTTGATGAGCTGCGAGACGGTGCCCGCGCTGAAGCCGCCGGCGATGTCGACGTTGGTGCCGAAGCTGCTGTCTTCGCGCTGCCGCGAGGTCTGCACCACGGCGACGTTGTTCGACTCGTAGTTGACGACGAAGAGGAAGCGGCCCGACGAATCGAGCGTGACCGCGCGCGGGCCCTGCACCGGCATCTCGCGAACCGGCGTGGTGAGCAGCATCGGCGGGCGCTCGTTGCCGCCCACGCCGCCGCACGTCATCACGTCGTCGACGAGCGCGTGGCCTTCCTCGTCGAAGGTGAGCAGCGCGGCCGAGGCCACCGCGGTGGTGCCACAGCTGCCGCCGCCGTAGCCACCGCTGCCGCCACCGCCGCGCGGGACGCCGTCGGTGCCGGTGGTGGTCTGCAGCACGCCATCAGTGGCGATGAGCGACGCCGCGTAGAGGTGCTTGCCGTCAGGCGACACGGTGATGGCCTCGACGCCGCGCGGGCGGCTGGTCTGCGGGCCTTCGACGCCGAACCCCCGCTCCGGCGGCAGCGGCATGTCGAAGCCCACCTGCCCCGGCGTGGTGATGCCGAGCGCCGCCGCGTTGAGGCGCTCGAAGACGTCGGTGCCCGACTTCGTCACCTGGCCGGTGGCGGTGTCGACCATCACGAGGTCGCCCTTCTTGTAGAGCGACACGACGGCCTTGTTGCCCTGCAGCGTGAGGCCGCGCGGTTCCTGACCGACGGGCGTTTCCCACTTGAGCGAGAGCGTCGCGGTGTCGAACGCCATCAGCGTGCCGAAGTCGCTGTCTTCGCGGCAGGTGGCGTTGACGACGTAGAGCGTCTTGCCGTCGCTGGACACCGCGAGGCCCACCGGCTCGACGGCGGTGTCGAGGCGCGCGGTCTCTTCGGTGTCGCCTCGGCGGATGATGGACACGCTGCGACCGAGGCGGTTCGTCACGTAGACGGTGTCGTCGGGAGCGACGAGCACCTTCTCGGGCTGGCGGCCGACCTTCACCGCGTGGATGACCTCGTTGGTCTTGGTGTCGACCACGAAGACGCGGTCGAGGTCTTGATCCGCCGCGTACACCAGCGCGTCATCAGAGCTGATGCCGACCGAGCCACCGGCCGCGTTGCCTCCGCCTGCCGCGTCTTGCGCACAACCAGACACGCCCATCACCACCGCCAGCGCAGCACCCAACAGTTTCTTCTTCATAGAGGCCTCGAATTTCTGAGGTGAACACGCGCGAAACGCGCGCAACGACACGGCCGGTTGAGGGAGACGCCGCAACCCTTGCAGGCAGAGCGCCAACGAAACAAGCCCGGTGGGCTACTTGGCACCCGTCTGCGCTTTCACGGCATCAGCGCCGGCTTTGGCCGCGGCCTCGTCGAGGTAGCGCGGCTTCTCGGCGAGGGTGAGGTCGGGGTTGAACCGGTAGAGGCGGGGCATGCCCGTGGGCACGTTGAGCTCGACGATGTTGGCGTCGCCGATGCCTTCGAGGTGCTTGATCAACGCGCGCAGCGAGTTGCCGTGGGCCACGACCAACACGTCGAGGCCGGCGCGCAGCTGCGGCACCACTCCGTCGTGCCACCAGGGCAGCACGCGGGCGACGACGTCCTTGAGGCACTCCGACGTGGGCAGCGCGTCAGGCGCGAGCAGGCGGTAGCGCGCGTCGTTGGCCGGGTGGTGCTCGTGGTCGACGGTGACGGGCGGCGGCGGCACGTCGTAGCTGCGGCGCCACAGCTGCACCTGATCAGCGCCGAACTGCTTGACCATCTCGACCTTGTCCTTGCCCTGCAGCGAGCCGTAGTGCCGCTCGTTGAGGCGCCACGTGCGGTTGACCGGCAGGAACACCTGCCCCGCGGCTTCGAGCGCGAGGTGCGCGGTGCGGACGGCGCGGGTGAGCAGCGAGGTGTGCATGGAGTCGAAGCGGATGCCAGCGGCCTTGATCTGCTCGCCGGCGCCGCGCGCTTCCTTCTCTCCGAGCGGCGTCAGGTCGACGTCGACCCAACCGGTGAACAGGTTCTTCTCATTCCAGGTGCTCTGACCGTGACGGACGATGACGAGGTTCGAAGGCATGGGGGCGGCTATATCATTCGCACCATGGGCGACGACCTGGTGCTGCTGACTGAGTGCACGAACGGCATCGAAGCTTCACACATTCGTTCGTTGCTCGAAGGCGAGGGCATCGAGCACGTGGTGCAAGGTGAGCACCACTCGAGCCTGCTGGGCGGCACCACGCTGCCGACGGCCATCATGCCGCGTGTCCTCGTGCACGAGCGTGACCTCGAGCGCGCGCAGGCGCTGTTGGTGGCGGCGCCGAAGCTCGAAGGCGCCAGCGGCGACCCGCTCGAAGGCGCGCTCTGCCCGGTGCACGAGCAGTGGGCGCGCGCGACGTGTGCGCGCTGTGGCACCTACCTGTGCGCGGCGTGTCAGACGCTGGGCGACCCGCCGGTGTGTGAGACCTGCGTCGAGGCCGAGCGCACGCCGCCGAGAGGTACGCGCATGTCGGCGATGGTGATGCTGGCGGTGCCGATGGCGTTGATCATCGGTGTCGCGCTGCTCATGCATTTCCTCGGCGTCGTGCCGGATTAGTTGCGCAGCCCGCGCAGCGTCGCCATCGTTCTGTTTACACGGAGCGGAATAAACGGATGACGGCTGCGATCAACCTTGCAGGTCTTGTGGAGCGGGTTCCCGAACGGGCGACGGTGCGTGGGTTTGTGTTCAACGCGATGCTCGACCACGTGGCCGCCAAGCAAGGCGCTGACACGGCGGCGGCGGTGCTCTCGCAGACGCTGCAGCGGAAACCGGCCGACCTCCTGTCGCACCCCGCGCGCGATTTCTTCCGGTTGATGCACGCGTGCGCGGCGGCGCTCTACGAAGCGAAGGGCTTCGACACCGCGGTGCATGATCTCGGCTACGCCGCCGCGGCGGGCTTCTTCGCCTCACCGATGGGCAAGATGCTGCTGGGCATCGTCGGTCGCGGCGACCCGGCGCGGTTGATGGCGAACGAGCCCACGGCGTACGCGACGTCGTTCAGCTTCGGGAAGCGCACGTTCCGCCGCATCGGCCCGCGCGAGATGGAGCTGACGCACGCCGAAGACCTGCTGCCGGTGCCGTTCAACGTCGGCGCGCTCGAGGCGGCGATGCACGCGGTCGGCGCGAAGGCGCTCACCGTGACGCCCACGCCGGTCAGTGAGACCGAGTGCCGGTACCTGATGACGTGGTGACTCAGCGGCAGACCTGAGCCTGCACGTCGACGCACACACGGTCCACGCACGTCGCGCCGCTCGCGCACACGCCTTCACACGCCTCGCCCGTCACGGGCAGCGCCACGCAGACGTCGTTCACGCAGCGGAAGCCGTACTGGCAGGGCGCGAACGGGTTCGACGACACTGAGCACGACTCGCCAGCGGTCGGCGCGGGGGCGCACAGGCCGTCGCGACAGAACGTGCTCAGGCACTCATCGGCGCGCGTGCACGCCTCACCGA
>CAYWON010000031.1:0-30761 GCA_964459885.1 uncultured Archangium sp.
GAGCTGTATGGCGTCATTCCCACCGACACCAAGAAGCCGTTCGACGTCCGCGAGATCATCGCGCGCATCGTCGACGGCTCCGAGTTGGACGAGTTCAAGGCGCGCTACGGCACCACGCTGGTCACCGGCTTCGCGCACATTCACGGCATGCCGGTCGGCCTCATCGCCAACAACGGCATCCTCTTCAGTGAGTCGGCGCAGAAGGGCGCGCACTTCATCGAGCTGTGCTGTCAGCGCCGCGTGCCGCTGGTGTTCCTGCAGAACATCACCGGCTTCATGGTGGGCCGGAAGTACGAGAACGAAGGCATCGCCAAGCACGGCGCGAAGATGGTGACAGCGGTCTCGACGGCGGCGGTGCCGAAGTTCACCGTCATCATCGGCGGCAGCTTCGGCGCCGGGAACTACGGCATGTGCGGCCGCGCGTACGGCCCGCGCTTCTTGTGGATGTGGCCGAACGCGCGCATCAGCGTGATGGGCGGCGAGCAGGCGGCGAGCGTGCTGGCGACGGTGAAGCGCGACGGCATCGAGGGGAAGGGCGGCAAGTGGAGCGCCGACGAAGAAGCCGCGTTCAAGGCGCCCATTCGCCAGCAGTACGAGACGCAGGGCCACCCGTACTACGCGACGGCGCGCCTCTGGGACGACGGCATCATCGACCCCGCCGACACGCGCATGACGTTGGCGCTCGGCCTGTCGGCGACGCTCAACGCGCCCATTCCCGAAACGAAGTTCGGCCTCTTCCGGATGTGAGCATGTTCTCGAAAATCCTCATCGCAAACCGTGGAGAGATCGCCTGCCGCGTGGCCACCACCGCGCGTCGCCTGGGCATCAAGACTGTCGCCGTCTATTCCGACGCCGACGCCGACTCGAAGCACGTGCAGTCGTGTGACGAAGCCGTGCACCTCGGGCCCGCCGCCGCGCGCGAGAGCTACCTCGTCGCCGAGAAGATCCTCGCCGCCGCGAAGGCCACCGGCGCGCAGGCGATTCACCCGGGCTACGGCTTCTTGTCCGAGAACGAAGACTTCGCCGAGGCGTGCGCGAAGGCCGGCATCACCTTCATCGGCCCGCCGGCGTCGGCCATCTCGGCCATGGGGCTCAAGTCGGAAGCCAAGGCGCGCATGGAGAAGGCGAAGGTGCCGCTCGTCCCCGGCTACCACGGCGAGGGCCAGGAGCCGGCGCTGCTGCACAAGGAAGCCGATCGCATCGGCTACCCGGTGCTCATCAAGGCCAGCGCGGGCGGCGGCGGCAAGGGCATGCGCCAGGTCGAGAAGTCCGCTGACTTCATGGCCGCGCTCGAGTCGTGCAAGCGCGAGGCGAAGAACGCCTTCGGCGACGAGGCGGTGTTGATCGAGAAGTACCTCACCAAACCGCGCCACATCGAGGTGCAGGTCTTCGCCGACACGCACGGTGAGTGCGTGTACCTGTTCGAGCGCGACTGCTCGGTGCAGCGCCGTCACCAGAAGGTCGTCGAAGAAGCGCCGGCGCCCGGCATGACGGCCGCGCGTCGCAAGGCGATGGGTGAAGCAGCGGTCGCGGCGGCGAAGGCCGTCGGCTACGTCGGCGCCGGCACCGTCGAGTTCATCGCCGAGGGCGAGCAGTTCTTCTTCATGGAGATGAACACGCGCCTGCAGGTCGAGCACCCGGTGACCGAGATGATCACCGGCTTCGATCTCGTGGAGTGGCAGCTGCGCGTGGCGGCGGGCGAGAAGCTCCCCGCGTCGCAGGAGCAGCTGAAGATCAACGGCCACGCCTTCGAGGCGCGCGTGTACGCCGAGAACCCTGAGAAGGGCTTCTTGCCGTCGGTCGGCACGTTGGCGCACCTGCGCTTTCCTGAGCACGTGACGTTCACCACCGCCGGTGACGTGCGCGTCGATTCGGGCGTGCGGCAGGGTGACACCATCACGCCGTTCTACGACCCGATGATCGCCAAGCTGATCGTCTGGGGAGAAGACCGTCAGCAGGCGCTCTCGCGCTTGTCAGACGCGCTCGGCCACACGCAGGTGGTGGGGCTGGCGACGAACGTCGGCTTCTTGAAGCGCCTCGCCGAGTCGAAGCCGTTCGCGACGGCAGATCTCGACACGGGGTTGATCGCGCGCAACCACGACGCGCTTTTCCCGGCAGAGACGAAGCCCGCTGAGGGCGTGCTGGCGCTGGCCACC
Organism: uncultured Archangium sp.; assembly: GCA_964459885.1. GTDB lineage: Bacteria > Myxococcota > Myxococcia > Myxococcales > Myxococcaceae > Archangium_A. Next base: position 2,157 of record CAYWON010000031.1, read on the forward strand.
GCGGCGGTGCTGGCTGAAGAAGAAGCGGCGGCCGAGAACGACCCCTGGTCGTCGCGCAGCGGCTGGCGGGTGAATCAGCTGCTGGTGCGCACGCTGAAGCTCGGCGCGCACGAGGTCCGCATCACCTACGCGCACGACGGCTACCGGCTCGACGGCAAGGCGCTCACGGTGCGCCGCGACGGCGTCGATTTCGCGTTGCAGCTCGGCGGGCAGCCGGTGCGCGGCACGGTGGTGCGCGCGGGCGAGACGCTGCACGTGTTCCACGGAGGGGTGACGACGGCGCTCGAGCTGTTCGACGCGCTCGCGCACGCGGGTGACGACGACGCGCACGGCGGCAAGCTGGCCGCGCCGATGCCCGGGAAGATCGTCGCGCTGCTCGCCGCGAAGGGCGCGAAGGTGTCGAAGGGCACGCCGCTGCTGGTGATGGAGGCGATGAAGATGGAGCACACCATCACCGCGCCGTCTGACGGCACCGTTGAAGACTTCCTGTTCGCGGCCGGAGATCAGGTCGCCGAAGGCGCGGAGTTGCTCAAGTTCACCGCATGAGGCCGCTCGCGCTCTGCCTGCTGCTGTCCGGGTGTTGCTGCTCGATTCCTTCGAGCGACACCGCTGAGTGGGACCAGGCCGTGAAGCGCGAGAAGGCGAACCCGCAGATCTACGCGCTGCACCCGGGCACGGCGAACGTCTGGGAGATCGAGGTCGCGTACCCGGAAGGGTGGACGCAGGCCGACGAAGACGAGGCGATGGAGCGCGCGGCGCAGCGTGGCGTGCGCGCGCTGCAAGACCAGCTCAAGGCGCGCGGGGTCGACCCGGGGCCTCTGCAGGTGTTGCCGCCGCCACCACTTCCGCGAGGCCTGCGTACGGCGTGGACGGCGCGCTTCGTGACGCTGTTCCCCGAGGTGCCGATGCTCGCGGCCGAAGGTCAGATGAGCTCGCTGAAGTGCCGTGAGTGCGTGGCGTCGGCGAACCGCAGCCACGCGTCGTACGTCATCAACTTCGGGGTGACGCCGGTCGATCTCCGCACGGCCACCCGCGAAGCGCTGCAGGCTGGCGTGAAGATCACGGAGCGCGGCTGGTTTCAGTCGATGGGCGACGAGAACGGCGCGACGTTCGCGATACCGGTCGAAGGCGCCGCGACGCTCCGCCTGGTCGAGAGCTGCCCCGTCACGCTGGCGCGCGTGCAGATGAAGGTGAAGGTCGGCGCGTACAGCGGCATCGCTGAGATCCCGAAGATGCAGGAAGCCACCTGGTACGAGGCGCGCGACGCGAAGTGCGTGCAGTCGGCCAGCACCGTGCGCACCGAGGTGGGGCCGTCGTTCCAGACGAACAGCCCTCCGTCGGCGCGCAGGCTGATGGAGCTCGGCGCTCAGCTCCGGCGCTGAGCTCACTCGTCGAGCTGGCCGAACTTCCCGTCGCTGAAGTCCACGAAGGCCTGCTGGATCTGCTGCGCAGTGTTCATGACGAACGGGCCGTACTGCACGATGGGCTCGTTCAGCGGCTCGCCGTTGAGCACCAGCAGCTGCGCGTCATTCGTCGCCTCGAAGACGATCTCCTCGCCCGTCTTCGCGAAGAGCACGAAGTCTTCACGCGTCGCCTTGTCGGCGCCGTTGATGGTGACGTCACCTTTCATCACCAGCACCGCGACGGTCTGGTGCGCGGGGAAATTGAACGTGACACGCCCACCGGCGTTCAGGCGCGCGTCGTAGATGTTGATGGGCGAGAACGTCTTCGCGGGACCCTTCACGCCGTTGAACTCGCCGGCGATCACGCGCACTCGGCCTGCGTCGTCGGGCAGCCTCACGTCACCCAGCTGCGCGGCGAGCAGCGGCTGGTACCTCGGCGCGTCCATCTTGTGCGCGCGGGGCAGGTTCACCCAGAGCTGCGCCATCTGGAACGGGCCACCGCGCCGGCTGAATTCTTCCTCGTGGTACTCCTTGTGGAGGATCCCCGAGGCCGCGGTCATCCACTGCACGTCGCCGGGGCCGATGACGCCGCCGCCGCCGTGACTGTCGTGGTGCGCGACCGAACCCTGGAAGGCGAGGGTGACCGTCTCGAAACCACGGTGCGGGTGCACGCCGACGCCGCGACGCTGCGTGGTCGGGCCGTAGGTGTACTCCGGGTGGTAATCGAGCAGCAGGAAGGGGTCGAGCTTCCGCGCCGCTTCAGGAATGCCAGAGAAGTAGCCAGCCACGCGGAACCCGTCGCCGACCCAGTGCAAACCGGGCGAGCGGTAGATGGCGCCGATGGTGCGAGGCGTGTGGAGGGCCGCTGCGTTTCGATTGATGGCGTTCATGACGCCAAGATGCGCTCGTTTGGCCGTCGAACAATACTCGTAGAATGCACGGTCTGTTGCGGCTACGACATCAATCAACCGACGAGCACGAGCATCGATTTTACGACCGCCGCCAGCATCACGGTGGCGACGAGCGTGCTGCCGACGATGGTGATGAACGGGCGTTGATCGGCGAACTTTGCGCCCTCGTTGAACATGCGCTTGGCGAACGTGCGCTGACACTGCACCCGGCACTCACCGCGGATGATGCGCTGGAGCTCTTCGGTCATCTCGGTGACGGACTGGAAGCGCCTGGTCGCGTCCTTTTCCATCGCCTTCTTGATGAACCAGTCGAGCTCGGCGGGCACCTGGTAGCGCGGGCCCTTCAACGTGGCGACGTGCATCGGCGGGGTGAGCGTCTGCACGCCGTTGAGCACGTCTTTCAGCTCGGTCTTGTCCTCGAGGTAGTGATCGAGGTGCAGGAACTCGTGGAACACCACGCCGAGCGAATAGAGATCGCTGCGCTCGTCGAGCACGTCGTGCTGACCGCGCGCTTGTTCCGGCGACATGTAGAGCGGCGTGCCCATCACCGCGCCGAGCTGCGTCTGCAAGACCGTGCGCTCCGACTGCGTGACGGCGACGTCGCTGGGGCGATCCGGCGTGCGGATGCGCTTCGCGAGGCCCCAGTCCATCACCGTCACTTCGCCGTACGGCCCCACCATGATGTTCGCCGGCTTGAGATCGCGGTGGATGAAGCCCTGCTGGTGCGCGTACGCCAGCGCGTTGAGGATCGAGAGGAACACCTGCAAGCGCACCTGCATCGTGAAGCGCGAGTGCGCCGCGTCGTCGCCCGCCTTGAGCCGCGCGATGATCGACTCGAGCGTCTCGCCGCGCAGGTGCTTCATCACGAAGTAGTACCGGCCGTTCGCGTCGACGCCGACGTCGTGCACCGGGACGATGTTCGGGTGCTCGAGCTGGCCGACGGTGCGGATCTCTTCGACGAAGCGCAGCACGCGGCCGAGGTCGCAGTTCTCGGGCAGGCGCTTGAGCGCCACCGTGCGCTCGATGTCGTGATCCTGCGCCAGCACCACCTCGCCCATGCCGCCTTCGCCGAGCAGGCCGAGCTCTTCAAAGCGGTGTCGCTCTGACGGCTTCACCTTGGGGTGCGGGCCTTCCCACTCGACGCGCGGCAACACGGTGCTGCGCGCGTTGCCACCGGCCACCGTCACCGCCTGAGACTTCGTGGCTTCACTGAGCTGCGTCTTGTCGTGCGCGAGCGCGTCAGTCATGGGGCGCAATGCTAAGCGCGGCCTCCGCACGTCGCTGTTGAGAAACATTGCGCGTGTAAATCCGCTTGGCGTCTACTTCCGCACATCGACGCCGAGAACATTGCCATGCGAATCGTTCCTGGCACCAAGGTGCGCCAGACCCTGCAGCAGGCCGTCAAGCCCGCGAAACCCAAGGGGAACCCGGACAGCATCAAGATCGCCACGGTGAACGACGACTTCACCGACAAGAAGTCGAACCTGCGTCGCGTCAACGCCGACGTGGTGCTGCTTCAAGAGACGAAGAACTCGCGGCTGCGCAAGGTGCGACCGAACAGCGATCGCTGGGGCGTGCACCAGGCGAAGCGTGAAGACAAGGCCGGCTCGTCGGTCGTCTGGGACAAGAAGAGCGTGAAGGCCACCGACCGCGGCTACGAGCTCGGCGTGAAGCCGCAGGGCGCGAAGATGCTGAAGCGCTGGATCTCGTGGACGGACATCAAGGTCGGAGATCAGACGGTGCGCATGATGTCGGTGCACCGCCCGCCCGCGCGCTTCAAGCGCCTGTGGCCCGACTTCGATCGCAACCTCGCGCGCTTCGTGAAGTCGTCGAAGGTGCCCGTCATCATCGGCATGGACGCGAACCAGGTGAACCCGCGCAAGCTGGCCCACCTGACGGGCCTGCGCTGGCACGCGCCGAAGGGCAACCACCCGGTCAGCGGCAAGACGCCCATCGACGGCTTCCTCGCGTCGCGCGGCATCAAGTTCGAGAACGTGCGGCGGCTGCAGCGCGGCACGTCAGATCACCACCCGGTGACGGCGAAGATCACGATCACCGATCGCGTGCGCACGGGCGGCTAAGCTGCGCCGCGCGTGTGGACCGCGGTGCTGGCTGCAGTGACGATGACGGTGACGACCGCTGATCCCTCGAAGGGCAAGGTGGTCGACGGCGTGTTGATCGGCCTCGGCGGTCTCGTGTCGGCCGCCGCGTACACGACCGGCGCGATCCTCACTGGCGATCACCCATCAGGCCACCCGCTCGCCGTCGCAGGCGGCGCGGTGTCGCTCGGCGCTGCCGGCATGAGCGTCGGGTTCCTCATCAACCACTCGCGCACCAACCCGGGCTCGATGGTCGGCTACATCCTCACGCCGATCCTCTCGGGGCTGGTGGGCGCCGCACTCGGCGGCACGCTGGCCTGGTTCGCCGCGAGAGACGCCGGGCCGCTGCGCACCGCGACGCACGGCGTAGTCATCGGGCTCATCCTCACCGACGCGTTCGTCTTCGAGCTGGCGCGGCTCATCGACTGACGCGGATCTCCGACTTCAGCGAACGCGCGATGAAGCACTCGCTGTGCGCGCGGTGGTGCAGCTCGTCGAGCTGCGCGTCGGTGGGCGGCATGCCTTCCCACGTGATGCGTGGCGACAACACGATCTCGGCGACCCAGCCATCGCGTAGGTGGCCGACTGCTTCATCGACGTACGACGTGGCCACGAAGCCGTCGTTCGCCGCGAGGAAGAGGAACGTCAGCATGTGGCAGCTTGACGCCGACGCCACGAGCGCCTCTTCCGGGTCGACGGCGTCTGCGCTGGTCCACGGCAGCGGCACCACCGACGGCGACGCCGCAGCCTTCACCTCGATACCTCCGTCGAAGCGCCACACGTGGGCGCGGTGGTACTTCTTGCGGGCGAAGTCGCCTTCCTTCTTCCATTCAACGGTGGCGCGGTGGCTCGACATGGCTGCGGCGCAGCGTACGCAAACCCGTTAAGGAGCGCGCCGTCGCATGGCACGCATTCCCGGGCTCCAGGTCATCCGTTCGCCAGTCGCCGGCTATGGCGTCATCTCTACGCGGCGTCGCAAGAAGGGCACCGTCATCTGCAACGTCGAGGGCGTCATGTGGCGCACTGGCGAGCGCAGCGACGACACGCACTCGCTCATCCTCGATGACGGCGTCTTCTTCGACATGGTCGACCAGACGCGCTGGGTGAACCACTCGTGCGAGCCCAACGTGGTGATCGAGGCGGGCATCACGCGGCAGGGCAACGGCTGGGCGCAGCTGCAGGCGCTGCGCGACATCGAGCCCGGCGACGAGCTGTTCTTCGACTACGCGCTGCCCGAAGCGCTCAAAGAGAAGTGCTACTGCGGCGCGAAGACCTGCCGCGGGTGGATCGTTCAGCCCGACGCGCCGAGCGTCTCGACCAGCCGCTCGCGGTTGCGTGAGAGGAAGCCCGCGTTGAAGGCCGTCACCGGGAAGAGGGCGGCGACGAGGATCAGCGCGAAGAGCACGAAGGCGCCCAGCTCCCAGCCCGGCGCGAAGCGCGTCACCACGAAGCGCAAGCCGTAGAGCGTCAGGCCCGTCAGCGAGAGCGTGCCCAGCGTCAGCAGCACGACCAACAACGGCGGCTGGCTGGCGCGCAGGCCGGCGCGCTGCAGCGGCCTCGGCTGCCAGATGCTCGAGAACTGGCCCACCATCGCGAAGACGAGGAACACGCAGACGTAGAGCGCGAAGCCGGCGAGCAGATCGACCACGTTGCGTTGACCGCTCAACACCAGCAGCAGCGCCAGCATCAACGCCTGCAGCGACTGCCAGCCCGCGAAGCCGATGAGCTTCCCGCGCAGCAACGCCAGCGGCTCGATGGGCAGCAGCAGCAAGACCTTCACGCCGTGCCGGTCGAGGCCGAACTGGTTGAAGAGCATGTTGGTGCCCGCGAGCGACGCGTACGCGAAGGCCACCTGCGCGGTCCACGTCTGGCCGGTGAAGAGGATCGACAGCGGTCCACGAATGAGCACCAGCGTGAGCAGCGGCATCAACAGCGCGAACCGGCCCGGCAGGCTGCCCGCCAGCGTGCGGAACTGCAGGCGCGCGATGCCGACGGTGGGTGACGTGAAGCTCCAGAGCCGCGCGGCGGCGCCGCCCGAGTCGAGCACCTCGGCGTCTCGCTCACGGGAGACGAGGACGTACGCCAGCAGCGTGAGGCCGCCCGTCATCGCGACCGCCGTCATCGTCGCCGCCAACGCGTGCAGCAGCGTCGCGTGGGTGCGTGCGCTCTCGAGCAGCAGCCGGGCCGGCATCCACCGGGTGATCAGCTCCAGTCGGTAGAGCCAGACGTCGAGCGTGCCGTCGCGCGAACTCTCGACCAGCCAGGGCGCGACGAGGCTCATCGACACGCCCATCAGCGGCAGCAACAGCAACAGCGCACGGAACCGCTTGGCCAGGCGCTGCGTGAAGCTGCCGACGAGCTGCTGCATCGAGAGCAGCCCCAGCCCGTGCGTGACAAAGAGAAGGAGGAAGAGCGGGGTGCCTCGCGGCGCACCGACGCACGCGCCCAGGCACAGCAGCCCGAGGCCGCTCAGCTCGACGATGGTGATGGGCTCGGCGGCGCCAGCGAACAACTCGCCCGCGAAGAGCGTGCGCGGCCGCACGGGGAAGGCGCGCAGCGTTTCCCACGGGAGTTGCCGCGAGCCACCCGCGAGCCCGCCCAGCAACCCGCCCACGATGGGGAAGGACGTCAGCAGCACCGCGATGAAGGGCAGCCAGCGCGACGTCTCTTCGGCGTTCAACGCGTCACCGACGAAGAAGCCGAGAGCGCCCAGCCCGAAGAGAATCGGCAAGACGACGGTGACGGAGAGCATCACCAACAACCCGACGAAGACCCAGACGCCGCGCGTGCCCAGCTGACGGCGCAGCCGGTTCCACGTGCTCTCGAGGTGCGCCACCGCCAACGCGCGGAACGGCGTCACAGCCACGAGAGCTCCCCGCGCGGCGTACCGCCGACCAGCGAGACGAAGAGCGACTCGAGCGACGTGGCGCCAGCGCTCAGCTGCTCCATCGTGCCGAAGCCCTTCAGTTTGCCTTCGTCGATGATCGCGATCTGCGGGCAGAGCTTCTCGACCACCTCGAGGATGTGGCTCGTCAGCACCAGCGTCACGCCGCGCTGCTGCAGCCGCAGCAGGATGTCCTTGATGGTGCGGTTGGTGACCGCGTCGATGCCTTCGAAGGGCTCGTCGAGGAACAGCAGACGCGGGCCGTGAATCAACGCGGCGCACAGCGCGAGCTTCTTCTTCATGCCGAACGAGTAGTCGGACACCAACGTGCGCGGGCCGGGCTTGAGGTCGAGCGTGTCGAACAGCTCCTGCGCGCGGCGATCGATGTCGGCGTCTTCGAGGCCGTACATGCGGCCCACGAAGCGCAGGTACTGCGGCCCGGTCAGCAGCTCGAGCAGCGCCATGTCTTCGGGCATCACGCCGATCTGCCGGCGGGCTTCCATCGAGTGCGTGCTGAGGTCGAAGCCCAACACACGAATGGTGCCGGCCGTGGGCTCGATGAGCGACGTCGCCATTTTCAGCGTGGTCGACTTGCCGGCGCCGTTGCGGCCCAGCAGCCCCACGAAGCTGCCGGGCTCGATGGTGAGCGTGAGGTTGTCGACGGCCACCTTGTCGCCGAACTGCTTGGTGACGTTGATGAGCTGCAGCGCCGTCATCCGATGATCATGTCTTCCCGCTCGAGCCGACCCTCGGCGAAGCGCGAGAGGGTGAAGCGCTCGAACAGCTCGTCTGACTCGCCGGTCGCCATCCACTTCGCCATTCGCTCGGCGACGGCGGGCGCCATCATGAAGCCGTGGCCCACGAAGCCGCTCATCTGCAGCAGGTTGGGCAGCCCCGGCGTGCGCCCGAGGATGGGCGAATTGTCAGGCGTGACGTCGTACGGCCCCGACCACTGCCGGAGGATCTTGATGTGACCCAGCCGCGGCATCTGCTCGGTCAGTGCTTGGGAGTAGCGCGCGAGGAAGCGCGAGGTCGAGCCGAGGTTCATGCCCGACGGTTCCTTCGGGTCGCCCATGCCGCCGACGATCTCCCCGCGCATCGACTGCGAGAAATAGAGGCCTGAGTCGAGCACCGAGACCAGCGGCCCCAGGAAGGGTTTCAGCGGCTCGGAGCTGCAGATCTCATGGCGGTGCGGCTCGTTCGGCAGGGCCACGCCCGCGAGCTTGGCGATCTCCGGGCTCCACGCGCCGGACGCCAGCACCACGGTCTCGCACGCGATGTCGCCGCGATCGGTCACCACCTTCGTGATGCGCCCGTTGTGCTGCTCGAAGCCCTGCACGGTGGTGAAGGTCTCGACGCTGACGCCGCGCTGCTGCGCCTGCTTGGCGTAGCCCCAGACGAAGGCCCACGGGAAGATGACGGCGTCCTTCGGGTTCCAGGCGGCGGCCTTCACGCCCTTCATCGTGAGATCGGGCACCACGTCGCGTGCGCCATCAGCGGTGAGGATCTGCGTCGGCACGCCGTGCTGGTTGTGCAGCGCCGCGCTCTTCTCGAGGCGCTTCACCACCTCTTCAGACTTGGCGAGGAAGAGGTAGCCGCCCTGGCGGAACCACACGTTGATGCCCATGTCGCGCGCGAAGCGCTGCATGAGCTCGATGCTGCGGCGCGCGAGCTTGATGAGCGACGGCGTGCCCCACTGCGCGCGAATGCCGCCGCCGTTGCGCCCCGACGCGCCCGCGCAGAGGTAGCCCTTCTCGATGACTACGATGTCCGTCTCGCCCTGCTGCGTCAGGTTCCACGCGAGCGCGAGGCCCATGATGCCGCCGCCGATGATGACGATCTTCGCCTTCGACTTCACCGGGCCCTCGGGCCGCAGCGCGGGGGCATCGAAGTCGGGGTTGATGGGCACGCCGCCCGACGGCGAGGCGTCGTCGTGGTGCTGCGGCAGCGGGTCTTTGGCGTCGAGCAGCAGGTGCGTGTTGGGCGCGCCGCCCGCAGGCTTCTGCGCCGCGCTCGCCCAGTAGCTCAGCTCGGTGGGGAAGAGCGGCGGCCGCGGCGTGAAGGGCCGCAGCTGCTCGGGCTTCGGCTTCTTCGGCGCGTGGGCCTCGAGGTGCCGCGCGACGGCGTTGAGGCACTGCTTGCCCTGGCACATGCCGGTGCCGAAGCCGGTGAAGCGCTTCACCGACTCGATGTCGCAGTAGCCCTTCTCGATCGCGTGATCGACCTCGGTCGCCGTCACGTCTTCGCACGGGCACAGCAGCGTCTTGCTCATGACGCGATCTCCGCGGCGATGGTCTCGGCGGCGGCGCGGCCCTGCGCCTGCGCGGTTTCGGTCGACATCGGCCCACAGACTTCGCCTGCGACGAACACGCCCGGCGCGCTCGTGCGTCGGCTCGCGTCGGCCTTCACCTCGAAGCAGCGCGTTCGCGCGTTCCACTGCACGTCGGCGCCGGCGGCACGCGCCAGCTCGAAGGCCGGGCTCGACGGCGCGCAGGCCGCGATGACGTCACACTTGATGCGCTCACCGGTCTTGAGCGTCACGCCGGTGATCCGCCGCAGGCCGTGGGCGCGCGACACTTCGGCGCCGACCGCGACGGCTTCGCCACCGGCCTCCGTCACCAGTGAGGCGAGCGCCGACGCTTCGTCTGCATCACCCACGCACGCGACACGGCGGCCCGGCAAGACGCCGTCACGCTGAATCAACGTCGCCACCGCGCGCCCGGCCATCACGCCGGGGAGATCGTTGTTGGGGAACTCGGGGAACGCCGGGTGGCCGCCGTTGGCCAACAGGAGCCGCTTGAAGAACACGAGCGCCAGCTGCTGTTGCTGAATCACCGCGAGGAAGGGCACGTGCGCGTCTGAAAAGAGGCCCACCACCTCGTCGCCGTCTTCGCGCTCGAGCTGCAAGTGCTTCACGCCGCGCGCGCGCAGCGTGTCGGCCGCCGCGCGACCGGCGACGCCTGCGCCGACGATGACGACGTCGTGGTGCTCGACGCGCGCCGGCGTGCGGGCTGGTGCTTCACGCTCAGGCAAGGTGCCGAGCCCCGCGAGCTGACGCGCGACCTTCTGCAGCACCACCTCGGCCACGGGGACGCCGGCGAGGAACTCGTGGTGGTTGAACCAGTCGCGGAACACGAAGTCGTTCGCGCGCAGCACGTCGAGCCGCGCGTCGGGGATCGCGTTCTGTCGCTCGAGCCGCAGGCCTTCACGCGCTGGAACCCGACACGTCGGCACGTTGGGAACGCCGTCGACGCGCATCAGACAGTGCGCACACGCGCCCGTCAGGCAGAACGCGCCGCGTGGCCGGTGGTACTTGGGCGAGCGACTGAAGATGACGGCGTCGTTGGCGAGCAGCGTCGCGGCGGCTGGCTCCCCTGCGCAGGCTTGAAGCGGCTCACCATCGAGCTCGATGGTGACGGGTGCATCGACGGGGCGAATGCGAGGCATGACGGGCGGTTGGGGTGTAGCCGAATCACGAAACGGCCGCCGAAAGATCGGAACACCCCGCGGTCCGTTTCACCGACACCATGCGCTCATTGCTCATCGCGTCATTGATGCTGGCTGCTGCTCCGGTCTTCGCGGCGACGCCCCACGATCGTCAGAAAGAGGTCGCTGACGCCGCCGTCGTCATCGTGCGCGGCTCGGCCGACGCCATGGAGCAGGTGCTGGGCCGCGCGAAGGTGAAGTTCGCGCTCGTGTCCCCCGACGAGCTCGCCGACCTGCCGCTCCATTCGAAGCAGGTCGTCATGGTGAACTGCACCGGGCAGATGTCGGACGCTTCACGACAGCGGCTCAAGCGCTTCGTCACCGCGGGCGGCTTCCTCTACACGACCGATCACGCGGTGAAGTACGTCATCGAAGACCTCTTCCCCAACACGCTCGCGTTCACCGGCCAGTCGTCGTCGCAAGAGGTGGTGCCGGTGAAGCTGTCGGGCTCGGAAGAAGATCGCGGCCTGCTCTCGGCGCTCGGCGGTCAGGCGAAGGAGTTCTGGCAGGTGGCGAGCGGCGGCATGCCCGTGAAGGTGTTGGACGCCACGCGGGTGAAGGTCCTGATGTCGTCGGACGTGGTCGAAAAGAAGTACGGGTCGGGCGTCATCGCGGCGCGGTTCCGCTGGGAAGACGGCCAGGTCATCCACGTCACCGGTCACTTCTTCACGCAGCCCGGCCAGACGCCGGAACAGGTGGCGCAGTCAGGCGGGCGCGTGTTCGAGCAGCTCTCGAACAACGTGGTGCAGTCGAAGCAGGCCGACGGCGCGCGCATCGATTCGCTCTACGGCACCTCGAGCAAGCGCGCGGTGCAGCTGCAGGCCGCGCCGGAGCCCGCTGCAGCGCCGACGGCCACGCGCGCCGCGCCGATGGAAGCCGGCGAGAAGCTCAAGGTGCTCGAGAAGAAGGGGAAGTTCACCCGCGTGCGCGACACCCAGGGCAACGAGGGCTGGGTGCCCGCTGACGCGCTGTAGAAACCCCGCTTTGAGGGCTCTGCGTTCTCTGGCAAATCGCGGCGCATGAGCCACGCCCGCGCGCCCCAGCCCGTCAACGAGCCCATCAAGCAGTACGCGCCTGGATCTTCCGAGCGCGCCGAGCTGAAGGCCGCGCTCGACCGCGTCGCCGCTGAGCGCGTGGAGATCCCCGTCGTCATCGGCGGCGAAGAGATCCACACCGGGAAGACCTTCGAGGTCCGCTCGCCGTTCGATCACCAGAAGGTGCTCGCCGTGGTGCACGCCGCTGGCCCGGAGCACGTCACGCAGGCCATCGAAGCCGCGCACGAAGCCAAGCGCGCCTGGGCGACGCTGCCGCTGTCCGAGCGCAGCGCCGTGATGTTGAAGGCCGCGGAGCTGATCGCCACCCGCCACCGCGCGCGCCTCAACGCCGTCACCATGTGGGGCCAGGGCAAGACGGCGTTCCAGTCGGAGATCGACGCGGCCTGCGAAGGCATCGACTTCTTGCGCTTCAATTCGCACTTCGCGCAGCAGATCGCCGACGTGCAACCGCTCTCGAGCGCGGGCATCTGGAACCAGACCGACTACCGGCCGCTGGACGGCTTCGTGTTCGCCGTCGCGCCGTTCAACTTCACGGCCATCGCGCTCAACCTCGCCGCCGCGCCCGCGCTGATGGGCAACACCGTGCTCTTCAAGCCGGCGGAGACCGCCACGCTGTCCTCGTGGACGCTCATGGAGATCCTCCGCGAGGCCGGCCTGCCCGACGGCGTCATCAACTTCCTCCCCGGGCCCGGCGCACCGCTCGGCGCGACGGCCATGGCGCACCGCGACTTTGGTGGGCTGCACTTCACCGGCTCGACGGCCACGTTCAACGCGATGTGGAAGACCATCGGCGACACGCTGCCGTCGTACCGCCAGTACCCGCGCATCGTGGGCGAGACGGGCGGGAAGGACTTCATCTTCGTGCACCCCAGCGCCGACGAAGATCTCGACGCGGTCGCGGTGGCCATCGCGCGCGGCGGCTTCGAGTTTCAGGGCCAGAAGTGCAGCGCGTGCTCGCGCGTGTACGTGCCGAAGTCGCTCTGGCCGCGGCTCGAGCGAATCCTGGTTCCCATGGTCGACGGCATCACCATGGGCCCGGTCACCGACTTCCGGAACTTCATGTCGGCGGTCATCGACGAGAAGAGCTTCAAGAAGTGCAGCGCGTACATCGAGCTCGGCCGCGGCGCCGGCGCGAAGATCCTCTCGGGCGGCACCACCGATCGCACGAAGGGTTGGTACGTGCGCCCGACGCTGATTCAGGTCGACAACCCGCGGCACCGCCTGATGACCGAAGAGATCTTCGGGCCGATCGTCACCGTGTACGTCTACGACGACGCGAAGCTCGACGAGACGCTGGTGGAGTGCGACCAGGCCGCGCCGTACGCGCTCACCGGCGCCATCTTCGCGCGCGACTGCCACGCGATCGTGAAGCTCTCGGCGGCGCTGCGCCACGCGGCGGGCAATTTCTACATCAACGACAAGCCCACCGGCGCCGTCGTCGGCCAGCAGCCCTTCGGCGGCTCGCGCGCGTCGGGCACCAATGACAAGGCGGGCTCCATGTTCAACCTGCTGCGGTGGACCAGCCCGCGCACGGTGAAAGAGACGTTCGTGCCGCCCACGACGCTCGGCTACCCGTTCATGGGAGCGGAATGAGGCTCAGCGCGGCGCTGGAACGGTTACAGTTGCAATTGCAATGGCAACCGACGGCACAGCGCTCTCGCTGGACCAGCTGAAGAAGTCGATCCGCAACGTGGGGCTGCGCAGTACCGCTCCACGGCTCGCGGTCTTGCGCCGGTTGCACGCCGCCACGCAGCCCGTCTCGCACGGCGAGCTGGTCGACACGCTGGCCGACGAAGGTATGGATCGCACGACGGTGTACCGGAACCTCGTCGATCTCACCGACGCGGGCCTCGTGCGCCGCACCGATCTCGGCGATCACGTCTGGCGCTTCGAGCTCAAGCGCGGCGATGACGATCAGGTGAAGCACCCACACTTCACGTGCACTGACTGTGGCGCCGTGGCGTGTCTGCCGGACGTCACGCTCTCGGTGAAAGGTGGCAAGGGGGTCCCGAAGTCTCTGAGTCGTCAGAAGGTCGAGATTCAACTCAGAGGGAAGTGTGATGACTGCACCTGATTCGGGCTCGCTGGCCGAGCTCACGCCCTGCTCAGTTCACGAAGCGCCGCAGCAGGCGAAAGGCGAAGCGCGCACGCGCGCCGTCATCGCGCTCACCGCGGTGATGATGGTGGCCGAGCTCGTCGTCGGCTGGTGGACCCACTCGCTCGCGCTGCTGGCCGACGGCTGGCACATGGGCACGCACGTCGGCGCGCTGGGCATCACCGCGGTCGCCTACTGGTACGCGCGCACCCGCGCTGGTCAGACGCAGTTCGCCTTCGGCACCGGCAAGGTCTACGCGCTCGCGGGCTTCACGAGCGCCGGGCTGCTGCTCGCCGTGGCCGTGGGCGTCTTGTTCGAGGCCGTCGGCCGCTTCATCACCCCGGAGCCCGTCGCGTTCGCCGAAGCGCTGCCGGTGGCGGTGCTTGGCCTCGTCATCAACCTCGTCTCTGCGTGGATGCTCGGCGACGCGGGGCACTCGCACGATCACTCGCACCACGATCACGGGCCGGGCGAACATCACCACCACCACGATCACAACCTGCGCGCCGCGTACCTCCACGTGGTGGCCGACGCGCTGACGTCGGTGCTGGCCATCGCCGCGCTGCTGGCCGGTCGCTACCTCGCGTGGACCTGGGTCGACCCTGTCGTCGCCATCATCGGAGCGCTCGTGATCCTCAAGTGGGGCGTCGGGCTGCTGCGTGAGACGTCACGGCAGCTCATCGATCTCGACCCGTCCACGCGGCAGCGCGATCAGGTGAAGGCCGCGCTCGAGGCCGTCGAAGGCACCCGCGTCGTCGACCTGCACCTGTGGCGCGTGGGGCCGAAGCAGCTGGTGTGCGTGGTCTCGGTGGCCTCGAAGCAGCCGCTCTCGCTGCGCGAATACAAAGAGGTCGCGATGAAGGCGGCGCCCATCGACCACCTCACCGTTGAGATCTGCAGCGGCTAGTTCGAGCAGGTGACCTCGCCGTACGCGGCGACGCAGCGGCCTGAGGGGTGCGATGCGCACTTCAGCTGGCCGTACGCGGCCACACAGTTGTAGCCGCACGCCGTCTTGCCGTACGCCGACTGGCAGGTCGCGGGCTCAGCCGGCGGCGGACGACGCCAGCCTCCGCCGCGACCACCGCCCCAGCGCGGCGCCGCCGTCGGGCAGGTCACTTCACCGTACGCCGCCACGCAGCGCGCTTCAGGCAGGTCAGCGCACTTCACCTGGCCGTACGCCGCGAGGCAGTTGTAGCCGCAGGCGATGCTCGAATACGCGGCGAGGCACTCGACGTGCTGGGGCGCGCCCTGGCGCCAGGCCGCAGGCGAAGGGTCGCCGCACACGACCTGTCCATAGGCGGCGAGGCAGCGACCTTGCGGCGTCCGCGCGCAGCGGGTCATGCCGTAGGCCGAGAGACATTCGACCTGAGGTGACTGCGCCAACACCACCAGGAGCGCCGAGGTGACGAGCATGCGCACTCTGACGCAGCCCGTCGCGTTTGCTTCACTTCGTTACAGCACCGGCGCGGCCGACATCACGTCGACCATCGGCGTGCCCTTCGGCGGCTGACCGAAGCGCGTGCGGATGATGGCGCCCAGCGACATCGAGATGACGGCGATGGCCGCCAGCACACCCAGCACGGGGATCTCGAAGGCGACGAGCAGCGCCAGCAGGCCGATGGCCAGCACCAGCGCCTGCGTCTTGCGCAGCTTGCCCGTCGGCAGCCGCGCGCCGAGCACGTTGGCCATCACCGCGAGGCCGACGGGCAGGGCGAGGGCCGCCGCCATCCACAGCAGCAGCGCCACGGGGATGCCGACCAGCGTCACGCACAGCAGCAGCGTCACCGGGCCGATGGCCAGCACGCCCAGCACGCCAGCGAGCGCGTTCTTGCCGGGCTCGGCCTTCACTGTCGCTTCCATCGCCTTCATGCGGTTGGGCGCGAACATCATCATCACGAAGCCGATGCCGAAGAGCGCCGCGAACTCGAGGAGGAAGCGCGACAGCCCGAAGCCCGACTCGTCGCCGTCTTCTTCGGCGTGCTCGATCTGCTTCACCGTGCGCTGCGTCTTCACCATGTTGCGCGCCATCGTCTGGCCGAAGCCGGACCCGCCCATCGACACCGTCTCGCCGTGCACCTGAGCGCCGCTGCCGCGCACCACCGTGCCGCCGAACGAGACCGCGTTACCTTCGACGACCGCGCCGTCGCGCAGCACCACGTCGCCACCGAAGGCCACCGCGTCGCCGGTGACCACCGCGCCTTCTTCGATGATGACGGGGCCGCCGTACGCCACGGCGGTGTCGATGCGCGACCCCTTCTCGACGGTGACGGGCGCGCCGGTGCTGACGCGGTGCCGCTGCAGCTCGGCGCGCGACTCTTCCAGCTCGGCGCGGGCCTGCGCTTCTTCACGCAGCGCTTCCGCGCGCTCCTGCTTGGCCTCGGCGACGTCTTGCGCCTGCTCGCGGGCCAGGTCGGCGGCGGCCTGCGCCTTCTCGCGCGCTTCTTCGGCGGCTTCTTCAGCCCGCTCGCGCGCCTCTTCGTAGGCCTCACGCGCCGCTTCACGCGCGTCTTGAGACGCGTTGATGAGCGAGTCGAGCTTCTCCTGCGCGCGCTCGGTCTCGGCGATCAGCTGCTCGGCAGACTTCCGCGCGGTCTCCGCTTCGGCGCGCAACGTCTCGGCCGTGCCGTCGTTCAGCGCTACCGGAGCCACGGGCGGCACGGGCGCGACCGGCGGAACCGGCGCGATGGCGGGGAGCGGCACCGCGGGAGGCGTCACCGCAGCCGCGACAGCGCCCGCGCGGCGGATGATCCACAGCGGCTGCTTCGACTTCTCGGACTTCTTGATCTCGAGGTCGTAGGCCTCGGCGATGGTGGTGAGCGCGTCTTCGCCGTCGACGCCCGAGAGGTTGAGCTGCGCGCGCTCGTTCAGGTCACCCAGCACCACCACGTTGAGCTGCGATTTCTGCGCCAGCTCCTTGAGCGCGTCTTTGAGCGTGCCTTCGTACTGCAGGGTCACCGGCGCGCCCGCCAGGACTGCCATCACGAGCATTGAAGACATCATCACGACACCACCTTCACAGCCGTGGGCTGCATGAACTTGCGAAGCGCGGCCAGCGCCGCAGCCAGGAAGCAGGAGAGCGCCAGCGCGGTCGGCAGGGCCGCCGTCGTCCACAGCGCCACGAGGGCCGAGCCGGCGGCCACGAAGCCTTCACGCAGCTTCACCACCAGCGACGCGAGCGCGAGGCCGAAGCTGCCCGTCGAGCCGCCGCTCAAGAGCAGCGCGGCCACGGCGAGCGACAGCGTCACCGCCACGATGGCGACGGCCGACCAGACATCGGCGCGCGAGACCTGCCGCGCGGGGGCGGCGGCGACGCGGGTCATGACCTTCGCGAGGAAGTCAGGCGGCGGCAGCGGGTCGGCCAAGCGCAGCAGATCTTTCTCGAGCTGCCGGTGCTCTTCCAGCAGCGCGGCGCGCGCGTCGTCGGTCTGCGCCAGCTCGCGCAGCAACGCTTCGGTCTCGGCGTCGAAGGGCTCGCTCATCACGCAGCTCCTTGCTCAGCTGCCGTCATGCGCGTGCGCAGCTTCTCTCGCGCGCGGAACAGCCGCGCCATGATCGTCCCCGGCGCCACGTTCATCACCTCGGCGATCTCCTTCGTGGTGCGCTTCTGCACGTAATAGAGCGCCAGCACTTCGCGGTCGTCGACCGAGAGCGTGGCCATGGCGTCTTCGAGCGACTTGCGCTCCTGCCGCGCGATGGCGCCTTCTTCCAGCGTCGGCTCGCCTGACGGGAGCGCGTGCGAGTGATCCTCGACGTCTTCAGTCTTCAGCTTCTGCCGGCGGCGCAGCAGGTCGAGGCACTGGTTGCGCGCGATGGTCAGCACCCAGAGATCGAACGGCCGCGCGTCGTCGTAGCGATCGAGGTTCTGGTACGCGCGCAGGAACGTCTCCTGCGCGACCTCGGCGGCCTCCGCTTCGGTGCGCAGCAGGCGCAGACACAGGCCGTACACCTGGCGCTGCACCGATTTCACCAGCGCCGCGAAGGCGTTCGAGTCGCCACGGCGCGCCCGGCGCACGTCATCGACCCACGGCTGCACCGGTTCGCTCGCCATGAGGCCAAACGACATCGAAGACCACGGAAAGAGGGGGCTCGTCGCTTCCACGCCCACAGTACGCACGTCGCCGCCGAGGTATTGCGCGGCGAAATGCACCTCTAACTGCCTGAAATCACTACCGCTTCGACTGCTCCATGCGGCGCTTCGCCTTCAGCTGCTTCCGTTCACGCTGGGCGGCGAGGAAGCCCTGGGCGTTCTTGGTGGCCACCGCCGCGGCCGCCGCCGGGGCCTTGTTGGCGCGGGGCTTCGGCTCGCCCGACTTGTGGTCGACCTTCGAGCGGCTCTCCTGCGGCTTGTCTTCGCGAGGCGGGCGCGGCGCGACGTCTTCCGGCGTCTCCTTCTCGACGCCGAAGTGGAAGAGGCGCTTCACGACGAGGGTCGCGTAGCTGCCGGGCGGCAGGGTGAACGCGATGTTCACCTTCACGAAGCCGCGGTTCAGCTCGTCGGAGCGCGGCTTGCCGATGACCAGCTTGCCCGGGCGCACCAGCAGCGGGCGCTCCTCGTGCTTGAAATAGAGCAGGCGCGGCGCGTCGGCGATGCGGAGCTGCTCGAGCGTCAGCTTCTCCTTGCCCAGCACCCACTTCACGGCCTCTTCGACCTTGGCGTCCTTGAAGGTGCTGTCGGGCGCGAGCAACGGGAACGTGCGATCGCGCAGCCAGGCCGAGACCTCCGGCGAGGCGTCGGTGTGATGCAGCAGCGTGCCGGCCTGGTACGGCATGGGGAAGAGGTGCTCGCGCGGGAAGGCGAGCTGCAGCAGGCGGCGCGCGCCCTCGTTCCACAGGTACGACTGGTACTCGAAGAGCATCAGCGCGCGGTAGTTCGCTTCGATCTGCAGGAACGCCTTGAGGAAGTCCTGCGGGTCGTCACGCAGCGCGCGGATGATGCGGAAGTACTTACGGCCGGCTTCCCACGGGACCTTCGCCGTCCACTCACCCCAGTTGTCGGCCCAGAACTGCTTCACCTTCGCGTCGTCGGTGCGATCGAGCGGGGAAGGGCGCGCGAGGTAGTTGTAGAGCGCCGCCTCGAAGTCACCGCGGATGAGGTCTTTCGCGATGAAGCCCTGGCCGTGCTTGAGCGCGCCGAAGCGCTGGCTGTCGAAGTAGTTCACCACGCCGAGGCGCTCGATCTCTGCAGCGGCCAGCGTCACCTCTTTGAGATCGCGCTCGGAGATCTGGCGCACGGTCACGGCGAAGCGGTTCGACGTGGTGTTCTTCGACGAGAGCGCCTGATCGGTGCGGCCGAGGAACTTGAGGCGCAGATCTTCGTCCTGCAGATCGACGTCGAAGCCCTTCACGGCGATCAGCTGCTCGGTGCGGCCCTGCTTGTCCTTCAAACCGCAGTAGCTGATGGCGCCCGGCGCGAGGCCGAAGCGTTGCTGAATGCGCGCCACCGCGTCGAACGTGGACAGCTTCTGCTTGTCCATCAGGTAGACGCGGAACGGGCCGTTGGGCACCTCGTCAAAGCGGTACGACTCCTTGACGGAGAAGTCCTCGGGCTTCTGCTTGATCTTCATTGCGGCGACCGCCCTAGCACGAAACGGCCGGGCGTCACCCTCACCGGGCCAGGTGCTTCTTGAGCCGCTCGCGCACCGTGGTGGACGACTCGAGGAAGCGCACCCCGAAGCCGCTCATGCCGTGCTTGCGACCCACCCACACCACGCGCGCCGACAGCGGGTTTCCGCCCCACCGACCGAACAGCGGGTCAAAGCGCACCGTGAGCTCGGCGTCGGGGCGCACCGGCGGCGCGGTCGGCGTACCGATGAAGGCGCCCGAGTTGGACACGTCGCGCATCACCGCGCGGTGGCTCTGGCCCGAGATGTCGAGCAGGCAGCTGACGTCGACCTGCAGCCGCGAGTCGAGGGCGGTGCCGTCTTCGACGCTGCGGCCGGCGCAGATGGCCACCATCTCGGCGACCGGGCGCTTCGCCTCGCCGGTGAAAACCACAGCCAGACCGGGCTCTTGCCGCGCGATGCGGTTGTGGAACTGCGCGCGCACGGTGCCAGACAGCGTGAAGCGCAGCGGCGAGTCTTCGAGGCTGATCTCGAGCGCCAGCGGCGTGCCAGCGGCGACGTCGGTGTGCCCGGGCACGAAGAGGCTCAACACAGGCCCCTCAGCGCGTGCGGCAGCCAACAACGCGCGGCGATGGGGGTAACGAATCTTCAGGGCGGTGACTGCGGCCATGACGGGCGAGAACCCTAAGCGTTGTGAGGCTTTCCCGAAAAGTGAGAACCCCAGTGCACAGTGAAACCCGTGTGTGACGGGTAACAACTCGCGGGGCGAACTGTGCGAGAACCGCCTTCATGCGTCGCGCGCTCCGGGTGTCTCCGCTGTGCCTCGTGTTGGCCGCCTGCGAAGGCATCATCTCTGGCGGGGTGGCGCCGCAGCAGATCGGCTCGACGCCGCCGGTGCTGACGACGCCCGACGCGTCGGTGGTGGTGGTGACGCCGCCGCCGCCCTGTGAACCCGAGGGTGCGCCGGTGCCGCAGCTGCTGCGCGTGTCGAACCACGAGTACCGCGCGATGGTGAACGATCTGCTGGGCGTGACCGTCGACCCCGCGCTCTTCAACCGGTGGACCCCGAACGCCGAGGTCTACGGCTTCGACACCATGACGGCGACGCGCATCGACAGCCAGTCGCTCGAGGTGCAGCTCGACACGGCCGAGCAGCTCGCGGCCATCGTCAAGGACACGCCGGCGATGTTCTCGCACTGCCCGGCCGTCGCGCCGGTGCAGACGCCGGTGTGCAACCTCAAGCCCACGTACTCGTCGCTCGACGACTTCGCCGACACGCAGGGGCGCGAGTGTTGGACGTACGTCGATTCTTCGGGCGCGGTCATGGTCTTCGACAACGCCAACTCGCGCTGGCGCAAAGAGCCTGACGAAGCCGCGTTCCTCTGGCGCAACGGCGCGCACCCGGGCTCCAGCGTCGACGTCGTGCGGCGGTGGCAGGTGCCGGTGTCGGGCTCGCTCAAGTTGACGGGCGACTTCACCGACGCAGACCCGGGCGGGGGCGACGGCATCGCGGTCGCCATTCGTCGCAATGGTACGGCGATCTTCACGCGCGACCTCGCGAACGCCGGCCAGGCCGACTTCAACCTGACCATCGACGTCACGCGCGGCGACGAGCTCGACTTCGTCATCAACCGCAAGGCCAACAACGCCTACGACACCACGGCGTTCACCGCGTCGATGATCATGACGCCCACGCCGCGCAAAGCCGCGTGGACCTGGGAGAGCTGCGTGGAGCCGCTCGTCTCGCGCCTCGCCAGCCGCGGCTTCCGTCGCCCGGTGCGCGCCGACGAGCTGGCGCAGTACCGCACGTTGTTGGACTCGCAGCGCACCGAGGCCGCGGCGGCGGGCTTCGGCGAGCCCGTCGATGAAGCGCTGACGGCGGTGCTGGAGGCCGTGTTCCTCTCGCCCAACTTCCTCTTCAAGCCGGAGCTGGCCCCCGGCGGCCTCGACGCCAATGAGCGCGCGTTCGGCGTGGCGTCGCGGCTGGCGCTCTTCACGCGTGGCTCGCTGCCCGACGAAGCGCTGTGGATGAAGGCCGGCACCGGCGCGCTGCTGCAGGACGCCGAGGTGCGCGCGGAGCTGGAGCGACTGCTCGATCAGGATCTCGAGCGCTTCTCGATGAACTTCGCGGGGCAGTGGCTGTCGTTCCGCGACCCCATCGAAGAGACGCCGCTGGCGCTCTCGATGCGCAAGGAGTCGAGCGACATGTTCTCGACGGTGCTGCGCGAGGGCCTGACGCCCGAGAAGCTGATCAACCCGGGCTTCACCGTCGTCGATGAGCGCATGGCGGGCTACTACTGGTTCCCCAACCCCGCCGGGAACCCCACGCCGCCGTGGCGCATCGCCTCTGACAAGCGCGGCGGGTTGCTCGCGCAGGCCGCGTTCCTGAAGCGCACGGGCGAGGGCTCCGAGTTCCGCCGGCCGATTCACCGCGGGTTGTGGGTGCTCACCCGCCTCATGTGCTTCCACCTGCCGCGCATCGACGCCGCGACGCTGGAAGAGATCAACATGTCGGTGAGCTCCATCGATCGCAGCCTGCCGCTGCCCGAGCAGATGAAGCTGCACCGCGATTCGTCGAGCCGCTGCAACAGCTGCCACGGCTCGATCGACCCCATCGGTCTGGCGCTCGAGAACTACGACCCGCACGGGCACTGGCGCGACGCGTGGCCTGACGGCGTGCCCATCGAGAGCGACCTCACGCTGGCCGGCAAGACGGTGCGCAACCCGATGGAGCTGGCGAAGGTGCTGGAAGAGTCCGACGAGTACCGCGCGTGCGTGGCCGAGAAGCTGCTCACGTTCGCGCTCAACCGCGGCCCGCTGGATGGCGAGCGCTGCGCGGTGGAGCGGCTGGGTCGCCCCATCGACGGCACGAAGCCGTCGCTCAAGGACATGACGGTCGAAGCGTGGCTCAAGGGCGCGCAGCTGACGGAGGTGTCGCCGTGAAGTCGTCTCGCCGCACGATCCTCAAGTGGATGGGCCTGCAGCTCGCGTTGCCCGTCATCGCCCACGCGCAGTCGTCACAGCCGGTGCGCAAGCGCTTCATCGCCGCCTACGTGCCCAACGGCGCGTACATGCCCAACGGCGTCGACGGAAACTGGAACTGGAACGAAGCGCTGCAACCGCTGGTCGCCGCCGGGCACCAGGCGAACACCATGGTGCTGCGCAAGCTGTACAACGGCATCCCCGGGCACGATCCCCACTGGCAGAACTGCGCGGGCTTCCTGTCGTGTGAGCCGATGGTGCTGGGTGACCCCGGCGTCGCGCGCTGCGGCAAGACGCTCGATCAATACGTGGCCGAGAAGCACCCGGCGTCGATCCGCTCGCTCGAGGTCGGCGGCATCTACTACCACGTGCATCCGCTGAACGATCACCCGGGGTACTCGAACGACTACCTCAACCGCATCAGCTGGCAGGCGCCCGACAAGTTCCGCTCGCCTATCCCCAACCCGGCGCAGCTCTTCGACAAGCTGTTCGGTGGGCAAGAAGGCAGCGCGGCGCAGATCGACTACCTGATCAAGCGCAAGAAGTCGGTGCTCGACTCGCTCGCGAAGGACGCCACGCGCATGTCGGCGCGGCTGCCGCAGACCTACCGCGAGGGCCTCGACTCGTACCTGGCGACGGTGCGCGAAGTGGAGATGGGGCTGTCGCAGGGTGGCTTCACCTGCACGCCGAACCTCATGCGGCCCACGCAGGACTTCTCGAACCCCAACGCGAACTACGAGCTGCGGTTCAAGCTGATGCACCAGCTGGTGGTGTTGGCGATGCAGTGCGATCTCACCAACGTGGCCACGTTGATGTACGGCCCGGGCGTCTCGGAGTACCTGTCGTTCGCCGAGCAGCTCGGCGGCGGCAGCGGTCACCACGCGGTCGCGCACCACGGCGGCACGCAGTCGTCGATCGACAGGCTCAAGCTCATGAACCGCGTGCAGACCGGCTTGCTCGCCGACCTGCTCACGAAGCTGAAGGCCGCGAACCTGCTCGACGAGACCCTGGTGCTGTACGGCTCGGACATGTCGGACGGCAACGTGCACCTGACGGAGAACCTGCCGATGCTGTTGTGCGGCGCCGGTGCAGACCTGCGCTTCGGTCAGGAGATCGTGCCGTCGACGCGGCGCCCGGCGGCGGACCTGCACGTCGACATCGCGCAGGCGCTGGGGCTGACGGACCTGACGTCCTTCGGCAGCGGGGCGTCGGCGAGCTCAGGTCAGACGCTCGGCATCCGCACCTGAGGATGGTGTCTTGAAGTAAGTGCTTGAAAACACAGCGCGATGCGCTGGCGCGGCAGCTGCTCATTCCGCTGGCTCCCACCAACGGAGCCCGCCATGAAACGACTGCTGACCGGAACTCTTGCGCTGTTTTCTCTCCTCGCCTGCGGCCCTGAAGGTTCGACCACGCCTCCGCCGTTCGGCGTGCCGATTTCGACGACGCCGGGGGCCGGTTCAGGTGGCGGTTCTGGAGCGATGACTCCGCAGGCGCGCAAAGGCGAAGCCTGCAGCACCGACGCCGACTGCGGCTCCTCGGTCCTGAGCTGTCATCTCATCAGCGGGTACGACCGAGGCATCTGCGCGGAGTCGTGCGCGACGTCGTCGGGCCCTAACCCGTCGTTGTGCCGTGAGCCCGACGTTTGCTCCGTCACGGGCCTCGCGATCTGTCTGCAGAGCTGCGCAGCAGATTCCGACTGCGCCGCATCGGCGAAATGCATCGAGGGAAGCGCGCCGGGACGGCCTGACTTGGTGCGTGTATGCGTTCCGCGCGAGTTTGCCGCGAGCGAGCCCGAGCCGGTCTCCGACGCGGGAACCTCGCAGCCAGCAAACCTCGCCGAGTACGTGTGGCTGACTCAGGCGGACCTCAAGCGTGAGTCCGATCGACGACTGAAGGAGGGCAAGTGGATCGTGGATTGGACGCGGCTGGCTGCACAGCTGGCAGGAACGCCGGTCCGTGTCGGACGACTTGTTGAAGGCTCTGACGGCTCCTTCTCGTTCTCGCCCGGCGGCACCACACTTGTCGTCGAGCGTCCGAACTCATCATTCCAGATCCGAATCGATGAGCTGGTCGGCGACGCGAGGACGGCGACGTTCCCAAGTGGCACAGAGAGGCTCGACGCCACCTTCTTGCTCGGCTCTCGGACACAACACTGCGTCGTTACCGAGGACTATGCGCGTTTCGTCGGTGAATTTGTGGACGACTCGGACCGAGTGTTCTCTCTTGATGCGACGACCACGCGCGACGTTGATGTGTGGAGCGGCAGTGATTCCGGTGGCTACTACCGTGATGAAACTGGCACGACGCACCACCGTGCAGTCATCAGAAGGGCTGGCGTCTTGGCTGAGGTCAGCGTCGAACTCGCGTACAGCACGTGTCTTGGCTCGTGCGGTTTCTCCGCCTACGGAGACTATGTTTTCACCAACGTCGTGAAGTTTGCTGGCGCGGGCTCAAGCTGGTCGGCGAACTACACAAGCGGTTGGAAGAAGCAGACGTCCTCGTCGCTGCCAACGTACTACTGGACCGGCAGCATCTCTCGTGACGGCTTGAATGCCGGCGGTATGCACCGGGGCGCTGCCGGGGCGGCGGACGCGTTGGACATCGTGGTCGGTGGCGACCGGTACACGACGCGTGGCGTGCTCGAAACCGACTAACGCGTCACACCACCTGCAGCGTGAGGCCGGGGAGTTGCTCGAACGCGTAGCTCCCCGGTCTGGCTTTCAGCAGCGCGCGCAGCTGCCGCGCCGCCATCATCGAGAGCTTGAGCGTCGTGTGCTTCGCCGCGTGCTCCACGGACGGCACGTCACCGTTCACGACGTCGACGTGGTGACCGTCAGACACCACGCTGAACGATCTCAGGTGGCCGATGCGCCCCTTCAACAACGAGATGAGCGTGTCGACAGCGTCTGACGACAGCTTCCACGTCAGCACCTCGCCGACCTTCGCGACGCGGCTCACTTCCGCCGTCATCGACGACATCGAGCTGCCTTCGAGGTCGATGCGCTGCTCCACCACCTGACGCGCGCGCGGCGACTGCAAGAGCGAAGGGCGATCGAGCTGCGTCACCAGCAGCGGGTCGAACTTCGAGAGCACGTCGACGAGCCCGGTTGGCGACCACTCGCGCACCACGCGCGCTTCGTCTTGCGTCACCGGCACCGCCAGCAGTCCGCCAGCGATCGGCGTGAACACCAGCCCCGCAAGCTCCGAACCCTCGGCGACACCACCTGACAGCAGCACGACTTGATCGACCCCCGGCGTCAGCTCGCCGCGTTGCACGCGCGTCACCAACGCGCGCGCCCACGTCGGCGCTTCAAGCTCGTCCTTCAGCTTCACCACGCGCAGCAACAGCTCTGTGTCGAGCCCGCGCGTGCCGAAGCTCCAGTGCGTGCGCGGCGTCGCGACGAGCGTGGCTTCAACCGTCACTGCCTTCGGTGAAGCGACCTGTTTTCGTGCGGTTACCCGACGTTTCGGCGGGGGACGAGGTGGGGTTTTCCGCGCGAGGTGGCCCATGGCCCATGAAGTAGCGGCGCGGCGCTCCCCTCGCAGCGAAGGTTTTGCGAACGCGTCCACGCCCCGAAAGACGGGGTCGCCACGAGTGGTGTCACCTCCCACTTCTTGCGCTAGCGTCCGCCCGTCTTGAGCAACCAGCCGCCGATTCCCCTGACTGACCTCGCTGCGCCGGGCCAGCCGCGCCAGGCCCAGGTGTTCGCTCCCGGGCAACTCAAGGGCCCGCGTCTTTCCGGTCGCTTCGCTGACGGCAAGGTCGGCGAGTTCGCGCTGACCGATCGCACGTCGATGGGGCGCCACCCGAACAACACGCTGCGGCTCGTCGACCGCGAGGTCAGCAAAGAGCACTGCGTCATCGAGAAAGTCGGCGGGCACTACCTGCTGCGCGACCTCAACTCGAGCAACGGCACGTTCGTCAACGGCCGCAAGGTGCGCGAGCTGCGGCTGCGCGACGGCGATGAGATCGCGTTGGGCAACTCGCGCCTCGTCTTCCACGACGGCGGCGGTCAGCCCGGCAGCACGCAGTCAGCCGGCGTCACCGTCGTCGCGTCGGCGCAGTCGATGCCGGCGTTCCTCGCGACCGTCGCGCAGATGGAATCGGCCGAGTTTCGCCCGGCCGAGAAGATGAACGACCTGGAGGGGCTCAAGCAGGACTACGAGAAGCTCCGCATCGCGAACGAGTTCCACCGCCTCGTCGGCATGGAGCGCGATCTCAAGAGCCTCCTCGACAAGATCCTCAAGGTCTCCTTCCAGCTGCTGGCCGCCGACAACGGCGTCGTCTTCCTTGCAGGCGAGGGCGGCGTGCTCACGCCGCAGGCCATTCACAAGCGCAAGCCCGACGGCGGCGACGTGGTGGTGTCTGACACCGTGCTCAAGCGCGTCACCGAGACGCGCAGCGCCGTGCTGACGGCCGACGCCATCCTCGACTCGCGCTTCTCGTCGTCTGAGTCGATCGTCGCGCAGGGCATCCGCTCCGCGATGGCCGTGCCGCTGCTCAGCAAGGGCGTCTTGCGCGGCGTGCTGTTCTGCGACACGCGCGAGCGCACCAACGCGTTCTCCGAGAAGGATCTCAAGGTCCTCTCGGGTATCGCGTCGCAGGCCGCCATCGCGCTCGAGAACGCCGAGCTCGCGCAGAAGATCGAGCAGGAAGCCCTGACCCGCGCCGAGCTCTCGCGCTTCCTGGCGCCCGCCGTCGCCGAGGCTGTCGTCAGCGGCAAGGTCGAGCTGCTGCGCGTGGGCCGCCTTGCCGAGGTCAGCTGCATCTTCGCCGACATTCGCGGCTTCACGTCGCTGTCGGAGGTTGAGAGCCCGCAGGAAGTCGTGGCGATGCTGAACACGTTCTTCACCGCGATGGCGAACGTGATCTTCACGCACGAAGGAAACCTCGACAAGTTCATCGGCGACTGCGTGATGGCCACGTGGGGCCCGCCCATCACCCACCCCGACGACGCGAGCCGCGCGCTGAAGTGTGCGCTCGAGATGCTCGAAGAGATCCACGCGATGAACGAAGCGCGCGTGGCCGCCGGCAAGAAGCCCATCGAGGTCGGCATCGGCGTCAACACCGGCCAGGCCGTCGTCGGCTACATCGGCTCGAACGAGCGCCACGAGTTCACCGCCATCGGCGACTCCGTCAACACCGCTTCGCGTCTGTGCGGGCTGGCGAAGGCCGGCGAGATCCTCGCGAGCGAGGCCACCATTCGCAGCGCGGGCCCCGGCTTCAAGGTCGAGGCTGTTTCGGTGCTCCAGGTGAAGGGCAAAGAGAAGGGCGTGCCCTCGTACCGGGTGCTCGACTACGCGGGTGACTGATGAGCAGCGGGCGTGCCTCGCGCAGCACGGTCGCACAGGCCTGCCCCAACTGCGGGAAGCTGCATGACGTCAGCGTCTACGTGTCGGGCCAGCAGGTGCTGTGTACCTGCGGCATCCGCTTCGACGTGAAGCGCGGCGACGTGGCCAAGACCATCAACGGCCGCGGCGACCCGGTGGCTGCCGAGCTCGCGGTCACCGTCGCCAGCAGCCGACCGAAAGCCGCGCTCGACGACGAGGACGATCGCGACGACGAGCCCACCGCTGCGCCCGTCGGCCCCGCCGTGCCCGGGTACCAGCTCGTCGAGCTGCTGGGCAAAGGTGGCATGGGCGAGGTGTGGCGGGCGCGGCAGCTGTCGCTGGGCCGCCTCGTGGCGCTCAAGGTCTTGCCGTCGCGCTTCTCGAAGGACCGCGAGTTCGTCGCGCGCTTCGACAAGGAAGCCAACGCCCTCGCGGCGCTCTCGCACCCCGGCGTGGTGCAGATCATCGACCGCGGGCAGGCGGGCGATCACTACTACTTCACGATGGAGCTCGTGCCGGGCATCAACCTGCGCGAGATGATGAACGGCGGTCGGCTGAAGCTGCGCGACGCGCTCCGCATCGCCACGCAGATCGCCCGCGCCATCGACTACGCGCACGAGATGAAGATCGTGCACCGCGATCTCAAGCCCGAGAACGTGCTCGTCGACGCGCGCGGCCACGTGAAGATCGCCGACTTCGGCCTCGCCGGCATGAAGGGCAACGAGCGCGACATCGCGCTCACCGCCACCGCCGTCGCCATGGGCACCGTCAACTACATGGCGCCCGAGCAGCGGCGCG
>CAYWON010000031.1:30771-50202 GCA_964459885.1 uncultured Archangium sp.
AACGTCGACCACCGCGCCGACCTCTATTCACTGGGCGTGCTCGTCTACGAGCTGCTGACGGGTGAGCTGCCCATCGGCCGCTTCAAGCCGCCGTCGCAGAAGTGCCCGGGCCTCGACCCGTCGGTCGACGAAGCCATCTTGCAGCTGCTCGAGACCGAGCCCGACGCCCGGCCGGCGCGCGCGAACCTGCTCGCTGACGTGCTCGAGCTGGTGACGCCGGCCAACAGCTCGAGCGTGCCGGGGACGCCGTTGCCGAAGGTCGCGACGCAGCCGCCGCCGGGCACGTCGTCGCTCAGCTCGGTGATTCAGGGCCCGGCAGCGGGTTGGAAGCTGGGCGTCTTCGTGCTCGGCGCGCTGCTGCTGCTCGGCGTGGGCCTCAAGCTGTGGCCTGACGACGCGAAGGCCCCGTCACCGGAGGCCGCGCCGGCCTGGTACCACGACAGCCACGACGAGGAGATCTTCAGCACCACGGTCACCGAGGCCGAGGCGCTCAAGATCGAGTTCGACTCGCTCGACGGCGGTGAGGAGATCAACCTGCACTCAGGTGTCTGGCAGCTCGACAAGGGCACGTTGTCGGCGGTGCAGTACGGCGATTCGCTGGCGCGCGATCTGCTGCGTCCGCGCGCGTACGTCGCCAAGCGCTACTACGTGGCCGACCGTCTCGACCTGGCGGTCGACATGGAGGTCGCGCCGCTGTCGGCCGAGTTCCCGAAGGTCGACTACGAGACCGAGCAGCACTTCGCGGAGCTGGCCTTCCGCATCAACGATCTCAACGTCAGCGTCTACGCGGTGCCGGGCGACGGCATGCGGCTCGGGTGGCGCTACTTCAAGCGCGACGGGCAGGAGGTCGACGGCAACTCCACGATGGACGTGAAGGAGCTGCAGGCGGACCCCATGAAGGTGCCGAAGGGCACGTTCCGCGTGCGGCTGGTGATGACGCCGCTCAAGAACGGCGGCGACGTGAACGTGGAGGCCTCGGTGAATGGCAAGCGCTTCGCGCGCACGGTGTTGCCGGGCTTCGCGGGATCCGTCGGAAAGATCGCGCTCGGCTGCCGCAATCAGGCGTGTCGGTTCGACAACCTGAGCATCAAGGGTACGCCGGGCGTGCGACCGCCGCGGCCGCCGCAGTAGTCACTTCGCCTGACAGATCGAATCGACGCAGCCGCACTTCGCCACCGGGGGTGGGTGCTCGACGCTGCAGCCCAGCAACGTCACCCCCCAGTTGCCCGCCGTGGGCACGCAGCTCGCGGTCTCGTAGCAGGCGTTCGACGCGATGGCGCAGTCGGCGTCGCTGCTGCACGCGGGGCACGCGCCGCCATCGACGGACGCCGGCTGTCCGACACACGGGCTCTCGAGGCGCTGCGGCGGCAGGCACGCGGTGAAGAGCAGCACGAGCAGGGTGGTCCTCATTCGCCCTCCGAGACGCCGAACTCTTTCAGCTTCCGCGTCAGCGTGTTGCGGCCGATGTCGAGCCACTTCGCGGCGAGCGAGCGGTTGCCCTTCGCGCGGTCCAGCACCTCGAGCACGTGCGCGCGTTCGACCTGCGCCAGCGTCTGTACGGGCGCGTCTTTCGACGGCGGCGGTGCGCCGGTGCGGCCCGCGTCGGGCATCGGGAGGTGCTCGGGGAAGATCTCTCCGTCGCACAGCACCACGGCGCTCTCGACGCAGTTCTCCAGCTCGCGCACGTTGCCGGGCCAGTGCCACGCCTTGAGTCGCTCGAGGGCCGCGCGAGAGAGGCCCGGCTCCCGCGAGAGGTGATGTCGCTTCGTGGCCTGCGCGATGAAGTGGCGTGCGAGGCGCTCGATGTCTTCGACGCCGCGCGCGCGCAGGGCGGGCAGGGTCAGCTCGACGACCTTGATGCGGTAGTAGAGGTCTTCGCGGAACTTCCCGTCGCGCACCATTTGCGGAAGATCGCGGTGCGTGGCGGCCACGATGCGCACGTCGACGCGCACCGTCTGCGTGCCGCCGACGCGCTCGAACTCCCGGTCTTGCAAGACGCGCAAGAGCTTGCCCTGCACCGGCAGCGGCAGCTCACCGAGCTCGTCGATGAACACCGTGCCGCCGTCAGCGGCTTCGAACTTGCCGGGTTGCCGGGCTTCAGCGCCGGTGAACGCGCCTTTCTCGTGGCCGAACAGCTCGTTCTCGATGAGCGAGCCGGGCAGGGCGGCGCAGTCGACCTTGATGAACGGCTGCGCACGCCGCCGCGAGTTGACGTGCACCGCGCGGGCGAAGAGCTCCTTGCCCGTGCCCGATTCACCGCGCAGCAGCACCGTCGCGTCGGTCTGCGCCGCTTTCTGGATCGTCTTGTAGATGGCCTTCATCGGCGCCGATTCACCGATGACGCGGTTGAAGAAGTAGCCGACCGGCTGTTCAGGGCGCGCGCGGGCCCGCAGCAGCTCGGTGTAGAGCGACGTGGCCTGCAGCGCCTGGCTCACCTGCGCGGTGATCTCGGTGAGGCGCTTTTCGTCGTCGCCGTCGAACACGCCGCCGCCGAGGCGATTCAAGACCTGCAGCACGCCGAAGACCGTGCGCTGCTCGTCGACCAGCGGCACCGCCAGCATCGATGACGTGCGGTAGCCGGTGAGCTTGTCGATGTCGGGGTTGAAGCGCTTCTCGCCGTGCGCGGCGGGCAGGTTCACCAGCTCGCCGTGCTGCGCGACATGACCAGCGGCGCCCTGGCCCAGCTTGAGGCGGATCTGCTTGAGCTCCGGCAGGTGCGCGGCGCGCGAGAAGAGCTCGTTGCGCGAGAAATCGACGAGGTAGAGCGTGCCGCGATCGGCCTGCATGGCGCGCGCGATGCGATCGACGAGCTGGTGGAGGAACTCGTCGAGGTTGACCTCCTGACCGACGAGCCCGCCGACGCCCAGCACGACCTGCGTTGGATCACCGCGCTTCGCCATTCGGGAGAGGAGCGAGTCCAGCCCCAGCGGCTCGTGAGCGCAAGCCAAAGCCACCGTCACCCCAACACCACCCGCTTGCTCTCACGCGCCGGCTCGCTCGCGGCGAAGTACTGCCGCGCCTCTTCGGCCATGTCTTCGACCTGCGCGTCGGCGTGGCCGGGGTCGTGGTGGAAGAGGAACAGACGGCGGGCGCCGACGGCGTTGGCGATCTTCGCGGCCTCGATGTTGGTGGAGTGGCCCCAGCCCTTCTTCGGCGGGCCCACGCGGCCTTCGTACTCGTCGGTGGTGTACTGCGCGTCCAACACGAGGGCGTCGACGCCAGCGAGCGCGTCACCCACGTGCGGCGCCAGCGTGGCGAGCGACATCTCGACGTCGGTGCAGTACGCGAGGCGGTGGCCGTCGGCCTCGACCACGTAGCCGATGCAGCCCTGCGGGTGCGGCAGCTCGAAGGGCGTGACGCGGAACGGGCCGGTCTCGATGACGCCGCCCGGCAGCGCCGAACGGAAGTCCATGCGGGCGCGCATCGCCGAGAGCGGCACGGGAAAGTTCGGCGGCTCCATCTGTTTCTTGAGCACCGACTCAAGCTGCTGCTCGCCGTCGGTGCCGGGGCCGTACATCGTCAGCTCGGTCGTCGGCATGAACGCCGGCGTGAAGAACGGGAACCCCTGCACATGGTCCCAGTGCAGGTGCGAGAAGAGCATCGTGGCCTTCACCGGCGGCGCCTTCATCAACGAGTCGCCGAGCCCACGCAGCCCCGTGCCCGCGTCGAAGATGAGGCGGTGTCCCTGGCTCTCGAGCTCCAGGCACGACGTGTTGCCGCCGATCTTCGCGACGTGCGCCCCCGACGACGCCACGCTGCCTCGAACTCCCCAGAAACGGACTTCCATGAGTGACTCCTCGTTGCGCCGCTGACTGAAACGTCGCGGTCGACGAGGGCTCTCAGCAGCCGCCGCGCCAACGCGCAGGTGCGCGACATTGCTCGGCGCCTACATCAGCGCTGATCGACTCTGGATCGATCGCCTGCATCGGAATGGTGCGCGTGCTGTGATGGCGCCACTCACATGGCGTGTCAGATCAAAGGTCAGAGCTTCAACGGGCTCCTGGTCGGTCTTGAGACGTTGCGCGGGGCCGACGCGCGCTTGCCGCTGCTGCCGATGTTGAACGACGAGCTCAAGCTGCTCATCGAGAAGCGCGCGGTGATGTCATCGGGCTGGTACCCGCTGAGTTGGTACTCGGAGGTCACCCGGGCGATCGCGCACTGCTACGTCGACGTGGAGTCGCTCGAGCTGGGGCGGCTTGGCATGCGCCACGACGTGAACCAGTTCGCGCGCTTCATTCTCTCGCTCGCCTCGCCGCTCATGTTGCTCAGGCTCTCGGGCGTGTTGATGGGCATGTACTTCAAGGGCGCGAAGCTCGAGACGTTCCAGAGCGGCCCCAAAGAAGGTTCTACGCGGTTCTCGGGGCTCGACGGCGCGTGCAAGGAGACGTGGGCGGCGATCGGCGGCGCGGTCGCGGCCTTCGTCGAGCTGTCAGGCGGCAAGGACGTGCGCAGCCGCGTGACGTCCGGAGGTGGTGATTCGGACACGGCAGAGATCGTCGTCTCGTGGTCATGACGAGTCGTGGCAGAACGCGCGCATGCGCTTCATCGTCATGCACAAGTTCGGACAGGTTGAGAAGCCGGAGCCCACCGTCGACCCGAAGTTGATCGACGCCATGCACTCGCTCATCGGCACGTCGATCAAGGAAGGCGTGTTCGAGAACGGGGCGGGGCTGAACCCCAATTTTCCGCGCACGCGCTTCGTCTCGAGCGGAGGCGCCGTCGCCGTCGACGCGCCGCCCATCACCGGCCGCGACGAGCTGCTCGCCGGCTTCGCCATGGTGGAGGTGAAGAACGAGGCGGAAGCGCACGACGTGACGCGCCGCTACCTGAAGGTCGTCGGCGATGCGCAGGTCGAGGTCGGCCGCGTGACCGAGCCCTGGCACCTCGGCGTGGTGCCCGCGCCGACGGAGCCGGTGCCTGAGAAGTACCTGCTGCTGCACCTCGCCGACGCGAAGAGTGAAGCGGCGACCCCGCCGAGCGCGAAAGAGCAGCAGGACATGGCGGCGCTCATCAGCGAGCTCACCACCTCGCGCGTCTTGATGACGGCCGAGGGCGTGCTGCCGAGCAAGAATGGTCGGCGGCTGCGCCTGCGCGGTGGCAAGCAGTCGGTCGTCGACGGGCCGTTCGCTGAGAGCAAGGAGCTCATCGGCGGCTTCAGCATCATCAAGCTCCCGAGCCTCGACGCCGCGACCGAATGGGCGACGCGCTACGCGCACATCCTCGGGCCGGACATCGAGGTCGACGTGCTGCAGCTGCACGACGTGCCTGCGAAGGCCTGAAGATCGTTGGTGTTTTCGGTTTGTCGATCTCCGCGCGGGTCGTTCGACGTGTGAATGAACCCGCTGAAAGGAATCGACCCATGAACACCGCCACGATCTCTGCCCCTCGTTGGAACGCCGTCGTCCTCGCGCGCGGCATCGCCCGCACGTTGCTGGGGCTGTTGTTCGTGATGGCCAGCGCGACGTACTTCCTGGGCCTCGCGCCGCCGCCGCCGGAGCTGGCGGGCGCCGCGGGTGCCTTCAGCGACGGCCTCGACGCGGCCGGCTATTTCAACCCGCTGCTCAAGGGCACGGAGCTGCTCTGCGGTCTGCTGCTGCTGTCCAACCGCTTCGTACCGTTGGCGCTCGTGGTGCTGGCGCCGGTGATCGTCAACATCGTCGCGGTGCACGCGTTCCTCATGCCTGACGGGTTGCCGATGGCCGTGGTGATCGCCGCGTTCGAGCTGGCGCTGGCGTGGGCCTACCGCGGCGGCTTCACCGGGTTGTTGGCGGCGCGCGTCGCCTGACACACCGCTGACGCCATGACCTCCACCATCGAGCTGCAGACGCCGTTGACGGCGCATCGTGACGATGCGGGCGTTGATGCCCGACGCGCAGTGGCGCGTCAGTCCTTCCAGAGGAGCTTCCACGGGTTCTTCCGCACGTCGGTCAGCAGCTCTTTGAGCTCCTGGTAGACGGCGGGGTCCTTCATCACGGCGCCGACGGTGCCTTCGCCGTTCTCGATCTTGGTGAGCAGACGGTCGGCGCGGCTGGCGATGGCGTCGAGCTTGCCGCCGGCGGCTTCGTACTTCGTCAGCATCGAGCGCAGCTTCTGACCGTCTTCTTCGGTGAGCTGGCCCGACACGCGCGCCAGCCCGCCGATGGCGACCGACGCCTGCTTCGACAACTCGGGGAGATCGCTGCGCGCCACCTTCGCGACCGCCGCGGCGTCGTCGATGAACGCGTTGGCCTTGCCACCGGGCTCGAGCTGCGTGCGAGCGGTGGCGGCCAGCACGCGGAGATCCTTCGCGGCGGCGGAGAGCTCGGTGGCCAGCGACTTGAGCTCGCCGCGGTTCTCGGTGAGCACGCCGTCGACGGTGGTGGTGAGCCCGCCGACGCCGTTGACCAGCTTGCTGATGGCGTCGGGGTCGTTTTCGAGGACCTTCGAGGCCGCGTCGAGGAACTTGGCCAGGCGGTTCGACACCACGTCGAGGCGGGGCGCGTCGGTGCCGCGCACGGCCACCTTCGGATCGTGGGGACTGCCAGCGGAGCCCGGCCACACCTCGAGGTACGACTCGCCGAGCGGCCCGACGGACGACACGGTCACCATCACGTCGCTGCGCAGCGCTTCGAGGGCTTCTTTGGACAGCGAGAGCGTCATCTTCACCGGCAGCGGGCTGCCGTCGGTGTCTTTGCGGGCGGGCAAGAGCTCCACGTCTGACACGCGGCCGACCTGCACGCCGCCGAGCTTCACCGGAGCGTTCTTCACGACGTTGCCGGTGTGCGAGAAATCGGCGACGAGCGGCGCGCCGCCGCCGAAGGTGATCTCACCCATCAGCACCAGCAGCGTGAAGGCGCCGGCGATGGCCGCCAGCACCAGCGCACCGACCTTGAGCTCCAGACGACTCTCGTCCATCGGGTCATCGTGGCCGAAAGCGCGCGGGGCGCAAACGAAAGCGTGCCCTCAGTACAGCTTCGTCACCTCGAGCTGCAGGGCGTGGTACTCGGCCGAGCGCTGCTCGACGACGAGGTAGACCTGCTGCCCGGCGGTGAGGTCGGCCACCAGCGCGTCGCCACCGCTGATCGCGCTGCAGCTGTTGCCGCCGCAGGTGCCGTTCGAGAGCCACAGCGACACCCGCGTGAGCACCGAGCGCTCCTGGAACAGGTAGCGCCCCGCGGTCGACGCCACGAAGCGGTACACCACCTGGCTGCCCGCGAGGCCAGTGCCACAGATGGCGCTCGACGGCGTGAGCTGGCCGAGGGAGCCGGCGAGCGTGCCGACCTCTTCGTTGTTGAGGCTGATGGTGTTGAAGCTGCTGCAGTCGTCGTAGGCCGACGCGGCGACCCGCACCACCGAGAGCGAGAAGCTGCGCGGCACGTCGAACGACTCGACAGTGATGTACGTGGGCACGCCGGCCGTCGCGCTGAAGCGCAAGATGCCGGCGCTCGCCGACGCGGCGCGACAGGTCGCGATGGAGCAGCCGCTCGACGCGTAGAGCCAGAGACTGGCGCCGCCACCGCCGCCCGGGCCGCGTACCTCGTACACGCCGCTGGTAGTGGGGGTGAACACGAAGTGCACGTCGGCGCCGGGAAGCGGCGGCGTGCTGCACGCCCCGGTGCCGGCGGTCGCGCTGCCGTCGGTCGCGCCGATGAAGGTGCCGGTCTGCGAGGTGTTCTCGGTCAATACGGTCGCGCCGCTGCAGAGATCGTTTGCCGGGGGCGTCGCCGGTTCCACCACGAAGCTGACGTCGTTCCCGTCGCTCTCGACGATGAGGAAGTAGGTGGTGCCGGCGACGAGATCGCGCTGGAGCGTGCCGCGAGGGCTGCGCGCGATGCAGCTGGTGTCGCTGCAGGTGCCCTCGGCCCACCAGAAGTACGCCGGGTTGTTCAGGTTGGTGTTCCGCACCAGCCAGGTGCCGCTGGTCGGCGGTGTGAAGCGGTAGACGACGTCGGACAGCGACGCCGGCTCGAACGATTCGCGCGGGCCACACGCGGGCGTGCGCGGGGTCAAGTCGTTCGCGGCGTCAGAGACCAGCGCCGTGACGGGGACGCCCGGCGCGAGGTCGATGGCCTCGCCGCAGGTGTCGGCGGGCACGGTGTTGGCGGCGACGACCCGCGCGTTGAACGTGCCGGCCGAAGCGAGGCCGGCCACCGTGATGTACGTCGGCACGCCGGCCTCGCCGCGGAAGACGAGGTTGGTGGGGCCGCCGGTCCGGCAGGTCGAGAGATCGCCGCAGGTCGAGGTGACCGCCGCCCAGCTGCCGGAGTGGTACAGCCGGTAGTTTCCGGTGCTGGAGGGGGTGAAGACGTAGTTGATGTCGACGTAGTGCTGGTAGTCGACGGCGTCTGCGCACAGCGGCCCCGGCGTGCCGGTGAAGTCTCTCACGGCGCCTCGGGTGGCCGCCGAGCTGGCGGTGCCCAGCGTCAGGACGCGCGCCGTCGCGCAGGTGTCGCCGATGGGCGGGGTCTGACCGGCGATGGTGAGGGTGGTGACGGTCTTCGTCGTCAGCCGTGGCTCGACGTGAATGAAGTACGTGGTGTTCGCGACGAGATCGGCGGCCAGCGAACCACCGACCGATGACGCGATGCAGGCGTTGGAGCACGCGCTCGTCGAGATCCACATCTGCACGTCGCCGCCGACGGCCTGGTCCCAGAACGCGTACCGACGCGACTCGGTCGGCGTGAACTGGAAGGTGACGTCGCGCTCGGGCTCGAGGTGGCCGCAGCCCGCGCCAGGCGTCACGCCGTCGGTGGCGAGGTTCAACGCCGAGACAGTCGCCAACGAGGTGATCGGCATCGGCGCGCCGCAGCTGTCAGCGTCGGGCGGCGTGCCGCTGAGCGGTTCGACGGTGATGGCGAAGCCCGTCGCGACCGGGGTGTCGACCACCAGGTAGATCGACTGTGACGGCTGCGCCGCGACGATGATGGAGCTGGGTGAGTACGCGAACCGCGAGGCCGTCTGGCAATCGGCCGTGCAGCTGCCGGCCGCGGTGCGCAGCTGGTAGAGCAGCACGCTGCCGTTGCCGTGTGTCGTCGCGGTGACGCGGTAGCGCGTGACGGTCGCGGTGCTCGGCGCGGTGAAGACGTAGGTCACGTCGGGCCCGTCGAAGTCTGCTGCCGGGTGCAGGCTGCAGGCGCCGGTGCCTCTGGACCGGTTGTTGCCCCGCAGGAGCGTGGAGTCGTAGCGGGTGCCGAGCTGGAGCGGGATCGCCGCCGGGCACGACCCGCCGCTCTCGCTGCACGTGGTGCCGTTGCCGGTGAAGCCGAGCGCGCAGCTGCAGGTGCGGCCGCCTGACGTGTTGGTGCAGACGCCGCCGACCGCCGCGCAGCCGCCGTTGTTGGTGAGGCACTCGTTGATGTCGGTGCAGGTGGTGCCGTTGCCGGTGAAGCCGGTGGCGCACGCGCAGGTGCGGGCGCCCGGTGTGTTGGTGCAGACGCCGCCGACGGCCGCGCAGCCACCGTTGCTGGTGAGGCACTCGTTCACGTCGGTGCAGGTGGTGCCGTTGCCGGTGAAGCCGGTTGCGCACGCGCAGGTGCGACCGCCGGGGGTGTTGGTGCAGACGCCGCCGACGGCCGCGCAGCCGCCGTTGTTGGTGAGGCACTCGTTGACGTCGGTGCAGCTGACGCCGTCGCCGGTGAAGCCCGTGGCGCAGTTGCACGTGCGGCTGCCGGGCGTGTTCATGCACACGCCGCCAGTCGCGGCGCAGCCACCGTTGTTGGTGAGGCACTCGTTCACGTCGACACACGCGTTGCCCTGCTTCGTGAAGCCAGTCGCACAGGCGAAGTCGCAGACGTTGTTGCTGCACACCGGCGTCGCGTTCGCCGGAGCGGTGCACGCGCTGTTGCACGCGCCGCAGTGCGCGGTGTTGTTGCTCGGATTTACGCACGCTCCGTCGCAGGCGATCTCCGGCGTGCTGCACGACTGGGTGCCGCCGCCCGTCGCGGAGCCGCCGCCAGTCGCAGAGCCACCGCCAGTCGCCGAGCCGCCGCCAGTCGCAGAGCCACCGCCCGTCGCCGAGCCGCCGCCAGTCGCGGTGCCGCCGCCAGTCGCGGTGCCGCCGCCGGTCGCGGAGCCGCCGCCAGTCGCGGCGCCGCCGCCGGTCGCAGCACCGCCACCAGTCGCTGAGCCACCGCCGGTCGCATCGCCGCCGCCCGTTGCTGAACCGCCGCCCGTCGCTGAACCGCCGCCCGTCGCCGCGCCGCCGCCCGTCGCCGAGCCGCCGCCCGTCGCTGAGCCGCCGCCCGTCGCTGAGCCACCACCGGTCGCTGAGCCACCGCCCGTCGCTGAGCCACCGCCGGACCCCTCACCGCCACCCGTCGCCGCGCCGCCGCCGACGGGCAGCGAGCACACGCCCGCGTTGCACGCGCCGCCGCCGCACGACATGCACGTCTGTCCATCGCTCCCGCAGGCGCCGTCGGACGTTCCTGTGAGGCAGACGCCGCTCGACGAACAGCAGCCGTCGCAGTTCTGCGGGCTGCAGTCGCCGGGTGCCGGAGAACAGGCGGCGACGACGAGGCTGACCACGGTCACGACGAGGGCACGCGATGGGCGCATGCGATCTCGTACCCCGCCGACTCGTTGCAACCGCAATGCACGCGTTCCCGAAAATGGGGCGGGCGTTCTCGAATTCAGGCGTGCGTCGCGAGGAAGCCTGCGGGCGGCCCGTGGTAGCCAATCAGGCCGTTTTTCACCTCTACGACGTTGTCGGCGAGCCGGCGCAGCGCGGCGTAGTCATGTGAGACCAGCGCGACGCCGACGCCCTGCGAACGCACGACGCCGAGCGTGTCGTTCACCTGTCCCGCGGCTTCCTTGTCGAGGCCGGTGGTGGGCTCGTCGAGCAGCAGCACCTCCGGCCGCAGCACGAGCGCCCGTGCGATGGCCGCGCGCTTGCGGATGCCGGGGCCCACCTCCGGAGGTTTGCGCGTGGCGAACTCGGCGAGGCCGACCCGCTCGAGCGCCTCGTCGGCGCGACCGTCTTTCTTCGAGCTCGGGTCGGCGAGCGCCACGTTCTCTCGGAGCGTGAGCCAGTCGAGCAGCGCCGGCCCCTGCACGAGGTACGGCGCGCGCGCGCGCAGCGGGGTGAGGCGTCGCTCAGGCAGCGTATCGACGCGCTCGCCGAAGAGCGTCACCTCGCCGAGGTCGGGCTTGAGCAACCCGACGGCGAGCCGGCACAGCACCGACTTGCCACTGCCCGACGCGCCCACGATGAAGGTGATGCCGGTCAGCGGAACTTCCACCGACAGGCCGTCGAGCACCGTGTGCGCGCCGAAGCGCTTCACGATGTTGTGGAGCTTCAGTGTTTGCACCACTGGTTCGCATTCGTCGGCTGGCTGCCGCTGGCGACGCCCTGGCCGGCCGTGTCGGCGAAGCGCTTGGACGCGTACCCATGATCGACGCAGATGCCGTTGCCGGGGTTGCCCATGCCGTCACGCACGGGGTCCGACGCGCGCGAAGGAATGGTCACGACGTCGCATGACGTCAGGTTTCCGCCGCTGACGTTGGCGGTGATGGTCGCCACCGTCCAGAAGTCGCCGGTGCGGTCGTCGCCAGGCGTATTGAGGAGCGGGAAGCTCGTCTGGCCCGTCTGCGGGTTGAAGCCCGCTGACAGCACACGGGCGCCGTTGCAGTACAGGTTGACGTGCGGCCGCGCGTCGGCGCTCGTGCCCTTCTTCGCGTAGTGGTTGACGCCCACGACGAAGCGATCGCCGTCGTTGGGGTTGTCGAGGTTGATGTTCTCGGGGCCGCAGAACGACGCGCTGGTCGGGTTCGTTTCGCTGCGGGTGCACGTCACGTTGTCGAGATCGAGGCGCGGGTTGCGGCAGGCCGTGTTGCGCTTGCTGCCCCAGCCCTGACACGCGCTGTTTGGCGAATCGCTGTAGCCCCACTGTGGATTCCCGCCGTTCGGGCATCCCGAGCCGCTCCAGTAGTGGCAGTCCTGCGTAGAGCCGTTGTTGTTGAGGCACGTGTTCGACCAGCCCTGCGCGGCGCAGGTGTTGCCCTGCAGTCGCGCGAAGTGGAGATCGATGTCGTTGCCTTCGGTCGACGCGTTACCGACGGTGTCCCAGCACAGCTCGGCGCGGATACCGGGCGCGCGCACTTCGACCTTCTGCGTGCAGACGTACGCCTTGCCGTCGAGCGTGAACTCGCCCTGCACGACGTAGTCACCCGACAGACCGAACGCCGGGAAGATCTGGCCTCCCGCAGCGCCGTTGCCGTTGGTGGCGCGCAGGCCGATGAGCGGCGAGCCCGACTGGGTCACGTAGCGCGCGGGCGTCTGCGCGGCGTCGTAGCGCACGCCGCTGCGCGCGCCGATGCGCATGGCCGAGGCCGAGTTGGTGCCGTT
Source organism: uncultured Archangium sp. (assembly GCA_964459885.1). Lineage (GTDB taxonomy): Bacteria > Myxococcota > Myxococcia > Myxococcales > Myxococcaceae > Archangium_A. The sequence continues at coordinate 43,094 of CAYWON010000031.1, forward strand.
GTAGATGGCGAACGTGGGGTTCGGCAGCACGTTGTCGCAGTCGCCGCCGACGACGGTCCACGTCCAGTTGGTGGCGCGCGCGCGGGCCGCGACGTCGGTGATCCACTGGTTGCCGTCGAGGCCGGGGATGGCCGCTGGGTCAGGGTAGGGCGCGGTGGTGATCGACGCCGTCGGGCACTGCACGGCGTTGGTGCACATGCAGCCCTCCAGCGCGTTGTTGCCAGACAGCCCGTCACAGTTGAAGTCGCCGGTCGCGCACGTGTCGACGAGCGCCGGAGGCTGCGCGCCGCGGCACACGCCCGACCAGAACGAGATCTCGCCGCCGACGCAGTCGAGGCTGCCCTTCGAGTTGTTGGCGCACCAACCGACGGGCTGGCCGCTCACCTCGGACACCTGGGAGGCCGGCACCAGGTAGCAGTCCTTGGTGGTGCCGTTGGCCGGGCACGCGCAGCCCTCGTCGACCTCGCCGTCGCAGTCGTCGTCGAAGCCGTTGCCCGATGCACCGTTGAGGCGCGACGCGGGCACGCCGCCGTTGGTCAACGCGGAGTCGGTGTTGCCATCACACTCGCTGGCCGCGGCGGGCGCGCAGCGACGGCGAATGGTGGGGTTACCGGGCATCGGCGGGCCGCAGCCGCCGTCGTAGTTGGGGTTGATGCCAGCGTCAGGCTCCTCGAGGCCGGCGTCGGGGTCGATGATGCCGCCACCGCCGCCGAAGCCCGAGCTGCCGCCGGTGCCGCCGCCCGTCGCCGAGCCGCCGCCGATGGAGGTCGAGCCGCCGCCCGTGCCGCCGACGCCTCCCCCAGTGGTGCCGCCGATGCCGCCGCCCGTGCCCGCGATGCCGCCGCGGCACTCGCCCATGACGCACACCTGATTCAAGTCGCAGTCAGCCGCAGTGCTGCACGTCTTGACCGGCGGGCTGCACGCGACGAGCGCGCCAGCGAGGAGGGCTCCCAGAGCGAGATGCTTCATCGTGACTCGTGACTCCGTTTTGGTGGGCGGTGGTGCGCGCGAAACCTACGCGCTCGCGCGCGAGCAAGTCGAGCCGACGCGAGTCGACGATTTCTCACCGCGTGAGAAGCGTGAAGCGTCTGTGAACCTGATCACTGCGGCGTGATCTTCAGCAGCTTCCCGTTGGTGGCGTCGGTGAGGAGGTAGAGCGCGCCTTCTGGGCCCTGCACCACTTCGCGAACGCGATTGGCGCCCCGCAACAGCCACTCTTCGCCGACGACGCGATCGTTGTGCAGTCGCAGGCGCACCAGCGATTGCCCCGCGAGGCCGCCGAGGAACACGTTGTTGCGCCACTCCGGGAACATCATGCCCGTGTAGACGGTCATGCCCGACGGCGCGATGACCGGGTCCCAGTAATAGACGGGCTGCTCCATGCCCGCGGCCACCGGGCTCTGATGAATCGCCGCGCCGGAGTATTCCTCTCCGTAGCCGATGGTGGGCCAGCCGTAGTTCGCGCCGCCCGCGATCAGGTTGAGCTCGTCGCCGCCGCGCGGGCCCATCTCACCGATCCACAACCGCTGCTGATCGTCGAACGCCGCGGCCTGCACGTTGCGGTGGCCGTACGACCAGATCTCCGGCTGCGCGCCCGGCGTGTTCACGAACGGGTTGTCCGTGGGCACGGTGCCGTCGGCGTTGATGCGGATGATCTTCCCGAAGTGGCTCGTCATGTCCTGCGCCTGCACCCGGCCGGCGAGAATCGAGCGCTCACCCATGGTGACGAACAACTTGCCGTCGGCGGCGAAGAGCAGCCGGCCACCGAAGTGCAGCGTCGATTCGAGCGTGGGCATCATGCGGAAGAGGACCTGCACGTTCTCGACGCGCGGCTGTGCGACGTCGATGAGGCGGCCACGCGCGACCGCCAGGCCGTTGCCGCCGGTGCGGGGCTCCGCGTACGTCCAGTAGATGAGCTGCGTCGTCGCGTAGTCGGGGCCCACTTCGACGTCGAGGAGGCCGCCTTGTCCGCGACCGTCGACAGCCGGGAGTCCGGTGATGGCCGGCGACTTCGCGCCCGCGGGCGTGATGATGAACATGTTGCCGGTGGGCTTCTCGGTGACGAGCATCCGCTGGTCCGGCAAGAACGCGAGGCCCCACGGGTTGCGCAGCCCTGAGGTGATCTCGGTGACCTGAATCATCGTCTGAGAGACGATCGCCGGCGCGCGCGTCTGCCCCGGGAAGGCCGGCGAGAACTCAGGCACGTTCGGCGGCCCCTGCGTCACCGGCGGCCCCGAAGGCAGCCCGGCGTCGATGCCCGCGTCCACACCAGCGTCGATCCCTGCGTCCACGTCGGTGCCCGCGTCCGTCCCCGCGTCTTCCGGAGGGAGGCCCGAGTCGAGCGTCTGCTCGCCCGCGTCGGGGACGCCTGAGTCGAGCGGCGTGACGCCCGCGTCGTGAGGCCCTGCGTCGGGGTCGAGCGGCATCGAGGGTGAGCAGCCGGTGACGAGAGAGACGACGACGGCCAACGACAGTTTTCGCATTCGGTTGCTCCGGGTGGGGCTGAGACGGCGTGTTGCGCGCGAGACCGTAGACGGTTTCGGTTTCGTCGCGCGAAGGACGATCCGAATTGGTCACGCATTCGCGTCCGCTTCAGACGCCGACGATCAAGAACACCGCCGCGATGAGGAAGTCGAGCAGCAGGCAGCCCATGCACGCCTCGACGACGCCGGTGGTGACCGCTTCGCCGACGGCGCCCGCACCGCCGCGCGCACGCAGGCCCCGCAGCGACGCCGCGACGGGAATGAACGCGCCACAGACCACGGCCTTGGTGATGGCGGCGAGCACGTCGCCCGGGTCGACGAGTGCAGGGTCCATGAAGCTCGAGCCATCGACCTCGAAGAAATAGTCGAGCGTGAGCACCGCCGACGCGGTCGCGGCGAAGGTGCCGATGATGGTGAGCAACGGCAGCACCAGCGTCGACGCGATGATGCGCGGCGCGACGAGCTCGGCGAGCGGGTCGGCGGCCGAGAGCTCGAGCGCTTCGACCTGCTCGTTGACGGACATCGCGCCCAGCTCGGCGGTGGTGGCGGCGGCCTGGCGTGACGCGGCCAGCAGTGCCGTCAGCATCGGCGCGAACTCGCGCAAGATGAGCTCGAAGTACGCGGGGCCCACCACGCCGACGGTGCCGGTGTACTTGCGCGCCTGCGCCCAGGCGATGGTCACCATGACGGTGCCGAAGAAATACATGCCGACGCCCACCAGCAGCGCCGACGACGCGCCGAGCTCCGCCATGTGCCGCAGCACCTCGCGCCACGACAGGCCTTCCCGCCTCGCGCTGTTCAACGCGCGACCGAACAACAGCGCCTGCGCGCCCATGACGTGCACCGGCGTCATGAGCCGAAGACCTTCGCCAGCAGCGGCGTGAGCACGAAGTCGAGCGTGAAGATGGCGGCGCAGCTGCTCACCACCGCGGCCGCTGCGGCCTGGCCGACGCCGCGCGCGCCGCCCGAAGCGCTCAGCCCTGAAGCGGTGGACACCACGGCGATGGCGAGACCGAACGCGGTGGCCTTGGTGACGCCGCCGGCGAGATCGCCCCAGCGCAGCATGTCGGAGAAGGCCTCGAAGAAGACGCGCACCGGCAGGCCCAGCGTGAAGTACGCGGCCACGGCTTCCCAGAGAATGGCGATGAGGAAGGTGAGGTCGGCCAGCACCATCACCGAGATGAGGCTGGCGACCACGCGCGGCGCCACGAGGATGCGGAAGGGATCGAGCGAGATGCCGCGCAGACCTTCGATCTGTCCGTTCACCGTCAGCAGCGCGAGCTCGGCGGCGTTGCGGGCGCCGATGCGCGCGGCCATCACGAGGCCCAGCAGGAGCGGGCCGAACTCCCACATGAGCGCGAAGCCGGCGGCCCAGCCTGTGTAGAGGCGCGCGCCGAAGCGGGTGGCGTAGACGCCGGCCTGCAAGACGACGGTGGCGCCGATGAGCGTCGCGGCGCCGAGCGCGAGGGGCAGCGAGCGGTAGCCGAAGAGCACCAACGCGCGGCCGAGCTCACCGGGGTCGAGGCGCGGCAGGTTGAGCAGCGTGCGGCCCAGCACCAACGCGTTGGCGCCGAGGAAGCGGGTGAGGGCGATGGCGCCGCGGCCGAGGAGGTGGATCATGCGCTTCGTGAGCCGTGGACGGCTCCGTCGACGAGGCGGATGGTGCGATCGATCGGCAGCGAGTCGACGGGATCGGGCAACACGACGATCAACGTCTTGCCTTCGCTGACCTCGAGCAGCAGCTCGGCGATCGATCGCTCGGTCTTCGGGTCGAGCCCCGCGAAGGGATCATCGGCCAGCAGCACCGCGGGGCGCGCGACGATGGCCCTCGCCACACCGGCGCGCTTCTTCATGCCACCCGACAACGTCTCGGGCCGCTTGTCGGCGGCCTGCGCGAGGCCAACCTGCTTGAGCGCCTCTCTCGCCCGGGCCTGCGCTTCGTCCTCCGGCACGCGGCGCTTCCGCAGCGGCAACAACACGTTGTCCACCACGCTGAGCGAGTCGAACAGCGCGTCGCTCTGGAACACCATGCCGAAGTTGACCTGCTGCGCGCGCTTCTGCGCGGCGTCCATCGCGGCGAGCGCGGCGTCGTCCCACCGCACCTCGCCTGACGTCGGCATGACGAGGCCAGCGAGGCACTTGAGCAGCGAGGTCTTGCCGCTGCCGGCAGGGCCCCAGATGACCGCGCGCGAGCCGGCTTCGAACTCGACCTCGACGTCTCGGAGCGCCCGCACCGCGCCAAACTGAAGAGCGAGCTGGTGGGTCGACAGGCGCATCGGAGCGCCGCGACGCTACTTCAGCGATCGCGCCACGTGTGCGGCGAAGGCTTCCTGCACCTTCGCCGGGTGCGTGAGCGGCGCCATGTGGCCGGTGCCGACGAGATCGACGAGCTGCGCGTGCGGGTTGTGGTGCGCCAGCCGCTTGATGACCTCGCGCGCGGGCAACGGGCTGCGCTCGGTGGTGACCAGCGTCGTGGGCACGTTGGGCAGTGGGTAGTCGGCGAACCTGCCGGCGTCGAAGAACACCGACTTCACCTCGCAGTACATCTTCCAGCCCATCGCCAGGCTGTGGCCCTTCATGAAGTCGCCCAGCCGCGCCCACGAGCCGGGGCGGTTCCAGAAGTCGATGAAGTGCTCGAGCCACGCGTCGGTGCCGCCGCGCGCGTCGTCTTTCAGGAACCACGGGTGCGCGAAGAACTCGTGGACCTGTCGCACGGCTTCAGGCGACGCGTCGGGGTCATGCGGCAGCGCGCCGAAGAGCACCGGCTCGAACAGGAAGATCGATCTCACGCGCCCGGCGAGCTGCGGCAGCGCCTTGAGCGCGATCATGCCACCGTAGGAGTGCGCGACGAGGTCGAAGGTGCCGCTGGCGGGCAACCCGGCCACCAGCGTGCGCACGTCGTCGTCGATGGTGACCTTCTGGGAACGTGGCAGCGGTTCACCCGGCGGGTAGCCGACGTTCGCCGGCGTCAGCTTCTCGCCGCTGACCTCCAGGAAGTCCCACATGAAGGGGCCGGTGCCAGTCGAGTGGATGCAGAGCACGCTCATGGGTCTGAGTCTTAATGGGCAACTCAGGTTCTGTCAGCTGGGTCTTCATGGAAAACTCAGGGGCATGGACCGCGAGGCCGTGTTGCAGGCGAGTCGGAACGGGTGCTCGGTGGCGGGCGCGCTGGAGATCGTCGGCGAGCGCTGGACGATGCTGGTGATCCGCGAGGCGTTCCTGGGGCTGCGGCGCTTCGACGATTTCTTGAAGGCCATCGGGTGTGCGCGCAACGTCTTGACCACGCGCCTGGCGACGCTGGTCGACGCGGGCGTCTTGCAGCGCGTGCCCTACCGCGACGAAGGCCAGCGCGAACGCCACGAGTACCGGCTGACGACCGCGGGCCACGAGCTGTACCCGGTGCTGCAGGCGCTGCGGCAGTGGGGCGATCGCTGGGTGAACGACGGCGCGCCGCCCATCGAGGTCTTCCATCGCGAGTGCGGCTGTCTGGTGCAGGCCGAGGTGCGGTGCTCGAAGGGCCACGGGCCGCTGCACGCCCGCGAGACCGACGTTCGCGTGAAGCGCCGTCGCGCGCGGTGATACGACGCGCGCCATGCGTACGTGGGTGTTGCTGTGCATCTTGATCTGTCCGGCGGTGGCGCGGGCCGATCACTTCATCACCGCGACCCTGTTCCACCGCTCGGAGCTGCGCACCACGGTCGCCGGCTCCACGATGGGTCCGGCGGTGGGCTGGGCGTGGTTGCCGTCGAACTTCGGCGTCGGCGCCGGCGTGCGCTACGGCGCGCCGCTCGCGTACATGCGGCCGACGTTCGAGGGCTACGTACGCGGGCTCGTCAACGTGCCGGTGAAGTGGTGGTCGCCGCTGCTGGGCGTCGAGTTCGGCTTCACCGTGGGGTGGGGCCGCGTGCCCTACGACCGCCCCGCAGAGTTGATCGGCGCCGAGCTGAACCACGACGGGCCCGTGTATTTCGCGATGCACACCGAGCTGCTGCGCTTCGTCTTCGGGCGGTTCGTCGTCAGCGCCATGGGGCTCGACGTGGGCACGGCGATTCCACCCGGCGCGGCGCTCAGACTGCAGTTCGACCTTCTCTCTGTGGGAGTCCGGCTGTGAGGACGCTCGTTCTTCGCGGCGATGTGCGAGAGAGGTCGTGTTGTCTACGGTCCGAGTTCAGGAGGGGCAATGGATAGGTTGAGGATCGCAAGCCTCGTGGTGTGTCTCGGCGCGTGTCTCGGAGCTTGTGGTCCGCAGGCTCGGAAGTGCGCGTCGAACGCCGACTGCGCCGACGGCTCGCTCTGTGACACGAAGTTCGGGCTCTGCGTCGATCCGATGGACGGAGGCGTGGGTGGCGGTACCGCGACAGGCGGTGGCGGCGCGACGGGTGGTGGCGGCGCGACGGGTGGCGGCGGCGCGACGGGTGGCGGTGGCGGCGCGACGGGTGGCGGTGGCGGCGCGACGGGTGGCGGTGGCGGCGCGACTGGTGGCGGTGGTGCAGCGACGGGCGGTGGTGACGGTTCGACTGGAGGCGGCGCGGCGACCGGCGGCGGTGGAGCGACGGGCGGTGGCACCGCAACAGGCGGCGGTACCGCGAGCGGTGGAGGAACGGCGTCGCCTGGTACGTGGGAGTC
>CAYWON010000032.1:0-49752 GCA_964459885.1 uncultured Archangium sp.
TTCGGCGGTCGCTTCCGCGATCACCTCTACGTTGCCTTCACGACGCACCATGGCTTGAGACTATCCACCCTGCGTACGACTCCGGGAACGGAACCCGGGGTTGCGCGCCGCTGTCCGCAGCGCCGTGCGACCGGTCGCCATGGTGGTGCTCATCGTTGCGTGCGGTCGCGCCGACCCGTGGCCGGGCGTGGACGTGTGGTGCAAACGCTTGCGCCCCGCGCATTCTCAGCTGCGCGGGCTGACCGTCCGCGGCGACACACTCACCCTCACCGCCGGTTCGAGCTGCGTCGTGTGGGAGCATCAGCTCGAGCTGCAACCCGACGGGCGGTGGACTGCGCCCAGCATGGCCGGCCGTCCGACCTTCGAGATCGCACTCCAGCGCAGCGAGTGGCGCGGCGAGCTCAACTGGAACGGGCCTGAAGGTCCGCAGCGCGTCGAGCTGTCCTGCAGTCCGCTTCCGACGCCGACAGTCCGCGAGCGCCTCATTGACGCGATTCCGCGACTCGACGCGGTGCTCGGCGACGAAGCGCCCTTCAGGACTCTCGAACGATGAACCTCGCCAACGACTGCTTGAGCGCGTCGGTGGCCTCGTCGACCAGCGCCGCGTCGACGTGCTCGATGGTCAGCTTCACGCGGTAGTCCGCCTCACCCCACGTCGGGTACGAGCCGATCGCCACGTGCGGCCGCGCCAACGCCACCGCGTCGAGCGCCGCGGCGATCTCCGACTCGCTCGCGTTGAGGAACAGCTGGCGCAGCACCACCGGCGTGCCGGGCAGCTCGGGCAAGACCGCCTCGAGGTGCACGCGGAACAGCTGCGGCACGCCCGGCAGCATGGAGACGCCGTCGCACGTCAAGACCGGGAAGCGCACGTCTTCGCTCGCGAGCAGCCGACTTCCCGCCGGCGCTTCGGCCATGCGCAGCGCTTCAGGAGGCACCGGGCCGCGGCCCTCGAAGAATGAGCGGAGGCGCGCCTCCATCTCGGGCAAGCGCACCACCTCGCGACGCAGGGCGAGCGCCACCGCGCGCACCGTGACGTCGTCATGCGTGGGGCCGACTCCGCCGCTGGTGATGACGAACTTCGCGCGGCGCCTGCAGGCCGTGAGCTGCTCGACGATCTCGTCGACGTCGTCGCGGACGAAGTGCATCGACACCAGCTCGACGCCGCGCTCGCGGAACCGGCGAATGAGGTGCGCCCCGTTGGCCTCGGTCACCTTCGCGGTGAGCACCTCATTGCCGATGATGAGCGCCGAGACAGTCATGCCGTCATCGACGCGCCGGCATCGAGGCCCAGCGTGCGGCGCAGCTCGATGAGGCGCGTCACCTTCGCGCGCTCTTCGCGGTAGTGCCGCAGGCCGATCGTCAACCGCACCAGGGCGTAGCTGAGCGCCAGGCCGCTCACGCCCGCCGCCGCCATCCACGCCTCGGGGTGCGTCGGCGCGAAGTCCCACCACAGCTTGCCGGCGGTGCTGAGCGTGATGATCGACACGAACAGGCTGACGGCCGCGTGCGCGAACTGACGGGTGCTCTCCCGTGTGGCCAGGCTCTGCAGCACCTGATCGTGTTCCGCTCGCAAGACGTCGTTCGCCATGCGCCGCCAATAGCGGTCGCGTCGCCGCGCTTCAAGCCTCGGGGTACGGAACGTCGTGCCCGCAGTCGGTGCACTTCTTCCCCGCCGTTGCCGGCGCGCCACACGCACGGCACCGCACCTTGACCTCTTCGGCGTCCAGCAACTGCCCGCCGATCACCGGCGCCACGATGATCACCTGCGGCAGTTTCATGCCGCAGCGCTCGCACAGCGTGCCCGCCACTTGCTGATGCCGGCAGTAGCGACACGTGAGCGGCCCCGTGGGGATCGCCGTGCGCTGGCCGTCATCGGGCACGCGATCGACGGTGAGATCGCCGAGGCGCTGCACGGGCACGTCGCCCACGGGCGCGGCGCGGTTCTGTTCAACGTCGGGGATCGCCTGCACCGGCACGTCGACGTTCGCGTAGCGGCTCACCTCGAGATCGCCCATGCGCTCCACCGGAACGTCGCCCAGCTTCTCGGGAATGGTGACCTCGAGGCCCTCGACGCGCTCCTCGCGCACCGGCGGCGGCCCCAGCCCGTCGAGCCCGCCCAGCACCTTGCCGCACACGTCGCACTCGAGACCGAAGTCCTGCTGATGCTCGCAAACCGGGCAGATCATGACGGCGACGACTCTATCAGCCGACGCGCGCCAGCTTGAGCCGACCTTCCCACCGCTCCTCCAGCGCCTTCACCAGCCGCGCGTGCTCCGGAGCTTCCAGCTGCGGGTCGCGTTCCACGATGGCGCGCGCTTCTTCCTGGGCCTGCGCCAGCAACACCTGATCGCGGGCGAGGTTGGCGACGGCCAGCTCGGGCAGGCCGCTCTGCCGCGTGCCGAGGAACTCGCCAGGCCCGCGGATCTCGAGATCGCGCTCGGCGATCACGAAGCCGTCGGTGCTCTCTTCCATCACGTGCAGGCGCTCGGCGGCCTCTTCACTGAGCGCGTAGCCCGTCAGCAGCACGCAGTACGACTTGGCGGCGCCGCGCCCCACGCGGCCGCGCAGCTGGTGCAACTGCGAGAGACCGAAGCGCTCGGCGTGCTCCATCACCATCACCGACGCGTTGGGCACGTCGACGCCCACCTCGACGACGGTGGTGGACACCAAGAGATCGATCTCATGCGCGCGGAACGCCGACATCACCGCGTCCTTCTCGTCCTGCTTCATGCGGCCGTGCAGCAGCCCGACGCGCGCGTTCGGGAACTGCGCCTTGAGCTGCTCCGCGCCCTGCGTGGCGTCCGAGAGGTCCACCTTCTCGCTCTCTTCGACGAGCGGGTAGATGACGTAGGCCTGATGCCCCTTGCCGAGCTCCGAGCGCACCAGCTCGTAGGCGCGACCACGGGCCTTCTCGGTGAAGACGCGCGTCTCGATGGGTGTGCGGCCAGGCGGCAGCTCGTCGATGACCGACACGTCGAGGTCGCCGTACATCGTCATCGCCAGCGTGCGGGGAATGGGCGTGGCGGTCATCACCACCACGTCAGGTCGCAGCCCCTTGTCCATCAGCGCATGGCGCTGGATGACGCCGAAGCGGTGCTGCTCGTCGATCACCACGAGCCCCAGCTTCGCGAAGGCCACCGAGTCTTGAATCAACGCGTGCGTGCCGACCGCGACCTGCACGCGGCCCGACGCGACGGCCTCGCGCTGCTTCGCCTTCACCTTCGCGGGTCCAGTGCCGGTGACCAGCGCGACCTCGACGCCCAGCGGCGCGAGCAGCTTCGAGAACGTGCGGTGGTGTTGCTCGGCGAGGATCTCCGTCGGCGCCATCACCGCCACCTGAAAACCGTTCTGCACGGCGATCGCCGCGGCCATCAGGGCGACGGCCGTCTTGCCCGAGCCGACGTCACCTTGAACGAGGCGGTTCATCGGCTCCGGGCGCGCCATGTCGCGCGTCAGCGCCGCCACCACGCGGGCCTGCGCGCCGGTCAGCGTGAACGGCAACAGCGCGCGGGCCTTTTCCACGTATGTGTCGCGCACGTCGAACGAGATGCCGGGCTGCACCTTCACGCCCTGGCGTCGCAGCGCCATGCCCAGCTGCAGAAAGAAGAGCTCGTCGAACGCGAGCCGCTGGTGCGCGAGGGAGGTGTGCGCGTCGAGCGCGTCGATGGGCGCGGTGGACGGCGGGAAGTGCAGGAAGCGCAGCGCCTCGCCGAGGCCCATGAGCTTGAGCTTGCCGCGCAGCGTGTCGGGCAACGGCTCGTCGATCGACTCGGCGTACTTGTCGGCGATCTTGTACGCGAGCTCGCGCACCTGCCGCTGCTCGTGGCGCTCGAAGCCCGGGTACACGGGCACGATGCGGTTGAAGTGGATGGGCGAGGTCTCGACGTCTTCCGCGGGCTCGATCTCCGGGTGAGGGATCTCCCAACCGAAGTTGGTGGCGCGCACTTCGCCAGACGCGACGAGCTGTTTGCCTTCAGGGAAGCGAGCCTTCATCCACGGGCCTGATTGGAAGAAGACGGCGGCGATGGACCCGGTGTTGTCGGCCAGCACCGCGCGGAACTGGCGGCGCCCGCGACCGAACGACTCTTCGGCGCGGCGCACGGTGCCGATGAAGGTGGCGCGCTCGCCCGACTGGAGCTGGGCGATCTTCTTGAGCGTGCGCCGGTCTTCGTAGACGCGCGGCAGCAGGAAGAGCACGTCGCCGGTGCGCAGCATGCCCTTCTTGTTCAGCGTGCCGACGAGCCGCGGGTTCAGCCGGAAGCCGACGTTCTTGAGCAGCGTCGAGAGCGGGCCCGTGGCGGGTGCGATCGAGAGGATCTTGGCGGGTGGTTCGGCGGGCTCGGCTTTCTTCTTTTTCCCCCTCTCCCCTTTGGGGAGAGGGTTGGGGGTGAGGGGCTTGGGCCTGGGTTTGGGACTCGTTGGCCCCTCACCCTGACCCTCTCCCCGAGGGGGAGAGGGGATCGCGGGGAGCCCGCCCTGCACGATCGACAACACGCGGGTGATCGACGCCCGTCGCACCGCAACCTCCAGCGCATCGATCTTCTCGAGCTCCGCCGTCAGCGCCGCGACGACCTCTGCCGACACCTCGGCCCGTGCGCGCTCGATGGCCGCGCTCAACGTCACGCGCAGCCCCTTCACGTTGCCCAGGTTCGCGAAGTCCCGCGCGCTCGCGAACTGGAGCGGACGCAGCAGGACCTCCAGCGGGTTCGGCTTAGGCGACATCCTCGAACTTCACGGCGAGCACTTCGTACTCCCGGTTGCCGCCCGGGCTGGTGATGGTCGCGACGTCGCCGACGTTCTTGCCGATGAGGCCCCGCGCCACCGGCGAGTTGATCGAGATCCACCGCTTCTTCAGGTCGGCCTCGAACTCACCCACGATGCGGTAGTTCACCTTCTTGTCGCTCTCGAGATCGAGCAGCTCGACGCTCGCGCCGAACATGACCTTCTGCTGGCCCTTGAAGGCGGCCACGTCGATGACCTCGGCGCGGCCGATCCACCCGTTGAGGCTCATGATGCGGCCTTCGATGTGGCCCTGCTTCTCCTTGGCCGCGTGGTACTCGGCGTTCTCCCGCAGGTCGCCGTGCGCGCGCGCGACTTCGATCTCAGCCGAGATGCGCGGGCGCTCCACCGACTGCAGGTGCTTGAGCTCTTCCTGCATCTTCTTCAGGCCCGAGGCTGTCGTTGGGAAACGTTCGTCACTCATCACGGACTTCCTTTCGCGAAAGCGGCGCACCGTAGCGGAGACGTATGCGTCGGGTCTACCCTAGGAAAACGTGTTGTCCGTCAAAGAGCTGCGCTCACTGTCCACCCGCTTCAGCGCCGATCAATTCCGCGCGCAGCTGGGGCCCTTCGTCCTCATTCAACAGCCGCCGCACCTCGACGTGGCGAACGCGTCGACGCAGATGATGGGCGCCCTGCCCGCCAACGTGCAACGCACCACCATCGCCAAGCCCGAGAAGGTCTCGGCCGGCGCGCTCGCCCTGCTCTTCCAGTTCGACGATCTCGTGGTCGCTGCGCTGCCGCCGCTCCAGGGCGTCGATCAGCTCACCGTGGGCCGCCAGCCCGACAGCGATCTCGTCCTCGACGACCCCTCCGTATCGAAGAAGCACGCGCTCTTGCGGTGGGACGCAGACAACCAGCGCTGCACCATTCAGGATCTCGGCAGCACCAACGGCACGTTCTTGAACGCCTCCGTACGCCTGCGCCGCGAGACGACGCTCAAGAGCGGCGACATCCTCTCGTTCGGCGAGGTGCAGTACTGGTTCCTGCTGACGACGATGCTTTACGAGAAGCTCACCAGCACCTCTCGCGGCTTCGGCGTCTGAAGCCGCTTCAGATCATGTCGACGAGCAGCAGGTCAGGCTGCTCGACGTACTTGATGACCTCGTAGGCGAACTCCGCGCCCGTCGCGCCGTCGATGACGCGGTGATCGAAGCAGAAGCTGAACAGCATGATCGGCTTGATCACGATCTGATCGTTCTCATCGACCACCGGGCGCTTGCGCATGCGGTGGATGCCCATGATCGCCACTTCCGGGTGGTTGATGATCGGCGTCGCGAAGAGACCGCCGGTCTGCCCGAGCGAGGTGATGGTGAACGTGCCGCCCGACAGCTCGTCCATCTTGAGCTTCTGGTCGCGCGCCGCGGCGCCGAGCCGACCGATCTCCGAGGCCAACGAGCGGATGCTGTGGCGATCGGCGTTGCGCACCACCGGCACGGTGAGGCCCTGCTCGGTCATCGCCGCGATGCCGATGTTGCGGTCGCCGCGCACCACGAGCTCCTGCTTCGTCTCGTCCATGTTGGCGTTGACCTGCGGGAACTTCTGGAACGCGCGGACCACCGCCTTCACGAAGAACGGGAGGAACGAGAGCTTCACGCCCTCCTTCGCCAGGTTCACGTTGAGGCGCTCACGCAGCGCCACCAGCGCGCTCGCGTCGACCTCTTCGACGAACGCGTAATGCGGCGCGGTGAACTTCGACTTCACCATCTTCTCGGCGATGCGCTTGCGCAGGCCCTTCAGCGGAATGCGCTCGTCCGCCGCGCTGACGGCCAGCGGCGCGAAGCTGTGCACGGCCTTCGCCGGCGCCGACGATGCACCGCTCGCCAGCACCGCTTCCACGTCGGTCTTCAGCACGCGGCCCTGCGGGCCCGAGCCGTTGATGGTCGAGAGGTCGAGGCCATGCGCGCTGGCCATGCGGCGCGTCACCGGCGTGGCGAGCACCTTCTGGTTCGACTCGGGCGCGGCGGTCTTCGCGGCGGGCGCTTCAGTCTTCGCAGGCGCCGCAGCAGCCCCGTGCGCAGGCGCAGCGGCCGGCGCCGCACCGGAGATCTCCACGTCAGCGAGCCGGTGGTGGACCTTCGCGATCTCGCCTTCAGCGCCGTAGGTCTTGAGGATCTTGCCGGCGACGGGCGACGGCACCGTCACCGTGGCCTTGTCGGTCATCACTTCGACGACGACCTCGTCTTCTTTCACCTGATCGCCGGCCTTCACGTGCCACTTGACGATCTCACCCTCGACGACACCTTCACCGAGGTCCGGGAGCTTGAATTCGAAGAGCGACATGCGCGCGCTCGTAACTCAGGTCACGAGCCAGCGATAGCGGTTCGTTCGCGCTCCATGAGGCCCTTCATGAAGAACTCCGCGGCGCGATAGCTCGAGCGCACCAACGGCCCCGACGCGACGTAGAGGAAGCCGTAGCTCTCGGCGAGCTTCTGGTACTCGGCGAACTTCTCGGGCGAGCAGAAGCGCTCGACGCGCAGGTGGTACTGCGAGGGCTGCAGGTACTGGCCGAGCGTCAACACGTCGACGCCGACGTTGCGCAGATCCTTGAAGCACTGCTCGAGCTCTTCATCGGTCTCGCCGAGGCCGATCATGATCGAGGTCTTCGTGTAGATCTTTTCGGGGCGCTGCTTGAGGTACTCGAGCACGCGCAGCGACTGGGCGTACTTCGCGCGGCGATCGCGCACCTTCGGCGTCAACCGCTCGACCGTCTCGACGTTGTGCGCGACCACGTGCGGCCGCGCTTCGGCCACGATCGCGAGCGACGCCTCGACGCCCTGGAAGTCGGGGATCAGCACCTCCACCGTCGTCTTGGGCGACTCGCGCTTGAGCGCCGTGATGGCCGCCGCGAAGTGCGACGCACCACCGTCGGGGCGATCGTCGCGGTTCACCGACGTCACCACGATGTACTCGAGGCCCAGCTCGCGGACGGCGTGCGCCAGGTTCTCAGGCTCCTGCGGATCGAGCGGCGGCGGCGCGCCGACCTTCACGTGACAGAAGCGGCACGCGCGCGTGCAGACCTCACCCATCAACATCACCGTCGCGGTGCCGCCGCCCCAGCACTCGGCGATGTTCGGGCAGCGCGCTTCTTCGCAGACCGTCGCCAGCTTCAGCGACTTCACGAGGCCTTTGACGCGCTCGAAGCCCTCGCCTTTTGGCAGCTTGACCTTCAGCCAGTCAGGCTTGCCCGAAGAAGTGGCCACCGGCAGCGGCAAACGGTTGGGAGTCGCCATGGTGCGGCGTCATGTATTGGCCGCCTTTCAGCCCGTCAACTGCCCGGAATTTCAGAGAACTTACAAAGCCGAGTCCGATCGCTGATCGATGGTTTGCACTCGCCTCGCGGCTGCGCGGTCACACCCCACGTATGCGCCGCCAGTTCACGATCTCCCGAGTTCGCAAGCAGGTCACCTCCAGCTGGGAGTTTCCCCTCACGTGGGACGAGGTGAACGAGTCGCCGCTCGCGGGCCCGTTCTCACAGCTCGAGCAGCGCCGCCTCGACACCGCCATCGGCTGCTTCCCTTTCGCGCGCCGCACCGGTGATGGCCGCCGCGCGTGGCGCATCAACTCGCCCGGCAGCGGCGACGTGGTGGCGTGGGTGACGAGCGACGGCAGCCTCTTCGTCGAAGGCGAGACCACCTTGAACCTCGTGTACGCGCTCTACGTACACCTGTGCGACGTCTGCCCGGAGCTGGTGGTGGAAGATCGCATCACCAGCGTGGTGCACAACGCGTCGTCGCTGCTGCGCCTGGTGCGCCGCGACGAAGAGCGCCGCGCTTTCGCCGCGTAACGCCGCGGGATTTTCGGCGAGTTTGTTCAGGGCGCTGACAACGCGCTCGCGAGCCGAAAGAACCTTCGCGCGACAATGGAGGCATGGACAGCTCGCGCATCGGTACCGCTCCTCGCCCGACCACCTCGACCACCACCGCGCCCGCGACGGCTGCAGCGCCGCCGCCGCCGCCCGTCAAGACGACCGCGCAGCGCGCCACCGCCGCCCGCGCGACGTCGAGCTTCAAGTCAGCCGACAAGCTGAGCCAGGCGGGCCTCAACCACATCAAGAGCTTCGAAGGGCTGCGGCTCAAGGCGTACCGCGACCCCGTCGGCGTGTGGACCATCGGCTACGGCCACACCGGCCGC
Source organism: uncultured Archangium sp. (assembly GCA_964459885.1). Classification (GTDB taxonomy): domain Bacteria; phylum Myxococcota; class Myxococcia; order Myxococcales; family Myxococcaceae; genus Archangium_A. The sequence goes on from CAYWON010000032.1 coordinate 8,914, forward strand.
GACGTGAAGCCGGGCATGACCATCTCGCAGCAGCGCGCTGAGCAGCTGCTCCGCAGCGACACCGGCTGGGCGCAGCAAGCCGTGCGCGACTCGGTGAAGGTGCCGCTGTCTCAGGGCCAGTTCGACGCGCTCACCAGCTTCACGTTCAACCTCGGCGCGGGCGCGCTGCGCAGCTCGACGTTGCTCAAGAAGCTGAACGCGCGCGACTACGCGGGCGCGCAGAAGGAGTTCGGTCGCTGGGTGCACGCCGGCGGTCAGGTGCTCGCGGGCCTCGTGCGCCGCCGCGCGTCGGAAGCGAAGATGTTCGGCAACAAGGCGCCCACCGGCGCGCCGAGCACGCCCACCAACCCGTCGACGCCCAAGCCGCCGACGACCGGCAAGAAGGACTACCGCGTGCGCGCGGGCGACACGATGAGTGGCATCGCCGCGAAGCACAAGATGACGCTCGCCGCGCTCGCCAAGCTGAACCCGCAGATCAAGAACCTCAACAAGATCTCGGTGGGCCAGCTGGTGCACGTCGCCGCCGCGAAGAAGGCCGCTGCGCCGAAGAAGGCCACGACCACCAAGCCCGTCACGTACACCGTGAAGTCCGGCGACACGTTTGGCGGCATCGCGTCGAAGCACAAGCTGTCGGTCGCGCAGCTCTCGAAGCTGAACCCGCAGGTGCGCAACCTGAACCTCATCTACCCGGGCCAGAAGCTGACGGTGAAGGCCGGCGGCACCAGGCCCGCGACGCCTTCCACGCCGTCGACGCCTTCCACCCCGAGCGCGCCGTCGACGCCGAGCACCAACGGCACCAAGCCACCGATGAACGGCGTGCCCAACACGTCGGGCCTCTCGACGGCCAAGCGGTACGCGCTCTATGCGAAGTACCTCAACACCTTCGGCGACGCCCAGGCCAAGAAGGACTTCGCGGCGGGCAAGCGCGTGGTGCTGAGCCTGCGCCAGAACACGCCGATGACGTCTGATCGCGCGTACCGCGGCACGTACGACGATCGCATCGTGGTGCTCTGGAAGGACCGCGGCGCGCCGAAGGTCGCTGAGTTCGCCGCCAACACCGAACCCAACCGCCGCTGGTCGATCCCCGCGAACCAGAGCAGCAAGCCGGTAGGCCGCCTCGCCGACAACCAGTCCATCCGCTACTACAAGACGTACAGCGACAAGTTCGGCAACCACCTGCGTCCGCACGGCAACCCGTACGCGCAGCGCGACGAGAACCGGAACTACAAGTTCGACGCGAGCGACAAGAAGTACAACGGCTCGTGGGGCGGTCAGCTCATGTACATCCACCGCGCGTGGTCGACCGACACCGGCTCGCAGGGCTGCCAGACGATGGAACAGGGCCGCTTCAATTCGTTCTGGGCCGCCCTCGGCTCGCAGCGCGAGTTCAGCAACGTGATCGTCAACGTCAGCAAGAAGTAGCCCGTCTGACCGGCTTGACTCACCGCATCATCAGCCGTAATGGCTCGTCAGAAGTTGAGAATCACTTTCAACTTCTGACGGTGCCTCATGACAGAAGCGACATCAGTAAGTGCTCGTAATGAGCAGGACCGGCTCCGAGCCGCGCGCCGCGGGAAGATCCTCAAGGTCGTCCGGCGCATCCACCTCATCGCGGGCGTGCTGCTCTTCCCGTGGGTCGCGCTCTATGGGCTGAGCGGCTTCTTCTTCAATCACCCGATGCTGGGTGTGCCGACCGACGGCCGCCCGCTGACGCCCGACGAGCTGGGCGTGCCGCCCGTCGATGCACGGAAGCTGGCGCAAGACGTCGTCACGCAGCTCAACGCCGACGCGAGCCTCGAAGGTGGGCCGTTTCGTGTGGCCGACGACTTCACGCCGAAGTTCAGCGGCGGCTACCTGTTGCTGGCCAAGGGCGACCGCAGCGCGTACCAGTTTCTGTACGACGTAAACGCGGGGCGCGCCGTAGTGCTGACGCGGCCGAAGGTCGAGCCGCCGCCCGGTGCGCCGTTCGTCGGAAAGTCAGTGTCGCTGCCGGAGCATGAGGTCGCGGCGATCGAGCAGCGCTACGCGAAGCTGCTGCCGCGCCTCGGCCTCGAAGACGTCACGCTGAAGCCGCGCGGACAGGTCGGCCCCGAGCTGCGCTTTCACGTCGTCGACGCCAACGGCCGCGCCTTCGAAGCGGGCTACCACCTCGGCAAGAAGGCGCTCGACGGCAAGCCCATCGACACCCCGTCGGGCCTCACCTTCTCGCAGTCGATTCAGCGGCTGCACATGACGCACCACTACCCGAACGAGCTCGGCCCGGTGTTCTTCTGGGCGCTGTTCCAGGATCTCACGGGGCTGACGTTGATCGTCTGGGCGCTCACCGGGCTGGTGATGGCGTTCACCATCAAGGCGGTGCGCACCGTCGTCATTGGCTCGGTCGTGGCGGCGCTCCTCATCTCTGCGTGGGTCTTCCGCGGCACGTTCGCCGAGATCACGTACGGCCACGTCTCGGCCATCAACGGGCCGGGAGATCGCTGACGCCGTGCGCTGCGCGTGGCTCATCGCGGTGCTGTCGTCAATCGCGGTCGCGCAGGACGCCGTCGACGCGGGCGTGGAGCCAGCGCTCGCTGAGGTGACTGACGCCGGAGAGGCGCTCCCGCTGATCGACGTCGCTGACGCGGGCGACGCGCTGCCGCTGGTGGACGTCGCTGACGCAGGCGTGCCAGACCTCCCGCCGGTGCGTTCGACAGTCGTGCGCGAACGCGGCTCGCACGCGCGCCGACTGAGCCGCAGCGCCGAGGCGGTCGACGTGGTGGACACGCGCGAGGCGCAAGCCAAGGCAGACGATCTCGCCGAGGTGCTGACGCGCCAGTCTGCGGTGCAGGTGCAGCGCGGCGGTGGCCTCGGGAGCGCGACGCAGCTCTCGTTGGCGGGGCTCGCTGGCGATCAGGTGCGCGTGCTGCTCGACGGCGTGCCCATCGACTACTCGCCGTTCTCGTACGGCCTCGGCAACGTGCCGGTGTCGTTCATTCAGCAGCTGGAGATCTTCAACGGCGTGGTGCCCGTGCGCCTCGCCAGCGACGCGCTCGGCGGCGTCATTCATCTGCGCAGCGACCTCGTACCGCCAGAGACGGGGGGCTCGGTCTCGCTGCAGGCCGGCTCTTTCGATTCGTACCGGGCGACGGCGCGCGCGTCGTGGCTGCACCCTTCCCGTCATTTCTATGTGCGGGCCGCGGGCTTCCACGATCAATCGCGCAACGACTACCTCGTCACCGTGAAGGTGCCGAACGCGAGCGGCCAGGTCGCCGACGCGCGCGTGCACCGCAACCACGACGGCTACATGGCCAACGGCGTCAACGTTGAAGCAGGGCTGCTCGACGTCAGCTGGGCCGACCGCCTCGTCGTGCACGCGTACTTCGCGCAGTACGACAAGGACATCCCCCACAACGTGGTGATGACGACGCCGTACGGCGAGGTCACGCAGCAGCGCCGCAGCCTCGGCGTCACGCTGCAGTACGCCGTCACGCCGTCCGATCGGGTCTCGCTCTCGGCCACCGCGGGGTGGAACCGCCGCTTCGCCACGCTGCACGACGTCGCGACCTGCGTGTACGACTGGTACGGCCGCTGCGTCGCCGAGCGCCCACTGGGCGGCGAGATCGCAGGCCAACCGCAGGACCTGCTGACCCGCTTCGACACCGTGTTCGGCCGCGCGCGCGCGCAGATCACGACGTTCCAGAAGGATGACCTCGAGTTGAGCGCCGGCGTCGATCAGTACTGGCGGCTCGGCCGCAACGCGTACCTGCAGAGCTTCGACTCCTTCGACCCGCTCGCGGTGCCGATCGCCATGACGTCGGGCTTCGCGGGCGCGTCACACCGGCAGCGCTTCTTCGACGATCGGCTTGAGAACGTCGTCTTCGCCAAGGGCTACCTGCAGCACGCGAACATCGCGACTGATCCGCGCTCGACCGTCACGCAGCCGCAGCGCACCTCGCTCGCTGGCGGCGCTGGCGACACCGTGCGCTTCGCGTTCACGCGGCAGTTCGCCATCAAGGCGTCGTACGAGTACGCGACCCGGCTGCCGCGCGCCGACGAGCTGTTCGGTGACGGCGCGTTCCTGCTCGAGAACACCGAGCTGGCGCCCGAGCGCAGTCACAACGGCAACGCCGCGCTCGAGCTGACGGCGCTGCCGACGCCCATCGGCGTGTTCTCGGCCAACGTCACCGGGAGCGTGCGCGCGCTGCAGAACCTGATCGTGCTCATCGCGAGCAACCAGACGCAGCGCTACGAGAGCGTCGGCGCCGCGCGCGCGCTGTCGCTGCAAGGCGGCCTCGACTGGACCTCGCCGGGCCGCTGGGTGTCGCTCGGCGGCAACACCGTCATCACCGACTACCGGAACCTGTCTGAGTCAGGCTCGTTCGCGCGCTTCAACGGCGACCGCATTCCGTACAGGCCGTGGCTGCAGGCCTCGGCGTCGCTCACGCTGCGCGCGCCGGAGCTCTTCGCGAAGGGCGACCAGCTCTCGTTCGAGTGGAACACGCGCTACGTGCACGAGTTCTACCGCTCGTGGGAGAGCGCGGGCCTGGCGAGCACCAAGCAGGTGGTGCCCTCGCAGCTGCTGCACTTCGCGTCGCTCACCTACCGCGTGCCCTTCGAGCAGCGCGCGTTCGCAGCCTCGCTCGCGATTCACAACCTCACCGACGCGCCGTCGTTCGATCTCATCGGCGTGCAGCGGCCCGGCCGCGCGGTGTTCGGAAAGCTGTCCATCGATCTCTGAAGCACGCGCAATTCCGCGCACGAAACGAAGGAAGAAGAAGATGAAGCTCAAGTCGACGTTGCTCTCCCTCTCGCTGGCCCTCGCCGCGTGCTCCGGCGCGCCCGCACCGACCGACGGCGGCACCGGCGGCGGCGCTGGTGAAGACGCGGGTACGCAGACCGCGCCGCTCTACGCCATCTCCACGTTCGTCAACACGGGCGGCACGCAGCAGAGCTACCTCGTGTTCACCGAGAGCCTCACCACCGAGCAGCACCTCGACGTCGCCAACGCCATCGAGCTCGCCGGCGCGTCGACGCTGGCGGTCGGCCCCATCGGCGGCAAGGCGCTCTTCGTCACCGGCGACGCCACGGCGAGCCTGACGCGGCACGATCTGAACGAAGACGGCACGCTCACCGCTGGCGCCACCGTCGCGTTCGACGGCCAGGGCGTCACCGGCCAGCTCGGCGCGTACTCGGCGCAGTACGTCTTCGTGAACGAGACCAAGGCCTACTACTTCGACGCGCGCTCGATGAAGGCCGTCATCTGGAACCCCACCGCGATGACGGTGACGGGGTCGATCGATCTCACGCTCGCTGGGCACAGCATCCAGTACTCGGGCAGCCACGCGGTGCGCGACGGCAACTACCTGTTCTACGGCGTGGGCTGGCTCACCGCCGATCGCCTCGGCGTCGCGCCGCAGTCGGGCATGATCGTCATCGACACCACCACCGACACCGCCACCGTCGTGAAGGACACCCGCTGCGGCTGGGCCCGCGACGGCGTGAAAGGCGCTGACGGGAAGATCTACGTGGGCACCGAGGCCTTCGGCGCCGCGGCGTTCAAGCTCGACGCCACCAAGGCCGGCGCGCCGTGCATGATCCGCTTCGACACCTCGACCCGCACGTGGGACTCGCTGCTCGTGGAGTTCGACGCCGTCGTGAACCCCGGCACCGCGGGCGACATCGCCGGCATGCTGGTGCCCGGCGCGAACGGCAAGGCGTACGTGCGCGTGCTCGACGCGACGCTCGGCGCGGGCACGGCGCCCATCGCGCTGTCGACCAGCCAGGCGTGGAAGCTCTGGGAGATCACGCTCGGTGACGCCCCCACCGCGACGGAGGTCGCTGGCGCCACCGCCACCAGCGGTCGCTCGGTGCTGCAGGACACCGGCGACTTCATCATCGTGCCTGACTACCTCGGCACCGACGCGCGCACCGGGCTGCGCCTGATGACCGGCGACGGCACCGCGAAGACCACCGTCGAAGGCCAGGTGCGCTCGGTGGCGCGCGTGCGCTGAGGCGGTCGACCCCTCACCCTGACCCTCTCCCCGCTGGGGAGAGGGGATCTCTTCGAGGCTTCCCTTGTTCCGAGTCACTCTCCTCGCGCTCGCCATGTCGGGCTGCGCAGCGACCCGCGTGCAGCTGCACGGCACGCAGCACTTCGCGTTGACCAGCGCCCACACCGGCCGCACCTACGAGATCGAGCTGAGCGTGCCCGATGAGCCGCCGCCCGCTGACGGCTACGGCGTCGTCTACGTGCTGGACGGCAACGCCTCGCTGCCGGTGGCCGACAAGACCGCGCGCGCCATCGTGCAGTTGGCGCACGGCAACAAGCTGCCGGTGACGCAGACGTTGATCGTCGCCATCGGCTACCCCGGCACCGTGCTGCTCAACGAACAAGCGCGCGCCGACGACTACACGCCGCCCGCCCCCGACGTGACGCAGACGGGCGACGCGCGGAACAAGCGACAAGGCGGCGGCGATCGCTTCCTCGAGTTCCTCGAGCGTGAGCTCAAGCCCGCCATCGCCGCACGCTTCCCCATCGACACCACCCGGGAAACGCTCATGGGCCACTCGTACGGCGGGCTGTTCGCGCTGCACGTGCTCTTCACCAGGCCCGACGCGTTCGACACGTACATCGCGGGCAGCCCTTCCATCTGGTGGAACCAGCGCTGGGTGCTGACCGAGCGCGATGCGTTCCTCGCAAGCGGAAGAGCGTCGACGGCGAAGCTGCTGCTGACGGTCGGTGGCCTCGAGCAGACAGTGCCACCCCGTCTCGCCGCGCGCGCCAGACTGCTCGAAAGCCGCCGGATGATCGACAACGCGAAGGACGTGGCCACCTCGCTCGAAGGCCGCGTCGACGTGCGCCTGCGCATCTTCGTCGGTGACGATCACTACGGCGCCGTGCTGCCGATGCTGCGCACCGGACTCATCACAGTGATGGCGCCGGCGCTCCTGTACGACTGAGGGAGCGACGCACCGCAGACAGGGCCCGATGTATGGGAAGGACCCACCGAAAATTGCTGCACAAACGATGCAGATCGCGACATCGCGAGCCTCTGTGTTACCAAAATCGGAAAATCTGCACGGCGGGCCTGTCGCCACCTGCGACCGACGTTGTACTGATCTGCGATGCGCTTGATCTCGGGGGTCATCGCGTGCCTGTTGGGCTGCAGTGCGGGGCCACACACGGCAAGCGATGGCGGCAGCATCAATGATGGCGGCCCTTCGGGCCATGACGGTGGTTCTGACGAGGGCGACGGCGGGCTGGCCCTGTTGGACGGCGGCCGACGCGAGAGCGCTTGGCGCCTGGGGCTCGCGCCCATCACCGAAGACGTGCCGCGTTGGTACGTGTTACCCGAGGCCGATCGGGTGCTCTACCCGAACGATCAGACGCACTCGCCCATCACCGCGGCCCTCGCCACGCATCTGCGAAACGTCGCGCTGCACGGCCGGGGCCTGCAGGACAACCTGCTGATGAAGATCGGGGACAGCATCACCGCGAGCAGCTCGTTCCTTCACTGCTTCGACGGAGACATCAACAATCTCGCGCCGTCGTGGGAGTTCAACATCAAGCTGGGCGGCCGCGCGGAGTTGGCGGATGTGATCTTCCACTTCCGCTCTGGGGTCATCGGTCGGACCAGCCCGTTCAGCCGCGTCAGCCGCGCTGCGAAGGTGGGCGCCTCGGCCGACTTTCCTCTCACGGGGAGAACGCCGCCGCTCGAAGTGGAGTTCGCGGCGACGACTCCACAGTTCGCGACGGTGATGTACGGCACCAACGACATCGGCCAGGGCGGCACGCCCGACACACCGCTCGACGCCAAGCTGACACCACACGCGCGTCACCTGCTGCGGACCATCGACTGGTTGCTCGAGCGCGGGGTAGTGCCGGTGATGAGCACCATTCCGCCGCGGAACGACGTCTACGAGTACCTCGGCGTCGTCGACGCGGCGAACGCCGTCGTGCGGGCCATCGCACAAGGGCGTCAGGTCCCCCTCGTCGACTACCACCGCGAGATGCTGCCGCTGCTCGAACAAGGGCTCAGCAGCGACGGCGTTCACCCCAGCGTCAGGGAATACAACACGTCGTGTCACTTCGACGCCGACGGCGTCGGCTACGGCTACAACGCCCGCAACCTGGCCACGATTCACGCGCTCGATCGCGCGATGAAAACGGTGGTCGACGGCGTGAGCCAGCTCGACGCTGTTGCGCCAAAGCTGGAAGGCAGCGGTGCACGCGCGCAGCCCTTCCTCGTTCCGTCGCTGCCGTTCTCGGAGCTGCGCGACGTAGCGACGCTGAACACCAACGACTTCGAGCAGTACGCGTGCCAGGGCGCGAAGCGAGGGCTGGGCAACGACGCCGTGTACAGCGTGACGGTGACCAAGCCGACGTTGGTTCGCGCCGGAGCGATCGACGCCACGCCGCCCATCGATGTCGACGGCGGACAGCCCGACTGGCTCGACGTCGATCTCCACGTGCTCGACGCGCAAGGCGCCTGCCTCAAGAGCGGCGACGCGACTGTCGTCACCAGCCTTCAGCCGGGGACGTACCTGTTCGTCGTCGATCGCAGCGAGAGTGAGAGGCCCACGACGAACGGCGAATACGTCTTCTTCGTCGTGCCATGTCGTGACGGCGATCGGCTCTGCGAAGATCTCGCCGCCGCCCCCTGAGCGTCGTTCACCACTTGAAAGCCGTGACGCCCAGGCGGGTGGCGTGTTGAATCGCCCTCGTCTCATGGCACCTCGCTTTCCCATCGACAGTCCGCTCCACGTCTTCACCGAAGACGAGGTCAACGCCACCTTCGCCGCCGGCACTGAGCGCCTCTGCGAGATCGACGAGGTCATCGTGCGCGAGGGCGAGCCCGGCGATTCGATGTTCTTCCTGCTCGATGGCTTCGCGGGCGCGCGCCTTGAGACCGGCGCCATGGCGCGCACCTACAGCCCCGGCAGCTACTTCGGTGAGCTCTCGTTCATCAGCCCCGGGCACCGCCGCAGCGCCACCATCGTGGCCACCACGCGCGCGCGGCTGCAGGTGATCGATCAGATCAGCATCGAGCGGCTGCTCACCACGCACCCGCGCGTGGTCTTCACGTTGCTGCGTCGCGCGTGCTCGTTCCTCGTCGACGCCGAGCGCAACCTCATCTCTGATCTCCGCCGCAAGAACCACGAGCTCAGCGACACGCTGCAGAAGCTCGACCTCACGCGGCAGCGGCTGTCTGAAGAAGAGGCCATCGCGCGCACCGACTTCATGACCGGCCTGTCGAACCGGCGCGGCTTTGACGAGGCCTTCCCGCTGTTCCTCGATCGCGCCACGGCCCTCAACGCCGGGGTCGCGCTGCTGGCCCTCGACCTCGACGAGTTCAAGCAGGTGAACGATCTGCTTGGCCACGCCGCCGGCGATGAAGTGCTGCGGCGCGTCGCCACGGTGCTGGAAGCCGGTGTGCGCCGCAGCGACCTGCCTTGCCGCTTTGGCGGCGACGAGTTCTTCGTGTTGCTGGGCGACCTCAGCGTCACCGCAGCGCAGGCCCGCGCCGAGTCGCTCCGCAAAGAGCTGGAGGCGATGGCGCACCCGGGCAACGAGCGCGGGCTGCGCGTCACCGCCACCATCGGCGGCACGATGTACCGCCCCGGCGAGACCGCCGACGAGCTGATGCGACGCGCCGACGAGGCGCTCTACGCGGCCAAGAACGCCGGCCGCAATCGCATCAGCTGGAGCTGACCGTCACCGCAGATCAAAGCGGTCGAGGTTCATCACCCTGGTCCACGCGCGCGCGAAGTCGGTGAGCAGGAGCTTCTGACCGTCGTCGCTCGCGTACACCTCCGCGAGCGCGCGCAGCTCGGCGTTGGCGCCGAACACCAGGTCCACGCGCGTGCCGGTCCACTTCACCTTGCCGGTCTTGCGATCGACGCCTTCGTAGGTGCCTCCCGCAGCGGGCCGCCACTCCGTCGCCATGTCGAGCAGGTTCACGAAGAAGTCGTTGCTCAGCGTTTCCTTCTTCTTCGTGAAGACGCCGTGCGACGACGCGCCGACGCCCAGCACGCGCAGGCCGCCCAGCAACGCCGTCATCTCTGGCGCGGTCAGCGTCAACAGCTGCGCGCGATCGATGAGCAACGCCTCCAGGGGATCGCTGACGCCCGACGCCGCGTAGTTGCGGAAGCCGTCTGCCACCGGCTCCAGCACCGCGAAGGACTCAACGTCGGTCTGTTCCTGCGACGCGTCCATGCGGCCGGGGGTGAACGCGAGGTCGAGCCGCGCGCCGGCGTTCTTCGCGGCCTTCTCGAGCCCCACCACGCCGCCGAGCACGATCAGGTCGGCCAGCGACACCTTCTTGCGGCCCTTCCCCGCGTTGAAGCGGTCGGCGATGGCCTGCAGCGCCGCCAGCGTGGCGCTCAGCTCTGCCGGGCGATTCACCGCCCAGTCTTTCTGCGGGGCGAGCCGCACCCGCGCGCCGTTCGCACCGCCGCGCAGGTCAGAGCCACGGAACGTCGAGGCAGAGGCCCACGCCGCCGACACCAGCGCGGCGACCGACAGCTTCGTCGCGGCGATCTGCTTCTTGAGCGCCGCGATGTCCTTCGCGTCGACGACGGGGTGATTGAGGCGGGGAATCGGGTCCTGCCAGAGCAGCTCTTCCTTCGGCACCTCGGCGCCGAGGTAGCGGGCACGCGGGCCCATGTCGCGGTGCGTGAGCTTGAACCACGCGCGCGCGAAGGCGTCGGCGAACGCCGCAGGGTCTTCGAGGAAGCGCCGCGAGATCTTCTCGTACGCCGGGTCGAAGCGGAGCGAGAGATCCGTCGTCAGCATCGTCGGCCGCTTCGGGCTGCCGCCGAACGCGTCGGGGATCACCGCCGCAGCGCCCTTCGCGACCCACTGGTGCGCACCGGCCGGGCTCTTCGACAGCTCCCACTCGTACTTGAAGAGGTTCTCGAAGAAGAAGTTGCTCCACTTCGTCGGTGTCTGCGTCCACGTCACCTCGAGGCCGGAGCCGATCGCGTCGGCGCCCTTCCCGCTCGCGTGCGCGCTCTTCCACCCGAGGCCCTGCTGCTCGAGCGGCGCGGCTTCAGGGTCGACGCCGACCAGCTTCGCGTCGCCCGCGCCGTGCGTCTTGCCGAACGTGTGACCGCCGGCGATCAGCGCGACGGTCTCTTCGTCGTTCATCGCCATGCGCGCGAACGTCTCGCGGATGTCTCGCGCGGCCTTCAGCGGGTCTGGGTTGCCGTTGGGGCCTTCCGGGTTGACGTAGATGAGGCCCATCTGCACGGCGCCGAGCGGGTTCTCGAGGTCGCGGTCGCCCGTGTACCGCTTGTCATCGAGCCACTTCTTCTCGTTGCCCCAGTACACGTCTTCGTCGGGCTCCCACGTGTCGGGGCGCCCGCCGGCGAAGCCGAACGTCTTGAAGCCCATCGACTCGAGCGCCACGTTGCCGACGAGGATCAGCAGGTCGGCCCACGAGATGCGCTGACCGTACTTCTGCTTGATCGGCCACAGCAGCCGGCGCGCCTTGTCGAGGCCCACGTTGTCGGGCCAGCTGTTGAGCGGCGCGAAGCGTTGCTGCCCTCGCCCACCACCACCGCGACCATCACCCACGCGGTACGTGCCCGCCGAGTGCCACGCGAGGCGAATGAAGAAGGGCCCGTAGTGACCGAAGTCCGCAGGCCACCACTCCTGCGACTTCGTCATCAGCGCGCGCAGGTCCTTCTTGAGCGCCTTGAGGTCGAGCTTCTTGAACTCCTTCGCGTAGTCGAAGGCCGCGCCGAGCGGGTTCGACTTGTCGGAGTGCGCGCGCAGCAGCCGCACGTTCAGCTGCCTGGGCCACCAGTCCTTGTTGGTGGTGCCGCCGCCCAGCGTCGCGTGGTTGAAAGGACACTTCGCTCCGTTCGACATCGTTCGCTCCCTTGATGGTGGAACTGCGTACGTCGCTCTCGAGGCGCCGCATCGTGCGCTTCGTGTGGCCCAGTACAAACGAAAACGCCGCCCGGCATCCCGGACGGCGTTCGTGAACTTCAGGCTCGCGCCACGTTTCAGATGTGGATCGGGTGACCCAGCGTGGCCTCGGCGGCCTCGTGCATGATCTCCGACAGCGTCGGGTGCGCGTGCACCGTGCGGCCGAGCTCTTCAGTGGTGGTCTCGAGCGACAGCGCCACGCAGGCCTCGGCGAGCAGCTCGGTGGCGTGCGGGCCGATGAGGTGCACACCGAGCACCTCGTCGTACTTCTTGTCGCTGACGATCTTCACGAAGCCGATGCCCTCGTCGGAGATCTGCGCCTTGGTGATCGCCGAGAACGGGAAGGTGCCGACCTTCACGTCGTAGCCCTTCTCCCTGGCCTTCTTCTCCGTCAGGCCGACGCTGGCGACCTCGGGGTAGCAGTACGTCGCGTTGGGAATGCGGTCGTAGTTCACCGGGCGCGGGTTCTTCCCGGCGATGAACTCGGTGGCCACGATGCCCTGGGCCGACGCGCAGTGCGCGAGCGCGGGGTGCGGCGTCACGTCGCCGATGGCGAAGATGCCGGGCACGTTGGTGCGCATCATGCCGTCGACGGTGATGTGGCCCTTGGGGCCCACCGGCACGCCGACCGCTTCGAGGCCGATGTCCTTCGTGACGGGCGCGCGGCCGACCGCCGAGAGGAAGTACTCGGCTTCCAGCACCTGCTGCTTGCCGTCGGTGCCGGTCACGGTGACCTTCACGCCCTTGGCGGTGGTCTCGACCTTCTCGAACTTCGTGCCGGTCATGACGTTCATCTTGCGGCGCTTGAGCTGCTTCTCGAGCTCCTTCGAGACGTCGATGTCTTCGATGGGCAGCACGTTGGGCATGTACTCGATGAGCGTCACTTCGCTGCCGACGTGGTTGAAGATCGACGCGAACTCGGTGCCCACGGCGCCGGCGCCCAGCACGATGAGGCTCTTGGGCACGACGTCGAGCGAGAGGATCGAATCAGACGAGAGGATGCGCTTGTCGTCGAGCTTGATGCTCGGCAGCGTCGTCACCACGGAGCCAGTCGCCACGATGATGTTCCTGGTGTCGAGCGTCTCTTTCTTGGCGCCCTCGCTCAGCACGACCTCGACCTTGCCCTTGGCGGCGATCTTCCCGGTGCCCTTGAACACGGTCACCTTGTTCTTCTTCATCAGGAAGTCGATGCCGGCCGCGCCCTTGTCGACGACCTTCTGCTTGTGCTTCTGCGCCTGGCCCCAGTCGAGCGCCGGGTTGCTGACGTTGATGCCGAACGTCGCCGCGTGGAGGATGTGGCTGTACAGCTCGGACGTGTAGAGCAGCGCCTTGGTGGGGATGCAGCCGCGGTGCAGACAGGTGCCGCCGAGCTTCTTGTCCTTCTCGATGATGGCCGTCTTGAGGCCCATCTGGCCGGCACGAATCGCCGCCACGTAACCGCCAGGACCGGAACCGATGATCACCACGTCGAACGTGTCTGCCACGACATTCTCCTTGAGGGTGGAACTGCGCGAGACCTCTTACGCCCACGCGCTCCCAAATCAACCTGATAGAGCGAGCGCCGTGCCGCGCTTTCCCACCCGAACGTTGATCCTCATGACGCTGGCGCTCTTCGCGTTCGTGTTCATGTGGTGGCAGACGCACCGGGCGCAGCCAGCCGCTCCGGCCCCGGTGAACTTCATCGTCATCGTCGATGGAGGCGCGCCGTGAAGGTGATCATCGTCGGCGGCGGCATCATGGGCCTGTCGATCGCGACAGAGCTGCGCCGCGACGCGGGCCTCGACGTCACCGTGCTCGAAAAGTCCATCCCCGGCGCGGAGGCGTCGTCGGCGGCGGCCGGCATGCTCGCGCCGCAGTTCGAGAACGAGAAGCCAGGGCCCATGCTCGATCTCTGCCTGCTCAGCCGCATGGCGTGGCCGAAGTTCGCGCGCGAGCTGGAAGAGCTGTCGGGCGTGCCGGTGCACTACCTGCCGTCGGGCGGCCTGCAGGTGGCGTTCACCGACGACGAGGTGCACGCGCTGCAAGCGAAGATCGACTGGCAGACCGCGTCGGGCCTGCGCGCGCAGCTGCTCTCGCCCGCGGAGCTCCGAAGTCTGGAGCCGTCGCTCAACGACAAAGCGCTCGCGGCCGCCGATTTTCCCGATGATCACCAGGTCGACCCGCGCCGCTTGATGCGCGCGCTGGCCGTCGCCGCGAGCCGCCGTGGCGTGAGCTTCCGCACCGGCACCGTGCGCGGGTTGATCGAGCGCGGCGATCGCGTTGAGGGTGTCGACGTCGACGGCGAGGCGCTGCACGCGGACCTCGTGGTGCTCGCCGCGGGCGCGTGGTCGGGGCTCGTCACCGGCGCGCACGTCGACCCTGCACGCGTGAAGCCCGCGCGCGGGCAGATGCTCGAACTGCAGGTGCGTGCGCCGCGCTTCTCGCGGTTGCTCAAGGGCGCGCGCGGGTACCTCGTGCCGCGCAGCGACGGCGCGATCATCGCCGGCAGCACGATGGAGATGGTCGGCTTCGACAAGCACGTCACCGTCGAAGGCCTGCACAAGCTGCTGGCCGCGACGCTGGAGCTGGTGCCGTCGCTCCACACCGCGCCCGTCACGCAGACCTGGGCCGGGCTGCGCCCGTGGACGGACGATCAGCTGCCCTTTCTGGGAGCGGGCCCGCGCGAAAACCTGCTCCTCGCGACAGGTCACTTCCGCAACGGCATCCTCCTGGCGCCCATCACGGCGCGCCTGATGGGTCAATTGGTACGTCGCGAGAAGCCACAGCTCGATCTGCGGGCCTTCCGGTACGAACGAAAGTCGCCCTAGAGTCGCGGGGCCGTTACGCCCACCCCACAGGCACCTCACACAGTGGAAGCCATCCCTCCCCCGCCCCCCCGAGTGCTCATCGTCGACGACGATGAGTCCGTACGAGATGTCATCAGCGTGCTCTTGCGCGAAGAGGGCTACCAGTGCGCGGTCGCCTCTGGCGCCGACATGGCGCTCGATCTCGCCGAGCAGGAAGACACGCCGCTCGTCATCTCCGACATGAAGATGCCCGGCAAAGACGGGCTCTGGCTGCTCGAAGCCTTCCGCGACAAGCACCCCGACACGTCGGTGATCATGCTGACCGGCTACGGCGACACCGAGCAGGCCGTCGACTGTCTGCGCCGCGGCGCCGTCGACTACCTCCTCAAGCCACCGAAGCTGACCGACCTCATCCGCTCCATCGAGCGCGCGTTGGCCAAGCGTCGCGTCGAGCTGGCCCGCAAGCGGTACCAGAAGAAGCTCGAGCGCAAGGTGCGTGACCGCACCACGGAGCTCCGCAACGCGCTCAAGGACGTCTCGACCACGTACCAGAACACGCTGCTCGCGCTGGTGACGGCGCTCGACGCCCGCGAGCACGAGACCAGCGATCACAGCCAGCGCGTCGTCGAGTACACGGTGGCCATCGCCAACGTCATGGGCATCACCGGCCCGGAGCTCGATGAGATCGGCCGCGGCGCGCTGCTGCACGACATCGGCAAGATCGGCGTGCCCGACGCCGTGCTGCTCAAGCCCGGCAAGCTGACGCCCGAAGAGTGGGTCGAGATGCGCAAGCACCCCGACATCGGCTTCTCGATGATCGCGCCCATCCCCTTCCTCTCGATCCCCTCGCAGATCGTGCTCTCGCACCAGGAGCGGTGGGACGGCCGCGGCTACCCGCGCGGGCTGAAGGCCGAAGAGATCCACATCGGCGCGCGCATCTTCGCGGTGGCCGACACGCTCGACGCGATGACCAGCGATCGCCCGTACCGCAAGGGCACCACGTTCGCGAACGCCATCGAGGAGATCAAACGCTGCGGCGGCACGCAGTTCGACCCCGACGTGGTGAAGGCCTTCCTCGCGCTCGGCGAAGCGAACCTGATGAAGATCAAGGAAGACATGGTGGCGCGGAAGAAGCAGCGCCTCGCCGAGGCCGCGCAGAAGGCCCTCGAAGCAGCGGCCGCAGCGGCGGCGGCGCTCGAGGCTGCCAAGAAGAATGGCGACTCCTGACGTCTTCGGCCGGCCGCTTCGCAACCTGCGGCTGTCCGTCACCGATCGCTGCAACCTCCGGTGCGCGTACTGCATGCCGGAGGAGCACTACCGGTGGCTGCCGAACCCCGAGATCCTCTCGTTCGAAGAGCTGGCTTCGCTGGTCGATGTCTTCATCGGCCTTGGCGTCAGGCGGGTGCGGCTGACCGGCGGAGAGCCGCTGCTGCGACGCGAGCTGCCGACGCTGGTCGAGCTGCTCGCACGGAAAGGGCTCGACGATCTCTCGATGACCACCAACGGCGTGCTGTTGCGTCAGCACGCGCAGGCGCTGAGGGCCGCGGGGCTGCACCGGGTCACCGTCTCGCTCGACACGCTCAGGGCCGACCGGTTCACCGCCCTCACCCGCCGCCCGCAGCTCGACGACGTGCTCGCCGGGCTCGAGGCCGCGCGCGCTGTGGGCTTCACGCAGATCAAGCTGGACACCGTCGTCATGCGCGGCGTGAACGACGACGAGGTGCACGAGCTGCTGCGCTTCGCCCGGTCGATCGACGCCGAGCTCCGCTTCATCGAATACATGGACGTCGGCGGCGCGACCCGCTGGCGGCGGGAAGACGTCGTGCCCGCAAGTGAACTGCTCGCGCGCCTGGCCCCGCTGCGACCGCTCGGCGAGCGCGGCAGCGCGCCTGCGGAGCGCTTCGAGCGCGCTGACGGGCAGATCGTCGGCGTCATCGCGTCGACCACGCAGCCGTTCTGCAGCGCGTGTGATCGAGCGCGCCTCACGGCCGACGGGCGCTTCTTCACCTGCCTCTACGCGCCGAACGGCCTCGACCTGAAATCGCCGCTGCGCGCCGGGGCCACCCCGAGCCAACTGAACGATCTCATCAAGACGACCTGGGCCGCGCGGACCGATCGCGGCGCCGAGCTGCGCGCCCGCTTGTCGTCGTCGCGCGGCCCGTTGGCGTCGCCGGCGCAACTCCAGCACGAGCCGCACCTCGAGATGCACACCCGCGGCGGCTGACTACTTCTTCTTCGGGCCGTCGAAGACGTCGAAGTGCCGCGGCGGACACCGGGGGATCGGGTGCTTGGGGCCCTTGCCCGGCAGCCCCGGGTGCATCGGCGGACACCGCGGAATCGGGTGCTTGCCGCCCTTGCCGGGCAGACCGTGGAGCGACGGAGGGCAACGGGGAATGGGGGCGGAAGTGGTTCGCATGAAGAGTTGTCTGGCCGACCGCCGGTCAGGCACCCGCTGACGCTGTTCACGCCTTTTGCAGAAACCGACAACACCTGTCCGCGCGCGCCACCGAAGGCGCATGCGCCAGCGCCCGCTCGTGCCTACTGTGTGGGCCCCATGGTCTGCCGAACGGTCGTCGCAGCGAGGTCTGTCACGCTGCTGCTGGGAGTGCTGGTGGCGGTGCCGACGTTCGCCCAGGGCGACGGTGGCTACGAGTACGTCGACGCGCAGACGGCCCGCGTGCGCACCTTCGTCGCCGACGCGCTGCCGCCTGACATCGAGCCGCAGTCGCTGTTTCCCGCTGCGCTGAGCGACGCCGACGCGCTGCGCGTGGAAGCCGAGCGCGCCGCCGCGTTCGTGTCGTTGCTGGAGCGTGCGCGCAGTGTCCCAAAGAAGAAAGGGACGCCGCCCGACCCCGACGCCGACCGGCACGCCGCCCTGGAGCGGCTCGAGCGCGCGCGGCTCACCTTCTACGAGCTGCCGGCCGATCAGCGAGACGCGCTGCTGCGCAACTGGAACGCGCGCAAGCAAGCGCTGCTCCCCGTCGAGAGTGACGACGCCCGCAAGGCCCGCGAAGCCGACGAGCGCGCCGCCCTCGCGCTCGAGCGCGCGCGCCAGGCCCGCACCGAAGCCGATCGCGTCGTCGCCGAAGAGAAGGCACGGCTGCTGTCCATCGAGAGCGCGGCGGCGTCGTTGCGCGAGCGCTTCAGGCAGCACGAGCTCGCCCTCGCGGCGCGCCAAGAAGCGGTGCTCGGCTGGCAGCGACGGGTGCGTGACGCGAAGGCCGAAGGCGGCGCCGCGCCCGACGCCGCGTACGACTCGATTCGCCAGGCGTTAAAGAGCGCGCGCACCGAGCTGGACACCGCGCTGGCGGTGCTGGCCTCACCGCGCACCGAAGTGCCGGAGCTGGGTGAAGACGGCATCGCGGGCGTCCCCGCCGACGTGCCGACGGAGGACGTCCGCGCCCTGCGCGCGCGTCTGGTGACGGAGCTGGAGCACACGCGCCACGATGAGACGGCGAGCCAGCAGGCGCGCGCGTCGGCGCTCTTCAACGAGATCGACACGCTCAACGACGAGCGCCTCGGCTTGCTCGACGCGCTCTCGGGGCCCAAGCGCGACGCGATCACCGGGTTCACCGAGGCGGGGTTCGATCAAGCGCGCGCGGAAGCCTGGCACCTCACCTTGATCGTCCGGTACCACGCCTGGCAGGTGCGCGAGTGGGTGCGGGCCGTGCGCGCCGGCGGCTCGGTGCGCGGCGCCATCTGGAACACGGTGCGCGTCGGCCTGCCGTGGCTGTTGCTGCTCGCCGTCTTCGTCTCGTTGCGACGGCGGAGCCCGGCGCTGGTGCGCATGCTGGACGCACGCTTCCGCGACGCAGATCGCCTCGAGCGCCGCACCACGCCGTCGGCCGCCCGGCGCCTGAGCCGCGTGCTGCTGAAGACGCATCGCTCACTCGAATGGGCGCTCTTCTTTGCGCTCACCATGTGGCTGCTGCCCCACGAGGTGCAGTCGCTGCTCGAGGTGGAGCTGCCGCTGATCGTCATCGGGTGGATGATCGTCGGCTCGCTGATCATCGACGTCATCAACGCGCTCGCCGCCGGCAGCGCGGGCACCAACATGGTCGAAGAGACGTCGACCTCGTCGCTGCGGCTGCGCTCGCTCCGCCTGGTTGGTCGCACCGTCGTCTTGTTCATCGTGTTCCTGGTCTTGACGGCGCGCCTCGTGGGCCAGGGCACCATCTACAGCTGGGTCTTCTCGACGTGCTGGCTGGCGGCGGTGCCCATCGTGCTGGTGCTGGTGCGGCGCTGGCGGCCCGTCGTCTACGAGCGCCTCGAGCGCACGCACAACAGGTCGCCCGTGCAGACCTGGGTGCTCAAGCATCAACGCGGCGCGGCCAGCTTCGTGTCGGCCATCGTCGGCGCGGCCAACCTGTTCGCGCGCGGCACCGTGCGCGTGGTGCGCGCGTGGCTGACCGGCTTCGACGTCGTGCGCCGCGGGCACGCATACCTGTTCCGTCGGGAGCTCGACCGGCTCACCGGTGGCAACACCAGCTACGCGCCGCTCACGAGTGAAGTGCGCGCGGCCTTCCGCCCTGACGCCCCGCCACCCGTGTGGCTCCCGACGCCGTCTGATGACGAGCTCGAGCGCTACGCGAAGCGCGTGAAAGACCGGCAAGGCGGCGTGATCGCGCTCATTGGCCCCCGCGGCATGGGCAAGACCGCGTTCTTGAGCGAGCTGAGCTCGCGCGCGCCCGGGACGGTGACGATCAACTGCGCAGGCCGCGAGCCTGCGGAGCTCGTTCAAGCGCTCAGCGCGACCGCGGCTGACGGCGTGCCCCTGGTGCTGATCGACGACGCGCAGGCGCTGGTGCGGCCCGTCATCGGCGGGCTCGCGCACTTCGACGCGGCGCTGGCGCTGGCCCGCGCCCGCAGCACCCACGCGCCGTGGATCTTCGCGATCGACGCGTCGCTCTGGCCGTTCTTGAAGCGCGCACGCGACGGGCGACCGCTGTTCGACGAAGTGCACCGCCTCGAGGCGTGGGACGAGGCGCAGATCGGCACGTTGCTGGCCGACCGCAGCGAGCGCGCCGGCGTCGTCGCGTCGTTCGACGCGCTGCTGGAAGGGCTCGTCGCCACCGCCGATGAGCAGTCGCGCACCGCCGCGCTTCGCGAGCGTCAGATGGCCTACGAGCGCATGCTGTGGGACCACGTGGGCGGCGTGCCAGGGCTGGCCCTCGAGGTGTGGCGCAGCTCGCTCGCGGCCTCGCCGAGCGGCGCGGTGTGCGCGCGGCCGCTGCAGGTGCCCGACTCGGCCGACCTCGATCGACTCCCCGACCCGGCGCTGTTCGTCTTGCGCGCCGTCTTGCAGCTCGAGCCCGCGAGCGTCGACGACCTCGTGCAGGCCACGCGCCTGACCGACGAGCAGGTGCGCGAAGCCGTCACGTTCGGTCGCGCGCGCAGCTTCTTCGACGTCAGCGATGGCCGGGTGTCGATCGCCTGGCCCTGGCTGCGCCCCATCACCCGGCTGCTCGAGCGGCGACACCTCCTGGTGAACTCATGATGAAGCCGACCTCACGACTGGCGTGGCTGGCCGCGTTGATCCCGCTCGCGGCCCACGCCGACGAGCCCGATCTCGGCCGGCTGGTGCAGTTCATCCGCTGGGGTGGTGTGGCGGCGTCGTTCGGCGTGGTGGTGGCCTCGCTCTTCGCCATCCGCCTGCTCGACGGTGTCTCGGAGCAGCTCAGCGCCCGGTTCTCGAACCGGCGCCCCACCATCCAGAAGGTGCAGACCACCGCGCGCTTCTTCGTGTACCTCGCGACGTTCGGCCTGGTGACGAGCCTCAGCATCAGGCTCGACCCCACGGCGCTCACGGTCATCGGCGGCTCGCTGGCCTTCGCCGTCGGCTTCGCGCTGCGCGATCTCGTGGCGTCGTTCATCGCCGGCATCACCATCATGTTCGACCGCCCGTTTCAGGTGGGCGACCGCGTCTCGTACGGCGGCGAGTACGGCGACATCATCCAGATCGGCCTGCGCAGCGTGCGCATGAACACGCTCGACCACAACATCATCACCATCCCCAACAACAAGGTGTTCACCGACGTCACCTCGAGCGGCAACTACGGCGAGCTCGAGATGCAGGTGGCGATGGATTTCTACGTGGGCGTCGATCAGGACGCGAAGCTGGCGGCCGAGATCATTCGTGAGGCGTGCCTCACCAGCCCCTACGTGTTCCTCGACCAGCCGATTCCCGTGTTGGCCAAGCAGGTCATCCTGCAGGACTACGTGGCGGTGCACCTCAAGGCGCGGCCGTACGTGTTCGACTGCAAGTACGAGAAGCCGTTCGAGACCGACGTGCACTTCCGCGTGCTCGAGGCCTTCAGGCAGCACGGCATCAACCCGCCGGCGGTGCTCTACAGGTCGATCGACAAGCCGCCGTCAGCGCGCTGAGGCCACTTCGGCTTCGATGGCGCGCGCGGCGGCGACCGCGTCAGCAGCCTGCGTGATGGGCCGCCCCACCACGAGCAGGTCGGCGCCCGCGCGAACGGCGTCGGCCGGCGTCTCGGTGCGCGATTGATCGTTCGCTGCGGCGCCGGCCGGGCGGATACCCGGCGTACACAGCACGAGGCTGCGCGGCAGCTTCGCGCGCAAGGCGCCCACCTCACGCGCGCTGCACACGAGGCCCGTGGCGCCGTGGCGCACCGCGAGCTCGCCGAGGGCCGCGGCCTGCACGTCGGGGCTCGCCGCGACGCCGGTCTCGGCCAGCGCGGCCGCGTTCATCGAGGTCAAGACCGTGACAGCGAGGATGACGGGCGGCTGATGGCCGGCCCTGGTGGCGCCGGCGTGCGCACCGGCCACGGCGGCCTTCACCATGTCGGCGCCGCCGCTGGCGTGAATCGTCAGGTACGACACCCCGAGGGAACCGGCGCGCGAAGCGGCCAGCTCGACCGTGTTGGGGATGTCGTGGAGCTTGAGGTCCAGAAACACGCGGGCCCCGCGCCGGAGGAACTCGTCCACCGCGCGAGGCCCATGTTCAACAAAGAGTGAGAGGCCGACCTTCGCGACGCCGACGTGCGGGGCCACCCGTTCCCAGACGTTCAGGCCGTCAGGCAACGGGAGGTCGACCGCGAGCGCGATGGCGTCGCGCGGCGCCACTTCACCCGCCCTTCTTCAGCTCGGCGTCGATGATCTTCTCGAACTCGCTGAAGGGCTGCGCGCCCGAGAGCAGCTTGCCGTTGATGAAGAAGGCCGGCGTACCCGAGACGCCCACTTCGCTGCCCGCCTTGGTGTCGGCGTCGACGAGCGACTTCTTGGCGCCGGTGTCGAGGCAGCTGTCGAACTTGCCCTGGTCGAGGCCGATCGACGCCGCGTGCTTCTTGAGGTCTTCCACCGTCAGCGCCGTGCGGTTCGCGAAGAGCACCTTGTGCATCTCCCAGAACTTGCCCTGGTCGTCGGCGCACATCGACGCCTCGGCGGCCTTGGGCGCGTTCGCGTGGAACGACAGCGGGAAGTGGCGGAACACCACGCGCACCTTGCCGGCGTACTTCTCCATCACCTGCGTGACGGCCTCTTCGCCGCGGCCGCAGAACGGGCACTCGAAGTCGGAGAACTCGACGATGGTGACCTTCGCGTCAGCCGGGCCACGCGACGGGCCGATGGCGGCGACCTGCACGCGCGGCTCCTCGGGGGCCTCGTAGAGCATCTTGAAGTTGGCCTTGGTCTTCAGGTCGTTGAAGAGCGCCATCGCCACTTCACGGCCCTTGTCCTTCTGGAGGAAGCCGATGATCTGCTCGCGCATCGACTCGACGGTCGCGCCGGGGGGCATGCGCGCCTTGTTCTCTTCGAAGACCTTGTTGATCTCTTCGTCAGACGGCTTGGGCAGCTTGTCGTCGAGCTGCGCCTTGACCCACTCCTCGTCGGTCTTGCCGACCTTCGCGGCCTCGGCCTTCACCAGCGCCTCGAGCACCATCTGCTCGGCGGTCTGCTGACGGAGCTCGAACTTCTGCTTTTCCATCTGGCGCAGCTGGGCGGCGATCTTCGCGTCGACGTCCTTCAGCGTGATGGTCGTGTCGTTGTACTTGGCGACAGGCGTGCTGGGGTTCTCGGCCGAAGCCGCGCCCGCAGCGCCGGCCGAACCGCCGCCCTCCGCGGGCTTGTTGCAGCCAACGAGCAGCGCAGCGCTCGCAAGAACGACCAAAGAGGTCTTCAGGGTGTGGATCATGGCGGCCCGCTTAGGCCACCGGCCCGGGTGAAGCAACACTCAGGGCAGCTCGCCCCCTGCCCTGACGAGCGCTGCTCCCACTCGGGAACGTCCCGGGTCATCAGGCGGGGCCAGCAGGAGGAACTCGGTCCACGCGCGCAGCGTGCCCAGCCCTTGCGACGACGGCTCCGCGCGAACGAGCTTCAGCCACGCTTCGGCGCGAAGCCGCTGACACGCCAGCTCGGTGGGCGAGTGGGACAGACACGCCGTGGCCTCGTCGCGCGCGACCGCCGCGTTTCCCGCCGAGAGGGCCGCTTGCGCCGCTGCGGTCAGCCTCGCCACCTCTTCGGTGCCCGTCGCGTCGAGCGTCACGGGCTCCGGCCGGGTGAACGGCTCCGCCTTGAGCTTCATCAGCGCCTTGAAGTCGAGCGGCTGCATCGCGGGCTCGCCTTCTTTGGTGAGCACCACCGTCAGCCGATGCCGGTGTCTCACGAAGTCGGGCCGTTGATCTTCGGTGAGGGTCACCGGCTCTCGCGTCGCCGCGAGCTTGATGCAGCTCTCGGCCGAGAGATCCAACGGGCCGAGCGCGCTCACCATGACACTCAAGGGGCGGAGCACGAGCCCATCGAGCCGCTCCGCTACCTCGATGGTGATGACCTCCGCGTCGGACCGCGGCCCCACGCAGTCGACGAGGCGCGTCAGCAGCAGCTCAGTGCTGTCATGGCGGCTCCAGAAACCGCGCAGCGTGCAGCTCGTCTGGCCGGGCTCGCTCTCCACCAGGGTCTGCGCCTGCATGCCTCGCAGCAGACACGCCGAGAACGGGTCCATCGGCGCTCCTTGTCTCAGCCGCGCGAAGCGCTCCGAAACGCCCGTCACGCGGGTGCTGCCCTTCGCGCCTTCCAGGGTGAAGGGCGGCGGGTACACCCGCTCGCGACCCGGCGTCAGCCAGCGCACGCAGGCCTCTGCCTCGCGCGTGCAGGCCTTCTGAAACTCCGTCTCGGAGTCGGGAACGACGGCGGTCGTGTTCCCCGGCCGGAGGTAGTGCGTCGACGAGCGGAACAACTCAGCCTCGCCAGCGTCCGCCGACTCAGCCACGGCGGCGTCCGTCGGCGCGGGTGGAACGACCGCGAGCACGGCGTCAGGCTGCACTGCCCGGCGCGGCGGCTCAGCCGGTGCCGTCGCGACGACAGGCGGCGCAGGGTCCTCGCCGGAAGACAGCCACCACGCCGCGAGCGCAACGGCGACCAACACGCTGACGACCAGCTCAGCGCGACGTCGGGACATGGGCCCTCGATTCAGAACGGCGAGTCTTTGAGATCGGCGTCGTCGGGCACTCGCGCCGGCTTCGTGCCGGCCGATTTCTTCACGACCTTCGCCTTCTCGAGCGACACCGAGATGGTGGTGTCAGCCTCGAAGCGCACCTTGCGCGTCACCGCGACGAAGTCCCGCTGCTCAAAGCGCAGCGCCGCCACGGTGCCGTGAGCTCGCGAGAGCGTCAGCGGGGTCGTGCCCAGCAGCACGTCGTCTTCGTAGACCTCGACCTGCTCCGGCTCGCTCTGCAGCGTCAGCTTCACGCCAGCGCTCGGTGGTGCGACGGGCGGCGGCACGGTGGGCGCGGCGACGGGCACAGGCGCGGCTGTCGGCGCGACCTCGTCAGGCTTCGAGGCCTGATCGCCGCCACGCGTCGCCCACAGCGCCGCGCCGAGGCCACCCACGAGCAAGACGAGCACCGCGATGACGAGCGGCGTGCGGTTCGGTCGCACCGCGGCGAGATCAACCTCGCTCTCGGGCACTGACGGAGCGGGCCGAGACAACACCTTCACCGGCGCCTTCTTCTCGACCCGCGTCGAGGGCTGGGAGATCGGCGGCGGCGTCAGCGGAGACAGGTTCGTCGAGGGCGCAGGCGTCGGCGCTGACGGCGGAGCGGCGACGGTGACCGGCGGCAACGGCTCGGTGCGCGCGGTGGGCGTGGGCGTCGACGCGACGGCCTCGAGCGCGGTGACGACGGCCACCATCGACGCGGGTCGCTCCGACGGCTCTTTCGCCAGCATCTGCATCACGATGCGCTCGAGCGGGCGCGGCACCGGGCCGAACGGCGACGTCAGGGGCGGCGGCGCTTCGTGCACCTGCTGGCCCATCAACTCGACCTGCGAGTCACCGTTGAACGTCGGCTTGCCGCGCACCAGCTCGTGGAGAATGAGCCCCAGCGAGTAGACGTCGGAGCGCTCGTCGACGGGCAGCCCGCGCGCCTGCTCGGGCGCCATGTACTGCGGCGTGCCGACGACCGTGCCGATCGCCGTGTACGCGGCGGTCTGCGCACCGTTGACGACCTTCGCGATACCGAAGTCGAGCACCTTCACGAAGTCGGGCTGACCGGGCCGCTGCACGAGCATGACGTTCTCGGGCTTGAGATCGCGGTGCACGATGTTGACCGAGTGCGCCGCCGCCAACGCGCGCGCGATCTGCAGGCCAACGTGCACGACGCGCTCGAAGGTGAACGGCCCTTCGCGCCGGTAGCGGACCAGCGTCTTCCCGTCGACGAACTCCATGACGAAATAGAAGCGGCCGTCCCCGGTGCGCCCGAAGTCGGAGATGTCGATGATGTTCTGCTGGCCGATGCGCGAGCTGGCGATGGCCTCTCGCTTGAAACGCGCGACGAACTCCTGATCTTGCGAGAGCTCCGGCAGCATCACCTTGAGCGCGAGCGGCTTGCCGAGCTCGACGTGCACGGCGCGGTACACCTCGCCCATGCCGCCGGTCGCGAGCCGCTTGATGATCTTGTAGCGGGCGTCGATGACGGTGTCGGGCGTCAGCTCGCGCGCTGGCAACGGCGTCGCCGCCAACGAGTCGCCCGAGCGCGTGCGCGCGTGCTGGTTGACGCCGCTGTCTTGCACGCGGAGCACGACGTCACCGACGCGCAGCGTGTCACCCGGCGCGAGGCGCTCGTCGATGATGGGCGTGCCGTTGACCGCGACGGTGCCGCTGCCGAGGAGATCGCGCACCCACCACTCCCCGCGCGTGTCCTTGACGATCTCCGCGTGCTGCCCGCCGACGAGCTCCGACTGCAGGCGCAGCTGGCACACCTCGTCAGAGCCGATGACGAACGACTTGGACGGGAACGCCAGCACGCGACCGCGCTCCGGCACCTCCATCATGAACTCAAGCTCCGCCATCCCGACCGGCGACTTTAGCGGCCTTCGCGGTGGGTGTGGCCTTCGTTTCCCCAGCCGCCGCTCCACGGCGCGCTCGACGGCGTGAGGCCCGGCAACGGCAGCGTGAGGAAGCGGCTCCGCGTGCGCGCGTACTTGGGATCGCAGTCGTCACAACGCGGCCAGCCCACGTACGCCGGGTAACCGCCGAGCATCACCGTGACGGCGCCAGGTGTAACGGCAGACATCAGCGGCAACTCGGGCAGATCCAGCTCACACGCGAACGCCGCCGCGCCCGTCTGGAGCTCGATGGCCTCCAGGCGTCGGCTGTTGGTCTGCTCGGTGAACACCAACGCGACATCGCGAGGGCCCCACGGCGACTGCCACGTGGCGACAGCGAGCGGCGCTTTGGACTGCGCCCCGTTCAGCGAGTGTGTCGGCCCCGGGAGCAACGTGGAGGTCTGCAGCGTGCGAAGCGTCGTGCCGCCGGCGGTGGCCATCACCGCCACGCCATCGCCGATGACGCCGAGGCCGAACGACGCGGGCAACGTGACGCGCGTGCTGCCGTTGGCGGTCGAGAGCACCTCGTCGCTGTTCTCGTGAAAGAGGAGCCCGTCGGCCACGGCGAGGTCGCCACCACGCAGCCCCGCGAGGTGCCGACGCCAGCGCGGCTGCAGCGCCGACGAGAACGAGAAAATGGTGGTGCCCTGCAGGCTGATGGCCGGGTTGTCGGCGCTGCTGGCGGTGAAGCCGAGGTAGATGTTGGCCTGGGCGTCGACCGCCACGCCGTAGCTGTGCTGGTGATTGCAGGTGTCGAAGATGGGGTCTTCGATGAAGCGGCTGCGCAGGTGCTGGCCCTGACGGTCCAACACCACCATCACGAACCAGCGACAGCGCGGGTCGACGCCGGCTTCGTCGAAGGTGCGCGCTTCGTAGAGCACCAGCAGCTCGTTCTCGTTCAACACCGCCAGCCGCGCGAGGAAGAACTCGGTGCGGGGCTCGGCGAGGCGCGGCACGTCCATGCGGCCTCGCGCGTAGCTCCAGCGCTGCACACCGGTGCGCGGCTCGATGGCGGTGATGGGCGCCCCGCTGACCGGCGGGAAATCGCCGCACACGTCCCAGCCGAGCCACGCGATGCAGCGCCGGGCGCTCTGCGCGAGCGGCACGGCGGTGCTGGTCTCTGCTGACAGCCGAGGCGGCGTCATGAAGTAGCTGCTGAGCGTCAGGCCCCCGTCGCGGTGCGCGTAGAGATCGCTCCACGCCTCGTCGACACCGCCGTCCCACTCGAAGGAACCGGCCTCCCACGTCGGCCGCAGCGGCGCCGGGGTGGTGCTGACGCACGCGTCGTTGACGCAGCGACCTTCGCCGCCACACGGGCCACCGGCCGCGCAGACGAAGCCGTCAGGCGGGTCGCGCTGCACGCATTCCCCCGCGATGCAGACATCGGCGACGGTGCAGGTGCGCGTGGGACCACACGGCGTGCCGTCGGGCGCATCGGTGAGGCCGCAGCCGACGCCCGCTTCGCAGCGACCGACCCGACACGCGCCCTCACCCGGGCACTGCACCGACGCCGACGTTTCGCAGCCGCGCTCGGGGTGACACGTATCGGCGGTGCAGGGATCGCCGTCGTCGCAGCTGCGCACGCGACCTTCGCAGCGACCGGCGCGGCAGCTCGCGGCCTCCAAACAAACGTCGTCTTCACCACACGGCGTGCCTTCCTCGGCGTCCGCTTCGACACAACGAGACAGCGCGGCGCTCCAGCTCGCCACGCGGCACGCGCCCGGTGACGGACACTCGGGCGGCGCGATGCCCTCGCACGACACCGGCACGCGCACCGGCTCGAAGCCGCTCAGTGAGATGGTCACCACGCCATCGAGGACACCTGCTGCGGTCGGCGCGCACCGCACCGTCATCAAGGTGGAGCCAATCAACGCGCGCGTCGGCACACCGTCGTCGACGTGGAAGCCAGCGCCCGTGAGCGCCCACACGCCGTCGATGGGCGCCTTGCCTGCGTTGAGGACCTCGAGGTCGAACGCCGCAGCGCCGCCGACGAAGACGCGACCGAAGTCGTGCTGCGAGGGCGTGACGCGGATGAACGTGGGGATGGGCTCCAGCTGTGGGCCGGAGCAACGGCACGACGCCAGGCACACCGCGAGCACGAGGCCCGCGACGCGCATCACGCAGCCGACGGCGCCAACACGGGAGCGACCTCGTCGAGCTCCAGCTCGCCCGACAACATGTCGCGCATGCGCGCCGGCACCACCTCGTAGTTCGCGGGGTCCGACAGCACCTTGGCGACCAGCTTCTGGTTGAGCGCGTGGCCCGTCTTGTACGCCGTGAGCGCGCCGAGCACCGGGCGCCCGAGCAGCGCGATGTCACCGACGGCGTCGAGCAGCTTGTGGCGCACGAACTCGTCGGGGTAGCGCAGGCCTTCGGGGTTCAAGATCGAGAAATCGTCGACGACGACGGCGTTCTCCAGCGAGCCACCGCGCGCCAGGCCCATCGCGCGCATCTTGTCGACGTCGCGGAGGAAACCGAACGTGCGCGCCCGCGCGACCTCGCGGAGGAACTGCGTCTGATCGTTGAGCTCCAGCGTGAACTGCTGATCGCTGATGAGCGGGTGCTTGAAGTCGATGGTGCAGTCGATGCGGAAGCGGCGCGACGGCGAGAACGTCGCCACCTTGTCGCCGTCGGTGACCGACACCGTCTTCTTGATGACGAGGAAGCGGCGCGCTTCACCCTGCGCCCGGAAGCCCGCGTCGAGCATGCGCTGCGCGAACGGGTACGCGCTGCCGTCCATGATGGGCAGCTCGGGGCCGTCGACTTCCATGCGGAGGTTGTCGATGCCGAGGCCCGAGACCGCCGCGAGGAGGTGCTCGACCGTCGCCACCTTCGCGCCGTTCAGCGCCAGCGTGGTGGCCAGGACCGTGTCGGTGACGAGGTCGTAACGAACCGGAATGACAGGCTTCGAAGGGAGATCAGTGCGGACGAAGACGAGGCCGTGGTTGGCCGGAGCCGGGACCAGCTTCAGGGTGACGGGGGTGCCGCTGTGCAGACCCACACCCTCCACCACCACCGTGCGTTGCAGCGTCCGTTGCTCGTGGTCACCGGCCATGACGTGTTCGCGCTCCTTGTCGGGAACTCCGACGCGATGCGGCGCAATGAGCAACGCATATGCCACGAAACGCGCAGTTCGGAATTAAAAACCTCGCGGAATCATTGAGTGGAGCATGCATGCTCCACTTCGGATTTTCGACGTCCTGACAAATGTGACGCATTTCTCACAGGTTAGATGCTGTGACACGCGCGTCCTGATCTTCAGAAAAGGTCGCCCTGAGAGTCGCGGCGAGGGGCCACTTTTCCGAAGTACTCGTAGGCGTGCAGCGTGGCCATCCGGCCCCGGGGCGTGCGGTGGATGAAGCCTTCCTGGAGCAGGTACGGCTCGTAGACGTCTTCGATGGTGTCGCGCTCTTCACCGACGGCAGCGGCGATGGTCTCCACGCCGACGGGGCCGCCTCCGAACTTCTCGATGACGGTCAGCAAGATGCGGCGGTCCATGTGATCGAGGCCGCTGGCGTCGATGTCGAGGCGCAAGAGCGCGCTGTCGGCGAGGCCACGGGTGACGACGCCCTGCCCTTCGACCTCGGCGAAGTCGCGCAGCCGACGCAGCAAGCGGTTGGCGATGCGAGGCGTGCCGCGGGCGCGTGAGGAGATCTCTTCGGCGCCTTCTTTCTGCAGCTGCACGCCGAGGATGCGCGCGGACCGGCTGACGATCTTCTGCAGATCGGTCGGCGTGTAGAACTCGAGCCGCTCCTGGATCTGGAAGCGATCGCGCAGCGGCGACGTCAGTAACCCCGTGCGGGTCGTGGCGCCGATGAGCGTGAACGGCGGCAGCTCGATCTTCATGGCGCGCGCCGCGGGCCCTGAATCGATGGTGACGTCCAACCGGAAGTCTTCCATCGCCGGGTAGAGGTACTCCTCGACGGCGGCCGACAGCCGGTGGATCTCGTCGATGAAGAGCACGTCGCGCGGCGAGAGGTTGGTGAGGAAGCCCGCGAGGTCGCCCTTCTTCTCGAGCGCCGGGCCCGACGTCACGTGCAGGTTCGCGCCGAGCTCGGTGGCGATGATGTGCGCGAGCGAGGTCTTGCCGAGGCCGGGTGGGCCGCTGAACAGACAGTGGTCGAGCGCCTCGCCACGCGCCTGCGCAGCCTTCACGTAGACCTTCAGCTTCTCGACGACGCGGCCCTGCCCCACATACTCATCGAAGCGCTGCGGACGGAGGCTCGCTTCGAGGCGCTGCTCGTCAGTAGCCACGGAGGGATCCAGCGGACTGTCTTCGGTTCTCCGTGTCATTGGCGCGCGAGCTTGTACCATGCCGCGCATGCGAACCTGGCTGTGCTGTGTGGTGCTGCTGACCAGCGGCTGCATCGTTCCTCGCTCGATGGTGCTGGGTCAGATGGCAGCGCCCGTGGGCCGCGGCGCCGCCGACGTCACGGTGCACACCGGCATCCAGTACGCCGAGCAGACCAACCCACGCTTCGAGGGCGTCAACGACATCGGCGACCCCATCTCGACCGAGCAGAAATCGACGGGCTTCGTGCTGCCGTCGTTCGAAGCGAACCTCCAGTACGGCTTCGATGAGAACGTCGCGCTCAACGTGCACGGCTCGTCAGCCGGTATTCAGCCCGGCCTCAAGTGGACGGTGAACCGCAGCAAGACGGCGCACTTCGCGCTGATGCCGCAGGTGGCCTTCGGCTACGCGTCGAACGGCATCGCCACCAACGTGTACGGCAACGACGGCGTGCAGCAGCCGGGCGCGCCCAGCACCGGCACCAGCTTCACGTTCCTCGGCGGCCTGCGCGCGTTCGCGTCACACAAGAGCGGCATCTACGGCGGCGTCGGCTACGACTTCCTGTTCAACCGCAACTTCAACAAGACGCGCGTCGGCACCGGCAACGCCAGCATCGAGCAGGACACGATTCACCAGACGACGGGCCACCAGATCAGCATCAACCTCGGCTTCGACATCGCGCTGGGCTTCATCCACATTCGCCCGGAGATCGCCGTCGCGCTGTACCCGGGCATCGGCCAGACGCGCACCGTCAACACCGCCGGCTCCGAGCCCTTCAACCAGGGCGCGACGGGCGGCTTTGGCTGGGCGATCTTCCCCGGCTTTTCCATCGGCGCGCAGACGCCGCGGCGCGAGCTGACCGAAGCAGAAGAAGAGGAAGAAGCTGCGAAGGCCAACGAAGAGCGCAAGCGCAAGAAGCGCCGTGGTCAGGTCGACGAAGAGGTCGATGAAGACGACGACGACGATGATGACGAGAAGCCGGCGCCGAAGAGGAAGAGCCGGTCGTCGGACGACGACGAAGACGCGCCAAAGAAGAACTCACGCAAGGAAGTGGAGTGGGAGGACTGACATGCGCCTCGACGTGACTGCGACCCTGCCCTTCCCGCGTGAACAGGTCTTCGCGGCGTACCGCGATCACATGAGCGACATGGTGCCGTACCTGCAGAACGTACGCGCCATCACCGTCACCTCACGCACCGACGACGGCGACGTGACGAAGCTGGTGAACCGGTGGAAAGGCGGCGGCGAGATCCCCGCGGTGGTGCGCAAGTTCCTCTCGGCGGATCTCATGGAGTGGGACGATCTCGCGACGTGGGACGCGCGCACGTTCACCTGTGCGTGGCAGACGATCGTGCCGGCCTTCAAGGAAGCGGTCGACGCGCGTGGCACGACGACGTTCACCGAAACCGCCAGCGGAACGCTGGTCACCATTCAGGGCGAGCTGAAGGTCGACGCCGCCAAGGTCAAAGGCGTGCCGCGGTTGCTCGCGGGCACCATCGGCCCGGCCGTCGAGTCGTTCCTCGTCGGGTCGATCAAGCCGAACATGGTCGCCCAGGCGAAGGGCGCCGAGAAGTTCCTACGCGCGCGCTGACAGCGGTCGCAGCGAGCCCAGCAACGCCGTCGAGAGCGCTGCGATGGCCAGCAACGCGACGCCGCCTGACGACGCGGCCACCGAGAGCCCGGCGCGCGTCGGCAGCAGCTCGACCAGGCGAAGCGCGACCGCGGCGATGAGGCCCAGCACGCCCACGTCGTAGGGGCGAGGCCAGCGCAGCGGTCGCCCGCGGAAGCCGGGCACCATGCGGCCCGCGAAGCCGAACAACATCAACGTCACCACGCCCAGCGTCCACGCATGGCGAGCCGCGTCGCGCAACAACGCCGGCGCCCAGACGCCCAGCGCACCCGCCGCCGCCCAGCTCTCGAGCCCGGCGAACACGGCCATGAAGATGAAGCTCGCCTGAATCGCGCGTGGACGCAGCGTGCCGTCGCTCACGCGCCACGACAGCCACGGCCGCAGCGTCAACAGCACCAGCGCGCACACCACCGCCTGCGTGAGACAGCCCACCGCGACGAGCCAGCGCGACGCCACCCACGGCGCCACCACGTTCACCAACGCCGCCGCCTGCCAGGCGATGAAGAGCCGACGCAGGGCGCGCTCGTCGGGGTGCGGCAGCTGCAACGTACACAGGCCGGCGCGCAGGAAGACGCCGACCAGCCACGAGCCCGCGCCACCGAACAGCGCCGCCACCCACACCGCGTCAAGCGGCACCTGACCCGGCCGGAGCTGGGACGCCAGCCAGCCCGCCGCCGCGACGGCCCACCACGCGGCGCCCGCCACGAGGAACCGGTGCAGCGACTGCCTCTCGGTCGCGCCGATCACCCACAGCTGGCACAGCCAGAGCGCCCACGCCGCGAGCGCACCCGCCAACACTGCAGCGCCACCGGCTGCCAACGCGTCGCTCCATGGCAGCAGCGCGCCGAGCTGGCCCGCCACGGTGGTGATCACGCCCACCATCGACGCGATCGCCAGCCCGCGGGTGAAGGCCGGTCGCGGCAGCGGCCCGCCGAAGAAGCGCGGCGCCAGGTGCAGCGAGATGCCGACGATGAAGAGGCCCACGAAGCCGAACACCTGCGCCACCGCGTGCGCGCGATGGTGGGCCGTCGGCACGGCTTCCATCGCGGCGCGCAGGTGCCAGAGATCGATGGCGCCGACGACGCTGCCCACCGAGAGCGCGCAGCCCAGCGCAAAGACGACGAAAGGTGGCCACGGCGCCAAGCCCACCGCAGGCGTCGCCACGCGGCGGACGAACACGCCGTGGGCCAGCGGCGTCGGCGTCACCGCACGTCTCCCATCGCCACCGCCGCGCGCCGGCCCGCGACCAGATGAACGAGCAACACCACCACCGTGCCGATGGCGAACACGCCCAGCAGGTACGAGCCCGCCGACGGGAAGCTGTGCGTGGTGAAGTTGGCGATCTGCTTGCTGCCGAGCACCGCCGGCATGAAGCCGGGCACCTTGACCGGCGCGTCGGGCTTCAGGTGATGGCCGAAGATGTAGAGCGTGTACACGAAGCGCCCGAACGCGAAGACGCTCACGTAGGTCGTCATCACCACGAGGTCGACCAGCGCGCTGACGTTGCCGATGGCCGCCACCCTCAACGCGAAGATGATCAACGCCCCGAGCGCGAACGGCAGCCAGTCGAGGTCGCTCATGGCCTCGCGATCGAGCGTGCGCATGCCGATGTAGTGGTTGAGGGTGTTGATCTCCTGCAGGTGCTGGCCGTCGTTCCCGCCTTCGACCGTGTACGCGTAGATGTCCATGTAGAGGCCGGCCGGGTACTGCGGCGCTTCCATCGAGATGCGCCACAGCGGCCTCGTGAAGGACAACGCCAACGGCACCACCAGCAGCGCCAACACCACGCGAGACCAGGGACGCAGCGGCTGCTGCAGGAACGCGTAGAACCGATTCACGTACAGTCGCATGCGCTGCGCTACTGCATCGTGCGCGCCAGACGCTTGCCGTTGGCCGCCATCGCGGCCATGTTTCATCTCGAAACATGGAGAAACCAGCGCCCCTGCCCTCGTACACCTGCGACACGCCGTTCGAGAGCGGCGGGAGTCTCTGCAAGACCTGCCGGCTGCTCGCCGAGACACCGCAAGGCCGCAAGTGCAGCCGCATGGTGGCCCAGAGCGACGCCATGAAGTCGCTGCTCCAGCGCGCGGCGATGGTGGCCAACACCGACGCGTCGGTGGTGATGCGCGGCGAGAGCGGCTCGGGCAAGGAGGTCGTCGCCAGGGCGCTGCACGCCAACAGTCCTCGCCGCGCGCGCCCCTTCGTCGCGGTCAACTGCGCCGCCCTGCCCGGTGAGCTGCTGGAGTCGGAGCTGTTCGGCCACGCGCGCGGCGCCTTCACCGGCGCGCAGGTCGCCCGCAAGGGGCTGTTCGAGACGGCCGACACCGGCACGCTGTTCCTCGACGAGGTCGCCGAGATGCCGTTGCCGCTGCAGGCCAAGCTCCTCCGCGCGCTGCAAGACGGGGAGATCCGCCGGGTGGGCGAGTCTCAACCGGTGCACGTCGACGTGCGCATCATCTGCGCCACGCACCAGCACCTGCTCGAGTGCGTGCGCGAGAAGCGCTTCCGCGAAGACCTCTATTTCCGACTGAAGGTCTTCACGCTGGTGGTGCCAGCGCTGCGCGAGCGGCAAGAAGACATCCCCCTGCTGGCGCGCATGTTCCTGGCGCAGGAAGGGCACACCGCGGGCTTCGCGCCGGGCGTGATGACGGCGATCAAGAAGTACGAGTGGCCCGGCAACGTGCGCGAGCTGCAAAACGCGATGAAACACGGCGCGGTGCTCGCGCGAGAGGCGCCCATTGGCCTCGCGCACCTTCCCGAAGAGCTGAGCCAACCTTCGGTGCCGCTGCACGCGGAGAGCTCCGGTGGGCTGATGACGCTCGAAGAGGCCGAACGCCAGCACGTGCTGCGCGTCGTCGCCGCCTGCCACGGTCAACAAGCTGACGCCGCGCGCGTCTTGGGCATCGGGCGCACCACCCTGTGGCGCAAGCTGCGTGGCTGGGGCCTCGACGGCTGATCGGTACGCCGGCTGCAACAGCCGCGTCGATCATGTCCGGCTCCCGCATCAGCGAGTTTCTCGCCGACGAAGAGGCAGCGCTCCAGGCGCTGCTCGAGCGCCTCCCGCGTGACGACGACGGCGCACAGTTCGACCGGTTCCGGCGCCGGGCGCTGCAGCGCGTGGCCATCGAAGAACGGGTGCTGATCCCCGAGCTGGCCGCGGTGATCGCACACGTGCCGGCGCGACGACTCATCCACCAGGCGCACCTCGAGCTGGTGACGGTCTGCGTACCGGCGCCGCACGCCGAATGGCTGGAAGAGCTCCCGCGACGCCTCTCGTGGCTCGCGACCCTCAAGACCGACGTCGGGTACTACGCCGCGCTCGATCTCCACCTGTCCACCGCGGCGCTGGAGCGAGGCCGCTCGTTGCCTTCGCTGAAGCTGCCGCCGCTCGCGCGCGACCGCCACCAGGTCGCCCCACGCCTCGCGCAGCTGCGGCGCGAAACGGGCCTCGTTTCACTCTGAAACACATGGAACGTGTGACGGCCCCTCTCGCTCGGGGAAGACCGCGGCACGGTCGTTGCTCCCGTACCGGCTGCAGGTTCACCGGGAGACACGGCAATGAAGACGAAGTGGATGGCAGGACTGCTGGCGGCAGGCGCACTGGGGCTCGGCGCGTACGGCTGCTCAAAGGGCAGCGGCAGCGGCGCGACACCAACTGCGCAGGCGAGCGGAGGCCTCAAGCAGATCATGCAGGACCGGCAGCTCTCAGAGGCCGACGTCGAGGCCGCGCTGCTCACGTACAAGCCGACGGGCAAGAAGGACGACTACGTCATCTTCGCGTCGGGCGGTCAGTCGGGGCAGGTGCTGGTGATCGGCGTGCCATCGATGCGGCTGCTCAAGGTCGTCGCCGTCTTCACGCCCGAGCCGTGGCAGGGCTACGGGTACGGCGGCCTGTCCGACGCCGTGCTCAAGGGCGGCCAGCAGTATCCGGGCACCACGCTGAGCTGGGCCGACGTGCACCACCCCAACCTGTCTGAGAGCAAGGGCGACTACGACGGGCGCTTCCTGTTCGTGAACGACAAGGCGAACGCGCGCGTGGCGGTCGTCGATCTCGCCGATTTCCAGACCAAGCAGATCGTCGCCAACAAGCTGGTGGCGTCCGATCACGGTGGCGCCTTCGTCACCCCCGACACCGAGTACGTCATCGAGACCAGTCAGTACCCGGCGCCGCTCGGCCGCGAGTACGCCCCGCTCAGCGAGTACAAGACGAAGTACCGCGGGCTGGCGATGTTCTGGAAGTTCGACAAGTCGAAGGGCCGCATCATCGAGAGCGAGTCCTTCGGCATCGAGCTGCCGCCGTACACGCAGGACCTCGCCGACTCCGGGAAGCTGGTGTCTGACGGCTACATCTTCATCAACAGCTTCAACACCGAGATGGCCACTGGCGGCATTCTGGAAGGCAACCCGCCAGTCGAGTCGGGCGCCTCGCAGAACGACACCGACCTGCTGCACGTCATCAACTGGAAGAAGGCCGAGGCGCTGGTGAAGGCCGGCCGCGCGAAGGACATCAAGGGCGTCAAGGTGCTGCCGCTCGACGTGTCGGCGAGCGAGAAGGTGATGGCGCTCATTCCCGAGCCGAAGTCGCCGCACGGCGTCGACGTCACGCCGGACGGCCAGGACATCGTGGTGGGCGGCAAGCTCGACACCCACGCGACCGTCTACCGCTTCGAGAAGATCAAGGCGCTGATGGAGACCGGCACCCCCGAGCGCACCGACGACTACGGGCTGCCCATCTTCCCGATGAAGGACGCCATTCGTGGCCAGGTGGAGATCGGCCTCGGGCCGCTGCACACCGTCTACGACGGCAAGGGCTTCGCCTACACCTCGGTCTTCATCGAGAGCACCGTCGCCAAGTGGGACCTCGCGCAGCTCAAGGTCGTCGAGAAGCTGCCCGTTCACTACAACATCGGGCACATCCTCTCGGCTGAAGGGGACACCGTGTCGCCCGACGGCAACTACGTGGTGGCGATGAACAAGATGTCCATCGACCGCTTCGCCAACATCGGCCCGCTCTACCCGCAGAACTTCCAGCTCATCGGCATCGACAGCCCGAAGATGAAGCTACTGGCCGACATGCCGATCGGCATCGGCGAGCCGCACTACGCGCAGATGATCAAGGCCGACAAGTTGAAGCCCATGAAGGTCTACAAGATGGGCACCAACCCCTACACCGACGAGAAGGACGAGTTCGCCGTGACCCCGGGCAAGGAGCGCATCGAGCGCGACGGCAGGAACGTACACGTCTACATGACGGCCATTCGCAGCCACTTCACTCCCGACCGGGTGGAGGTCGAAGAAGGCGACACCGTGCACCTGCACCTGACCTCGGTCGAGCAGGCCGAAGACCAGGTCCACGGCTTCACCATCGACATGTACAACATCAACCTCTCCCTCGAGCCCGGCAAGCACGAGAACGTCACCTTCGTGGCCGACAAGGCTGGCGCGTTCCCGATGTACTGCACCGAGTTCTGCTCGGCGCTGCACCTTGAGATGATGGGTTACTTCATGGTCAAGCCGAAGGCGAAGTAAGCAGCGGCCCCCCCCTTCCTCCTCCCCGGAGTTCACAATGAAACGAAGTGTTCTGCTGGCGGTGCTGGCCCTGGCCGCGTGTGACGAAAAGAAGCCCGAGGCCACCACCGCACAGCCCGTGCAGGTCGCCCCGCCCGTCGAAGCCCCGCCCGCGAAGACCACCATCGAGGTGCCCGAGTTCGTCATCAGCACCGCGGCCGCGGACATCACCAAAGGCCAGGAGATCTTCGCCGCGAAGGGCTGCACGGCGTGTCACAAGATCGGCGGCGGCAAGCTCGTGGGGCCAGACCTCAAGGGCGTGACCGCGCGCCGCGACGAAGCGTGGCTCAAGAAGATGATTCTGCGCCCCGACGTGATGATCAAAGAAGACGAGGCCGCCAAGAAGCTGTTCGTCGAGCACCTGACCCCCATGCCGAACCAGGGTGTCGACCCGAAGAGCGAGCTGCCGTTCATCATGGCGTACCTCAAGAGCGTGGAGCAGTGACGTGGGCGCGCTGGTCTTCACCGTGGTGCTCGCGGCTACCTGCCCCACCGAGGGCGTGGTGCGCGACGCAGCCGCACTGACGACCGCGCTCGCCGGGCCAGCCCGTGACGTGTGGGTCGCGGGCACGATCGACGGCGACTTTGTGGCGAACCGCAGCGTCGCCGTTCACGGCTGTGACGGCGCGCGTCTGCGGGGCACTGGTCGCGGCACGGTGCTGACCGTGAAGGGCGACGACGTGTTGATCGAAGACCTCGCGCTCGAGCGATCCGGCGATCGGGTGTCAGCCGAAGACGGCGCACTCAAGGTGACCGGCGAGCGCGCGGTGGTGCGGCGCATCACCGTCAACGACACGCTCTACGGCATCGCCTTCGAGGCCTGCCACGGCTGTGTCCTCGAAGACGTCACCATCACGGGGCGCACCGCGGTCGAAGAGAACCAGCGCGGCGACGGCATCAAGCTGTGGGAAGCACACGGCTCGACGGTGCGGCGCGCCGAGGTGCGCGGCGTGCGCGACGTGGTGGTCTGGTACTCGCGCCACGTCACGCTGGAAGACAACCGCATCACCGGCGGCCGCTACGGCACGCACTTCATGTACGCGCACGACTCGACGGTGCGACGCAGCGTCTTGCGCGGGAACACCGTCGGCATCTTCGTCATGTACTCGGCGCGGGTGCTGGCTGAAGACAACGAGCTGTCTGGCGCGCGCGGCCCCGCCGGCATGGGCATCGGGTTCAAGGAGAGCGACGCGGTGACACTGCGCCGCAACCAGCTCGTCGCCAACACCACCGGCGTGTACCTCGACTACACGCCGCGCGATCCGGCGCAGCCCGTCTTGTTCGAAGACAACCTCATCGCGCTCAACGCGGTCGCGCTGCGCACGCACTCCAGCGAGCGCGGAGCGCGCTTCGTCACCAACGACTTCCTCGACAACGACGCCCTCGTGGAGGTCGACGGCAACGGCGACGCGCTGGGCATCGCGTTCGACCAGAACCACTGGGCAGGTTACGCGGGCTACGACCTCAACGGCGACGGTGAAGGCGACGTCGCGTTTCAAGGCAAGCGGCTGTCGTCATCGCTGACCGACGCACACCCGGAGCTTCGCTGGTTCCACGGGACAGCGGCGTTCGGGCTCTACGACGCGGTGGCGCGCGCGCTGCCGTACTTCACCAGCACCCTGCTCTTCCAGGACCCGCGCCCGGTCATGCGACCGCACCGGGAGGTGCCGAGATGATCTCCTTCCAGAACGTCAGCAAACGCTTCGGTGCCGTGCAGGCCCTCGACGCGATCTCGCTCGACATCAAGCCCGGCGAGCGCGTGGCGTTGGTGGGCACCAATGGCTCGGGCAAGACCACGCTGTTGCGCGCGCTGTGCGGGCTGCTGCGCGTGGACGGCCGGGTGACGATCTTCGGCAGTGACGTGGCGCGCGAGCCGGAGGTCGCGCTCCGCAGCCTCACCTGCATGCCGCAGGTCGCTCCGCCGCTCGACGCGCCGGTGCGCGAGCTGGTCACCGCCGTCTGCGCGCTCCGGAGTCGACAGCCGGCTCGCTGCGTCGAGCTCGCGCGGCGTCTGGGCCTCGACCTCGAAGCGGTCGGCAAGGTGCGGGTGCG
Source organism: uncultured Archangium sp. (assembly GCA_964459885.1). Lineage (GTDB taxonomy): Bacteria > Myxococcota > Myxococcia > Myxococcales > Myxococcaceae > Archangium_A. The sequence goes on from CAYWON010000032.1 coordinate 48,498, forward strand.
CGACCTCTCGGGTGGAATGAAGCAGAAGCTGCTCGCGACGCTCGCGCTCGTGGGCGAAGCGCCGGTGCTGGTGTGCGACGAGCCGACGGCCAACCTCGACGCCGCCGCCCGCGCGGTGTTCTTCGAAGAGGTCCTCGCGAGGCCTGCGAACTCGATTCTCGTGCTGTGCAGCCACCGCGTCGACGAAGTGCAGCACCTCGTGACGCGGGTCGTGCAGCTGGACGAGGGCCGCGTCGTGCAAGACGCGCCGCTCGCCGCCGCGCGCTGGCAGGTCGAAGAAGGAAAGGTCGTCCCCTTGAGGAGCGTGAAGCCATGACTCTGCGTGCGTCGATGTTGATCACCGTGCTGGCGCTCGGCTGCACCCAGGGCCCGCCGCGCGCCGAAGACCCGTACTGGGGAAAGCAGCCGTGCGGCCACTGCGCGATGTTGGTGAGCGAGACTGCGCCCGCCGCTCAGGTCGTGCTGTCGGACGGCGCGCGCCGCTACTTCGACGACGTCGGTTGCCTCGTCGGGTGGGAAGCGCGGGAGGCACGCGCCGTGCGCGCACGCTGGGTTCGAACACCCGCCGACGACGGCTGGGTCGACGCGGAGTCAGCGCTGTACTCATCAGGACACCGCACGCCGATGGGCTACGGGTTCCTGCCTGACTCCGCCGGGCTCTCGTGGTCGGAGCTGCGCGAGGCCATCACCGCGCGAGGAGGAGGCCACCCATGAGCCCGACCGTGGCCTTCTTGCGACTTGAGCTGGCTGAAGCGCTCCGCTCGCGCTGGGTCTTCTTCACGTCGCTCGTGTACGGCGGTCTCGCGGTGGCCTTCGTCTGGCTCGGGCTCCGCGAGTCGACGGTGCTGGGCTTCACGGGGCTCTCGCGTGTGCTGCTCAACCTCGCCAACGCGGTGCTGCTCATCTTTCCGCTGCTCGTCCTGATCGCCACGCACGCGGCGATCGTGCGCGCGCGCTCGAGTGGCTTCTGTGAGCTGCTGCTCACCCAACCCGTGAAGCGCTCGTCGTGGTTCCACGCGGTGTTGATCTCGCGGCTCGTCATCCTGCTGGGGCCTTTGCTGGTGCTGCTCGTCGTCACCCTGGCGCTCGCCGCTTTCGTGGAGCCGGAGCCCGGCCTCGCGTTCACGGCCTTCAAGAGCCTCGCGATCTGCGCGGCCCTCGTGTTCGCCTTCGTCGGCGTCGGGCTGCTCGTGTCGACGATGGCGAGGAACGCGGAGCGCGCGCTGGTGTGGGCGATGGTGATCTTCGTCGTGAC
>CAYWON010000033.1:0-49542 GCA_964459885.1 uncultured Archangium sp.
TCACTCGTAGACCATGCGCAACGGCCCCGGGAACAACCACGCCAGGCCCTCGCGCAGCCGGTCGCGCCAGTTCTCCCAGTTGTGCCCGTCGCGCGCTTCCACGTAGCGGAGCTCCATCTCGGTGGCCTGCAGCATCGGCACCAGCGAGCGGTTCTCGTAGATGAGCGACTCGTGCATGCCGCACGAGATGAACGCCTTCTCTGACACCATCGTCGGGTTCTCGCGGAAGCGGTTCATGAACTTCACCACCGGGTCGAACGCCGGGCCGCGCTTGTTCTGCTGCCCGATGTCGCTGAACGCGAAGCTGCCCGACTGCAGCAACAGCCGCCCGTAGAAGCCCGGGTAGCGCACCGCCGTCGACAGCGACGCCACGCCGCCGAACGACGCGCCCATCAGGCACCGTCCGCGCGGCGCGCCAATCAACGGCAGCCGCTTCTCGAGGTCAGGCACCGCTTCTTCCGTCACGAAGCGCGCGTGGCGCTCGTCGTCGGCGTACTCGCCGATGCGGTTGGGCGAGCCCGACAACGCCACGATGACGTCGGGGATTTCCAGGCGGTGAATCAGGTTGTCCAACACCGTCTTGAGGTTCGCGAAGCGCACGTAGTCAGGCCCGTCGTGCACGAAGATGAGCGGATACCGCCGCGTCTTGCGGAACCGCGCCGGCAGGTACACGTGGAAGCCGCGCGTGTCGTTGAACGCCTTGCTCTTCACCAGCCACGGCTCCAACACGCCGGGGCGCGCCTCGGGGTCGTGCTGCGTCCACTCCGGCACCACGTAGCCTTCGCCGTGCACCACCGAGTTGGCGCCGAACGGGTCTGTCGCGTGGAACGGGTTGAGCGGGTCCAGAATCCACTGGCCGTGCCCGCCGCGCACGACCTCGTATTTGTATTCGACGCGCGACTTCTTCGGGATGTCGAGCGTCAGCCACCACAGGTTGGTGTTCTCGACGCGGTGGAGCGGCTGCGAGTTGGGCAGGCCGTAGACCCAGCTCTTCAAGTGCACAGCTTCCGCTTCGCCGTGAAACACGAAGGTCACCTTCGCGGCTTCCACGAGCGGGAACGCGTGCGCCTTCATGAACGCTTCGACCGCCGCCGCGTCGCGCGGGCCCGACTTCAGCTTCTCGATGGCGAGCTCGTTCATGACGCCCACCCCGCCTTCACCGAGCCGTCTTCCATCAACTGCAGCGTGCCCTCGGCGCCGAACCACTTCTCGCCGTCGAAGTTGACCAGCTCGCCTTGATCCATCGCGACACACTTGAGCGGCGCGTGCCGCCGGCTCATCCACCCCACGCGGAACGTGGAGTCCAACTTGAGGCGCAGCTTCGGGTTGGGCAGCGGCAAGACGCCGCTGTGAAGCTGGAGGCCCATCTCCAACACCTCGCTGATGCCGGCGCCTTCGGGCGGGCTCTCGTGAAAGAGCACCACTCGGCCGCCGGTCACCATCGCGCCGCCGCTCCACGCGATGAGGTGGTGGTCGCCCAGCAGCTCTTTGAGGCCGAACATGCGCAGGCGGTTCAGCAGCACCGCCACGTGGCCACCGGCGATGGCGAGCGTGCCGACGCCCGCGAGGAGCTCCTGCAGTTCCTTGCGGTGCCGCGCGATGGACGGGCGCTCGAGCGGGTGCGTCTGCACTTCGTAGGCTTCGCGCAGCGCGGTGACGCGATCGAGGTGCTCCGCGTCGATGCGGCGGATCTGCTCGAACGACAGCCGCAGCTCATCGGCCGCCATGTCACTGCCCTGCGCCTTGCGGTCGATGTCGATGGCCGCGTCGAACGTGCGCTCGAGCCGCAGCCGGTAGTACTCCTGAATCTGCCGGAGCTGGTCCTGCCGCGCGCGGTGCGCCTTCGCGAAGTCGGGGTCTTCACGGAAGACCTGCTCGCCGCGCTCGTACAGCTTCAGGTTGCGGCACTCGCGACCGAGCTGCGCGGGCAGCTCTTCGTCCTGGTCTTCACGTTCCTGCCAGCCGGCGGTCACCAGCGCGATGGGCGCTTCACGACCCAGCAATTTCACGGCGGCGCCGAGCGACTGCTTCAGCTGCTGCGGGCCCAACAACACACCTCTCACTGCGTCACCTCTTCATGAAACGCGTCGAACATCGGCACGGTGAACGCGGTGTCACCATGCTGCGGGCTGAACAGCACCGTCTTCACCGCTGGCATGCCGCGCATGTACTCCCGTTCCGTCGGCGTGAGGCGGTTGAAGTCGGGCGCCCGAGTCGGGAAAGCGCGCCGCGTGTAGCCAGCTGTGGTCAGCGCGATGAGCCGTTTCCAGGGAGGTTACGCACACACACCGTAACTTCCGTAGCTCACCGAGAACTGCGACGTCGACGCAGCGCCCGCGGCCGCCTGAAGAACTCACACTCGTGAGAGCACCTGTCGCACGCGCGCGTCGACGTCGCCGTGCACCTCCAGCACCTCGACGCCGAACCTGAGCGAGTCGTCGAGCAACAGCTCGCGCAGCTTCTCGTCGACCGCTTCACGGAGCGCATCAGACGTCTGCTTCACGCGCGCCTCGATGGGCACGAAGACGACGAGGTCCAGCGTCTGCATCGCGTCGCGCACGCGCTCGAGCCAGTCGTCGAGGTCGAACGAATCCGCGTGCGAGAGGAGGTACGCGACGAGGTCCGCGGGGCAGCGGTCAAAGACGACGCGCGCGTCGTCCTCCGCGAGCACCTGCAGCGAGCGCTCCAGCTGCGCCTCGAAGTCTTCAACCGTCGGCGGCGTTGCGCTCTCGTAGCCGTCCTCTTCAAGGAGCTCGTAGGGCTCGGGGATGGTGACGTACTTCGGCAGCGCTTCACCGAGCGCCTCGACCAGCGTCGACTTCCCGACCCGATGTGCTCCAGAGATGGCGATGCGCATCGTGGGCCGCTCTACCTCACGCCGCGCCGTTTTCATGACGCGCGCGCCCGTCAGTGCGAGAAGCACCGGCATGAACAAGCTCTTCCTCGTCGCGGTGATGGCGCTCTCTGGCTGCGCGGTGGTGCAGAAGGTCGACACCGCGCTCGACTGCAACGGCATCTGCGAGCGCTACAAGTCTTGCTACGACAGCGACTACGACGTCTCGGCGTGCGCGTCGACGTGCCGCCAGAAGGCGTCGGAGAACAAGGACTTCACCCGCAAAGCCGACATGTGCATGGCGTGCATCAAGGAGCAGTCGTGTACGGCCGCGACCTTCAAGTGCGCGAGCGACTGTCTGTCAGTCGTGCCGTGAAGCTTCTCTGAGAAGGGCGGCCGCGTCGGTTGCCGGCGCGCCGTGCCCATCACTGACTGGCCTCGCGACTTCGCGGCGAAGTCGACGCGACTGACCAACTGACGGGTCGTTTGCACCACGCCTGGTGCGTTTCACCCGTCAGAACGCCGTGGCCTCACTTCGCTCGAAGCCGTGGGCCCGCCACGCCACGAGCAACGCCGAGGCCTTCACACCCGCTTCCCGTGCCGGCCGTCGCCCACCCCTCGGTTCCCACGCCGCGAGGTGAAAACCCTGCGCAGATGTGCGACGAAGTGGGTTCCTCCGCTCGCCCACCATGAGACTCCGCTCGCTCGCTGCGCTCCTGCTGCTCGCCTTCGTTTCTCTGGCCGGCTGCCCGCCCAATGAAGTCGTCACGCCCCAGAAGAAAGAGGCGTGCACCAACGGCGTCGACGACGACGGCGACGAGAAGGTCGACTGCTTCGACCCCGACTGCTTCACCAACGCGTCGTGCCAGCGCGTCATGGAAGACTGCCGCAACGGCATCGACGACGACCGCAACGGCAAGACCGACTGCGACGACGCGACCTGCGCCAGCGACCCGACCTGCAACACCTACGAGACCTGCGACAACGGCGTCGACGACAACGGCAACGGCCTCATCGACTGCGCTGACGCCATCGACTGCCGCACCGCTACGCACTGTGGCGACGGCGGCGCCGAGGCGCCCGACGCGTGCGGCGACACGCTCGACAACGACAACGACGGCACCATCGACTGCAAAGACAGCGAGTGCCTCGGCCAGTCGTGCGGCACCGGCTGCGCGTGCAGCGACGCCGGCGTGAAGGGCGAAGTGACCTGCGGCGACTTGCAGGACAACGACGGCGACGGTCAGGCCGACTGCGCTGACAGCGAGTGTGAAGGCGCCACCTGCGGCGTGGGCTGCGCGTGCCGCGGCGGCAACCGCGGTGAAGGCACGTGTGACGACGGCTTCGACAACGACGGCGACGGCCCTGCCGACTGCCTCGACATGGACTGCGCGAACCAGGCCTGCGGCATGGGCTGCACCTGTCTGCAGGCGCGCGCCACCGAGACCAGCTGCGGCGACCTGCAGGACAACGACCGCGACAACCTCATCGACTGCGCGGACCCCGACTGCGCCACCAAGTCGTGCGGCACCGGCTGTGAGTGCCGCAACCTCGGCAAGTACGAGCTCAACTGCACCGACGGCGTCGACAACGACGGCGACTCGAAGATTGATTGTCTCGACGGGCCCGACTGCGACGGCACCAGCTGCGGCATGGGCTGCGTGTGTCAGAGCGGCGCGAAGAAAGAGACCTCGTGCGTCGACCGCCAGGACAACGACGGCGACGGCCTGCGCGACTGCGCGGACACGATGGACTGCAGCGGCTCGGCGAACTTCTGCGGCACGGGCTCTGCCGAGACGGGCACCGCTTGCTACGACGGCCTCGACAACGACCTCGACGGCGATCGCGACTGTGAAGACGCCAACTGCGCGGGCGCCGCGTGTGGCACCGGCTGCACCTGCAACGGAGGCCGACGCACCGAGAGCAGCTGCAGCGACGGCGCCGACAACGACGGCGACGGCATGACCGACTGTGTCGACGCCGACTGCGTGGGCGCGGGCAGCGAGACGTCGTGCACCGACGGCCGCGATGACAACTGCAACGGCCTCGTCGACTGCGCTGACAACGCGTGCAGCCAGAGCGTGTCGTGCACCAACCTCGCCATCGGCAAGGCGTGCAGCAGCAACCTGCAGTGTCTGTCGGGCCGCTGTTTGACTGAATCGGTGTCGGGCTGGCCTTCGGGCGCGTGCGTGGGCGCGGCCGGCGGCTGCTCGTTGGACGCGGGCGTGTCGTACGGCTGCACCGCTGGGAGCGCGTGCACGACTGATCAATACGGCACGTTCTGTCGCCAGCAGTGCAGCGGCAGCGGCGCCACGGCGTGTCGCGCGGCCTACGCGTGCCACGAGAACCCGGCCTCCGGGCAAGACGGCCCACGCACCTGCACGCCGCTGTGCGGCTCCGACGCCGACTGCAACCGCGGCGGCGGCTCGAGCTACGGCTGCAACCCGTGGAGCAAGCGCTGCGAGCCGAAGGACAAGGGGCAGGGGCGCTACGGCGCGGCGTGCAGCAACAACACGCAGTGCGAGTCGGGGCGTTGTCTCTCGGGCAACGGTGGCTACTGCGAGGGCTTGTGCGCGAAGAACGGCAGCGTGGGCTGCGGGCCCGACGGCACGTGCGGCGGCGATGGCCTCTCAGATGCCACCGGGAGGTGCTTCGACGCGTGCGCCAACGCCAGCGAGTGTACGCGCGGCGCGCCCTACACCTGCCGCGCCGCGCCCAACGGCGGCGCGTCAGCGAACGTCTGCTACTGCAGCCGTGCGGGCGAGTCATGCGGCTCGCTGGCCGACTGCTGCTACCAAGGCTTCGGCGCCACCTGTGGCTTCGGGCTGTGCCTGTTCTGAGAACCGCCGTGGGTGCTCCATCGACGCACCAGCCACGTACCAATCGCTCAACGACTAACCCGGTGCTTCTGGTCGGCAGGAGCGGCACGCGGCCGCACCGGCGAGCCCTGCGCCTCCGAGGCCGATTGCTGCACCAAGAGCCCGCTCGGGTTCCCGCCGACGTGCTTCCTGGGTGCGTGCACGTTCTGATCTACGCTGGGCAGTCATGTGGCTCCCGCTGCTCGCCGCGCTGACGCTGAGCGCCGCTGAGAAACCGAAACTCGTGGTGCTCGAGCTCTCTGCTGGCTCGGGCGTCGACGCGTCGCTCACCGCGCCGCTCACCGAAGCTGTCACCAACGAAGTGCAGGCGCGCGGCTACTTCGAGGTGATGAGCAGCCGCGACGTGCAGCAGCTCGTCGGCATGGAACGGCAGCGCGAGCTGCTGGGCTGCAGCGACGCTTCGAAGAGCTGCATGGCCGAGATCTCGGGCGCGCTGGGGGCGCGCTTCATCCTCTCGGGCTCGGTGGCGAAGCTGGGCGACGCGTACCAGCTGACGTTGTCGTCGCTCGACTCACAGAAGGCGCAGCCGCTCGGTCGCGCCACGCGGCTCGCGCGCTCGTTGGAGGCGCTGCGCACCATGCTGCCCTTCGCCGTCGCCGAGGCCACGGCCACGCCGGCACCGCCGCCGCCCTCGCGGGTGTTGCCGTACACGCTGCTGGGCGTCGGCGCTGCGGGGTCGCTCTTCGGGCTGGTGTGGGGCGCGCTGCACCTGTCGCAGGAACAGCAGCTGGCGACCTTCCTCGATGCGGGCGCGTCGACGCCGGGCTTGCTGGGCACGCGCGCGGGCTACGAGGCGCAGCTGCGCAACCTCGAGACGCAGCGCTGGGTGGCGGTCGGCGCGTTGGGCGCGGGCGTGGTGTCGATGATTCTGGGCGCGGTGTTGATGCCAGCTGACGGCAGCTCGACAGCCATCGCCGTGGTGCCCACCCACAACGGCCTCGGCCTCGCCGGGAGGTTCCCGTGAACCGCACACAAAGCCCCCTCTCCCGCGGCCGGGAGAGGGTGGGGGTGAGGGACGCACTGCACCCAACTGCACTGCTGGTCGCGCTCGTCTTCCTGGCGTCTGCGTGCGTCGACCTCTCCCCGCCGCGCGCCTACCGCTGCACCGCTTCTTCCGAGTGCGTCGAGCCGTGGGTCTGCCTGCGCGACGGCTACTGCCACGACCCGTCAGTGGGCGTGCCCGTCGAGTGCGCGTCGTCCGCTGACTGCACGGCCGGCTGGTTCTGCGGCAAAGACACGCGCTGCCACGACCCGCAGACGACCGTCGCGCTGCCCTGCGACGACGACACGCAGTGCCCCAACGACTGGTTCTGCGCGCAAGACGGCGTGTGCCACGACCGCGCGGTGCCGATGGCCTTCCCCTGCACCGACGACACACACTGCGCGGCCGACTGGTTCTGCGCGCAAGACAACGTGTGCCACGACCCGTCGGTGCCGGCCGCCCTGCCCTGCGTCATCGACAGCCACTGCGCTGGCGGCTGGCGCTGCAGCATCGAAGGCCGCTGCGTCGACACCTCGCTCGAAGCACCCGCGCCGACGCGCCCCGACGCGCCCGGCGCCACCACGCGCGTCTCTCCACTGACGCCGCAGGCCGACAGGCTGTACCCGTCGCCGACCATCAACGTGCTGTTCGACGGCGGCGTGGTGGTGATGCACCAGGCGGCGCTCGTCATCGACGGTGGCCTCTACGCTTCGCGCGTGTACCAGGTCGTCGCGGGCGCGCAGCAGGCCTACGAGTCAGCGCTGCGCCGCATCGCGTGGGACGGCGGCTTCACCGACGTCGCGCTCCTTGGCGAAATCGCCGTCATCGTCGACGAGCGCCACCAGCCCTGGTTGCTGGAAGACCCGCCGGTGTTGCTCTCTGGCGTGCAGAACAGGGTGTCCGACGCCATCCCGATGAAGTGGCCGCTCCCAGATGGTGGGCAGGGGCTCGGCTTCGCCTTCACCGCGCCCGACGCGCCGACGACGGTGTGGCACCCGAAAGAGAACAGCTTCCCTCTGTACGGCAAGGGCCCGGCCATCGACGTCGCGGCGCTCGATGAAGAGAGCGGCGCGCTCAGGCTCGTCATCGCCAGCGTCAGCGACACCGGGGTCTCGACCCTCGAGACGTGGCTGCCCGAAGTGAGCAGCGGCGCCGAGATCTGGGCCGCGCCCGACCCGCGCGTGTCGATTCATCGGCTGTGGGTCGAGAACTACACGGCGGGCGTGCTCACGGAAGACGCCACCGGCATCAACGGCTCGTCGTTCGCGGCGCTGCGCTTCAAGCTGGGCAACATTCGCGGCGGGCCAAACCTCCTCGACCCGCCTGCCGCTCAGTGCACCGGCGGCGCGCTCGTCGACGTGTCAGTGCGCAACGTGGCGTCGACAGAGCTCGTCTGCCGCGCGACCCCCGACACCACGACGGTGTGGACAGCGCCAGGCCAACAACCTGCCCAGGCGCTGCGTGAGTACGTGTCCACGCGCTCGGCGGGCCTCAGCAACGGCCACGTACGCCAGAGCGATGAAGGCGTGCTGCGCTTCGGTGAAGGGCTCGAGTTCGACGTGCCAGACCTGCTCGACGTGCGACCGGACAGGCTCGCCGTGTACGACGGCGCACTCGTGGCGCTGCGCGGCCGCGCGCTCTACCGCCAACAACGCAGCGACGGCGGCTTCGTCGAGCAAGGGCTGCACCTCACGGTGGCGACGTCTGACGACGACGCCGGGCGCATCGTGGGCTTCGTGGAAGGCAGCAGCGGCACGGTGTTGAACATCGGCGCCATCGCCGGCGAGCTGAGCGACGGTGGCTCGGGCGTGTCGTGGTTCTTCGAAGGGCTGCCTCGACTCTCGGAGCCCGTGGCGCGCGAGTTCCCGACCTCGGCGGGCCGCGTGCTGGTGTGCAGCGAGGGCGACACGCTGTGGGCCGGCGCCAACGACGGCACCGCCACCGGCGTGGTGCGCCCGGCGGTGAAGCCAGCGCCCGGCTTCCCGGTGACCAGCTGGACGGTGACGACCGCCGACGCCGGCCTGCTCGAGGGTTGGGCCACGGCGAACAACCGCCTGTTCCGCGTGACCGCCACCGCCGTCGACCGCTGGAAAGTGACCGAGCTGCCCGTCACCAACCGCGACCCGCTGCACGTGTTCCGCGCGGGCGACGCCGTCAGGTTGGGCACGACCACGGGTGAGGTCCTCTCGCTGCCGTCGCGGGTGCCGGTGGCGCCAGCGTTGGGCGACGTCACGTCGCTCGACGGCGTGTGCGGCGCGGTCGTGGCGACGACCGATGACGGCGCGTACCAGCTCGTCACCGACGGCGGCTGGGCGCTGGTGCCCGGCACCGAGGCGCTGCGGCGGCCGCGCGTTCACCGCACCGAGCGCCGCCTCCTCATCTCGAGCGAGACCGGCGTGGTGCTCGAGCTCGACGTCGACTGCGCGCCGTAGCGATTCTCGTTTTCAGGACTCGTGGTCCCGAGGTTGCGACAGCACAGGCGCCCCCGCTGACGGGTGAAGGTGGCATGCACGCCACCGAGACGACGCTCCTGATGGATGAGACGCAACCTGCTCACTGGGCCGCGCTCGGCGTGTGGCTCACCAGTCAAGGCGATGCCCGCGGCCGGCTCATCGAGCTCGAGCAGCGGTTGATGAAGCAGCTGCGTGAGGACGAACGGGCCACGCTCGACGCGGAGGTGGCGGCGCTGCGGCAACAGCACGAAGCGACGTGGAACGCCGACGTGCCCACGCCGCCGGGCTTGCTGCAGCTCGATTGGAAGCACGGGTTCATCGTGGCGGCGGTCTTCGACGTGCCTGCGCTCGTTGCCCTCGACGCGCTCCTGCGCGCGCCCGCGGCGCGGTACCTCCAGCATGTGCAGGTCTTGTGCGGCGGGCTCGACCGCGCGGGCCTGGAGGCGCTGCTGGCCAAACCGCAGCTGGAGAGCCTGCGCACGCTGCAGCTGTTCGAGTGCGACCTGGCCGACGAGGCTGCCGAGCTGGTGTCGAAGGCCGAGCGGCTGCGTGGCTTGAAGCGGCTGGGCCTCGAAGACAGCGGCGTGACCGCGCGCGGCGCGAGCCTGCTCGTGCAGTCGACGGAGCTGCGGTCGCTGGAGGTGCTCGAGCTGTCGAAGAACAGGCTGGGCGACGAAGGCGCGGCGGCAGTGGCGTCGGCGCCGGAGCGCACGCGGGTCGTGGAGCTGGTGCTGCAACACAACCGCATCGGACCTGCGGGTGCCCGTGCCCTGGCTGGCGCGCCCAACCTCGCGCTGCGCAGCCTCGACCTCGCCAACAACCAGCTCCTCGCCGACGGCGTCAGCGCGCTCGCGCAGTCGTCACAGCTGCGGCTGGAGCGGCTGCTGCTGCGCGGCAACCGCATGGGCGTCGCGGGCGCGCGGGCCATCGCCGAGTCGGCGCAGCTGACGGCGCTCACGCACCTCGACCTGAGCGACAACAAGCTGGGCGATGCGGGCGCGACGGTGCTGGCGGAGGCGAAGCTGTCGGACCTCGAGGAGCTGACGCTGGACTACAACGGCATCGGTGAAGCGGGCGCGCTCGACCTGGCGCGCGCGGCGTGGCCGAAGCTCGGCAGACTGTCCCTGCGCGACAACGACGTGAGCGACGGCGGTGCGACGGCGTTGGCCCAGAAGCCGCTGACGCTGTTGATACTGGAGAGCAACAAGGTCGGCGCGGCGACGGTCGCGGCGTTCGCGCACCGCGGCGACGTGTTCCTCGGCGAACAGCGGTGACTTGCATGACGCAACGGGGAAGAGCGTTGGGGTGAGGGGCTCGACAGAGTCAGCGTCACCGACCTCGCTGCGCGAGCGCGGAGACGGTTGGCGTGAGGGACTCAACAAGGTCAGCGTCACCGACCTGCGTGCCCCCTCTCCCTGCGCCAGCGGGGAGAGGGTTGGGGTGAGGGGCTCAACAAGTCATGATCAGCCGGATCAATACTGGCCCCTCACCCTGACCCTCTCCCCGATGGGGAGAGGGGACCTCCCCTCGGGGACAGGTGCGCGCGTTTCGTGCGCTGCTCGACGCGGCCGGGTGCTTGAGTACGCGCCCTCATGCGTCTCTTCGCTGTCGCCGCTCTCGCGCTGCTGTCTGGCTGCGCCACGCTGCTCCCGTCGCTGCACGCCGCCGCGCCTTCCGACGCCACCGCGCTCAAGACCGCCGCTGAGTCGTTCTACCGCGCGCAGACCCCGCAGGAGCTCCGCGGCGCCGTCGACGTCGCCGAGAAGGCCGCACCCGACAGCGCGCTCACCCACGAGCTCGCCGCGCGCCTCGCGCAGCTCGAAGGCCGCGACGCCGACGTGGTGAAGCACCTCGTCACCGCGCTGCGCGACACGTCGAACGACGCCGCGCTGCTGCACCTGCACCTCCTCGCGTCGCTGGAACTCACCTGGGCCGAGCGCGACACCGTGCGCGCGCTGTACGACCGGCTCCGCCGCGACCACCCGTCGGCCGACGTGCGCGACGCCGCGGCGCTCCAGTTCGCGCTGCAGGTCAACGCGCTCGGCGACTTCAGCTACCGCGACGAGCTCATCACCAACATCGCAGGTCAGCTCGAGCTCGCCTGGGTCGGCACGTGGGACAACGACCAGGGCAAGGGCTTCGACCTCGAGTTCGCGCCGGAGTCGCGCCCCGGCCTCACCGAGACCTACGAAGGCCGCGTCGGGCCGCTCGCGTGGCGCACCAACGTGCCGAAGGACCCGCGCGGTCGCTACGACCTGCTGCAGCTGATGACGCCCACGCGCTGGGCCGCGGCGTACGCGCAAGGCGGCTTCACCGTCACCACGCCGGGCCTGCACGCGCTGCGGCTCACCACCAGCGACCCGCTCAAGGTGTGGGTCGACGGCAAGCCCGTGTTCGCCACCGCGCAGCTGGAGCGCAGCGTCTTCGACCAGCTCGTCATTCCCCTCGAGCTCGCCGCCGGGCCGCACGTAGTGCTGATCAAATCAGCGCACCGCGAAGGCAGCTGGCACCTCTCGGCGCGCGTGACGCCTTTCGAAGGCAAGGCCTTCAAGCCCGACCTCGACGCGCTGCTGGACTGGCGCGTGGCGTCGCTCGACGGCAGCCCGGCGCGTGCGCTCGCGCACCGCGTGGCGTGGGCGCACCTTGGCGTCGGCGGCGTCACCACCGTGCGCGCGGCCGACCTCGCCGTCGCGGCACACCCGAAGTCGCTCGTGCTGCGCGCCTGGCAGGTCGACGCCCTCTGGTACAACCAGGAGCGCGGCCGCACCGCCGACCTCCTCTCGGCGCTCGACGCGCAGGTGGGCGACGAGCTGCCCTTCGTGCGCCTGCGCCAGACGCGCTTCCAGATGCAGCAGGGCCTCAAGCAGAAGGCCCGCGAGCGCCTGCTGGAGCTGCAGAAGAGCAAGCCGCACCTCCACGAGGTGTGGGACCTGTTGGTCGACACCTGGCGCGGCGAAGGCTGGACCGACGACGAAGTGAAGACCATCGCGGCGCGCAGCGAGCGCTTCGGCTCGACGCCCGAAGAAGACCTCGAGCTGAGCCGCGCGCTCGCGCGTCAAGGCAGGCGCGACGAGTCGCTGCACGCGGCCGACGTGGTGCTGGAGCGCCTGCCTTTCCTCGCCGAGGCGCTGCGCCGTGAGGCCGACATGGCCTTCGAGGTGGCCAACTTCACCGAAGCGCAGCGGCACCAACGCTCGCGGCTCGATTCGTGGCCCACGGACTACTCGACGTGGCTCGCGCTGGCCGAGACGTACCGCCGGCTGGGCAACTTCCCGCAGGCCGACGACGCGCTGCTGGAAGCCGCGAAGCTCTCGCCCGAAGCGTCGACGCCGTACGTGAAGCGCGGCGACCTCGCGTACCAGCGCGGCGACATCGAGACCGCGCTGTCGCTGTGGAAGCGCGCGGTGGAGCTGAACCCCGAGAACGAGTCGCTCGCCAACCGCGTCGAGTTCCTCGCGCCGCAGCAGCGCGGCGAGTGGATGGCCGACGTGCCCGACGAGGCGCGGCTGGAAGCGCTCGTGAAGTCGCGCGACCAGGTCAAGCAGCAGAGCGGCGCCGACGTGGCGTACCTGTTGGACCACGAGGTCACGCTGCTGAACACCGACGGCAGCACCTCGAACGTGGTGACGCTGGTGGTGCACGCGTTCAACGCGCAGGGGCGCGACCGCATCATTCGCCAGTCGGTGGGCGCGGGGCGACTGCGCGTGCTGCACGCGTACGCGGTCGACGACAAGGGCCAGCGCGCGGAGGCCAACAGCGAACGCAACCGGCAGATTTTTTTCCGCGGCATGCAGCCCGGCTCGACGCTGGTGCTGCAGTACCGGTTGGACTCACCGCCCCGCGGCTACCTGTCGCGCTACTACAACGAGACGTGGACCTTTCAGGGCGTGGGCGACCAGCGCGAAGAGGCCACGTTGATTCTGTGGGCGCCGCTGACGACGAAGCTGCACGAGAACAAGGTCGGCGCGCTGGCCACGAAGCAGGAGAAGCGCGGCGAGCTGCTGCGCTTCGAGTGGACCAACAAGGGCGCAGCGCCGCTCGTAAGCGAGCCGCACATGCCGACGGTGGGTGAGCTGGCCACCAACATCAAGCTGTCGTCGGTGCCCGACTGGAAGACGTGGCTCTCGTGGGAACAAGCGCTGCTGGAGGGCGTGTTCCGCGACAGCCCGGAGCTCGAGTCGGTGGCGCGCACGCTGGGCAAGGACGAGCCGACGCCGGCCGAGAAGCTGGCGCGCATTCACACCTTCGTGATGGAGGAGATCCGCTACCAGCAGGACTACGAGAGCTTCATCGCCGGCGTGAAGCCGCACCCCGCGTCGATGACGTTGGAGCGCCGCTACGGTGACTGCAAGGACAAGGCGGTGCTGTTCATCGAGCTGGCGCGCAAGCTGGGCCTCGACGCGCACTTCGCGCTGGTGCGCACGCGCGACACGGGCCCGGTGCACGACGACGTGCCGATGCAGCAGTTCAACCACGCCATCGTGTACGTGCCGAAGCAGCCGGGCGTCGAGGCGCGCTTCTTCGACCCCACGGCCGAGCTGCTGGACGTCGACAGCGTGCGCACCGACGACGTGGGCACGCGCAGCCTGGTGTTCGACCCGCGCACCAACCAGCACGCGTGGCGCGACATCCCCTTCCAGGCGCCCGAGGCCAACCGCGAGACGACGACGCTGGCGCTGCAGCTGCTGGCCGACGGCGGCGCGAAGGGCACGGTGACGGTGGAAGGCGTGGGCCGCACCGGCTCGCTCGTGCGTCGCACCGCGCGCAACGAGCAGGTTTTCACGCAGGTGGCGCAGCGCATCGCGGCCGCGCACCTGCCCAACGCGACGACGAGCGACGTGAAGGCCGTGGAGGTCGACTCGCTGCGCGTGCCGGCGGTGGTGCAGATGAAGGCCGAGACCGGCTCGCTGGGCCGCGTGGAAGGTGACGCGCTGCGGCTGCGCCTGCCGTCTGACGCCAACCCGCGCAGCACGTTCGCGCTGGCGAAGCGTCAGCACCCGCTGCTGCTGGGCACGCCCGCGCAGCAGGTGATGAAGCTGGAGCTCGAGCTGCCCGAGGGCTTCGACGTGACGAAGCTGCCGGCCAGCGGCGCGGTGACGCTGCCGTGCTTGTCGTTGGCGCGCGAGGTGAAGCTCGATGGGCGCGTGCTGAAGAGCACCCAGACGTGGCGCACCACCTGCGAGCGCATCAGCGCGCAGGAATACGCGACGTACCGCGGGAAGCTCGATGAGATGACGCGGCTGCTCGACGACGAGCTGGTGCTGGGCGCGTCGAAGAAGAGCAAGCCGGTGCCTGCGGCGAAGAAGAAGTGACGGTCACCACGTGGCGACGCGGTAGATGACGACGCCCGGCGTCGACGACGGCAGCGCTTCGACCGCCGTGTCGCCGTGACCCGTCACCGCGTCGGCGGGCGCCATCAACTCGGCGCGGGCGGCGCTCACGAGCGGGTCCGGCTGTCGGGGCATCAACAGCAACAACGCCGCGGCCGCCGACGCCGCGACGACCGCTGGCCACATCACGCGGTGGCGACGCTTCTCTTCCATCGCCGCGCGCAGCCGCGTCAGGCCATGCGGCGGCGGCTCCAACACCTCGAACAGCTCGTCGTGCTTCATGACGCCATCTCCAGCTCGAGCGGGCCCAACGATTTCTCCAGCGCCGCCATCGCCAGCGAGCGCCGCGACGCCACGGTGCCCGGCGGAATGCCCAGCGCTTCGGACATCTGCGCGGTGCTGAGGCCCGAGAACTCACACAGCATCACCACGGCCTTCAATTTTTCGGGCAGCGCTTCCACCGCCGCGCGCACCTTCGCCCGCCGCTGCTGCGCCTCGAGCGACGCGTCAGGCCCCTCGCGCTCATCGACCGCGTCATCGGCCTCGCCCAGACCCAGCGTGAAGAACCGGCGCACCTTCCGCCCGCGCAGCCGGTTCGCCGCGAGGTTGAGCGCGCCTTGAAACAGCAGCGCCTCCACCGACTCGACGCGCACGCGCTGCCTCGCGACCCACAGCTTCATGAAGGCCTCCTGCGTGACGTCGCGCGCCTCATCGGCGTTCCACAGCCAGCGGTACACCACGTTGAAGACGGGCTTCTCGAGGCGCACGAAGAGGGCCTCAAACTGCGCACGGTCGAAGGTGGGCGAGCCTTCACTGCGCGCCATCGGCCGCACGGACCACGAAGTAGATGCTCTGACCCACTTCGTTCCCCGACATGCCCGCCGACGCCAGCACCGCCACCACGCCCGGCGCCAAGCGCACCTTCGTGTCGACCCGCTGGTCGGTGCGCTCGAGGTTGAGGTGCGCCAACAGCGCCCCGTCGACGCTGGTGATGCGCTGCCGCACGCGCGTGTCGCGACCATCGATGCTGCCGTGCTCGTCGGGCAGCGAGCTGACGGTCAGCTTCTCGACGAGGGTGAACGCCATCGGGCCGTCATTCTTCTTCACTTCATTCAGCGCCGCGGCAACTTCGTTGAGGTTGGCGGGCAGCTCGCCTTCGCCGGGCACGCCCTTCACCACCCAGTAGTCGAGCCGCGCGGTGCCAGGCTCCTTGCGCGGCGGCGCCGACGCGAGGCTCGCCACGAGGCTCTTCACGCCTTCGTGCACATCGGGCGGCGCCAACACCACCAGGCGGCCGTCGGGCCCCACCTCGGCGCGCCCCACGAAACGGTTCGCATCCTTCCCGTCGCTGCCGAACCACAGCAGGTCCTTCAAGACGCTGCGCAGTTGCTGAGCGCCGTGGTTCGGCACCTCGTAGCTGCGCAAGACGAGGTTCGTCGGCACCGCGCCGGGCGGCGTGGCGTCCGTGCGACCAGGGAGACACGACGAGAGGGCGACCAGACAGACAAGGACAGGAATTCGCATCGAAAGGAGCCTCGAAAACAGCGGGTGTGCTCCGTGCTACCCGCGACCCTTTTTCTTCTTCAGTGCGGGCTGCGATTCTTCTGTTCGCGACATGCGTGTCAGACCTTCACGGCGTCGCGCGGCGGCGTTTCCGAGCGGGAACGGGGTGGCACGTCCGTTGCCCGCGGAACGCGCCATGACTCTGAAGCAGACGTTGGTGGTGTGGCTGTCGGCGATGTCGGCGTGTGGACCTGCGGCGACGCCCGATGAAGGCGCGATGAATCGCGGCAACCCGCTCTACAAAGGCGGCAAGTCGGGGAACAACCCCATCTTTGAGAGCGCGCACCTCGTGGTCGACCCGCAAGGGACGCCGGTGCTCGTCTACGCGGAGAAGGTCATCGACAACGACGCGCTGAAGACGAACGTGCGCGTGGTGCGCCCCGACGTCGAAGCTGAGAATGCGGCGAGCCAGCTCGCGACCGACGCGACGCCGCGCGCGTTGGGCACGGTGCGGGACAGCGTGCACCTCCTCACCGAGGGCGACGACGGCGTGCTTCGCAGCACATCGCTGAAGGACACGTGGAGCGCGCTGACGCCGCTGTCCGCGTTCACGTCGCTGGGCGCGCCGGGCGCCGTGCATCAGTCGGTGGTGAGCATCAAGGGGTTGCCCTTCGTCGCGCTGAAGGCGGCGGGCGGCGACCTCGACGGCCAGTCGCTGCTCGTCGAGCTGGGCAACGCCGCGCCGAACCACTTCGCCGTCGGGAAGGCGGTCGGTCAGGACGACGTGCCCTTCATCGCTGCGGGCGGAGAGACCCACCGCGAGTTCGCCGTCGCGTTTGAGCAGACGACGGTGCGGAGCGCGGTGTCGCAGGGCAACCAGCTCGCCGCGTCACTGGACAGCGGCAAGACGGGTCGCGCGCTCGCGGTGTGGACCGATGGCGCCGCGACGAAGACGCTCATCGACACCGCGGACGGCGTCTTCGTCTTCGACGGCAAGCAGAGCGTCGCGCTCGGCCAGTCAGGTGCAGCGCTGTGCCGCGCCGGCGGGTTCACGGTGGACGGCGCGCCGTGGTTGCTGACGGTGACCGCCACCGAGACGACGCTCGTCACCAGCGACGCGACGGCGCTCAACACACCGACCGCCGACTACGTGACAGGCGACCTCGTCGACTGCACCCTCGCGGTGGCGAAGGCCGGCGTGCACGGCGCGTGGCGGCTGATGCGGGCGCCCACCGACGCGGCGCGCATCGACCTCGACCTCATCGACTACGTGCAGGTGCCGGCGAACGGGTCGGCCGTCCTCAAGACGCGCCACGAGACGGCGAAAAACTCCATCAACAACGTGCGTTGAGGACCGCGAGCTGGGCTAAGCGGCCCGCGTGCCGCGCCCCCGCAACAAACCTCCGAAGTGGCTGGAAGCCGCCCGCGCTCGCGACTCAGGCGAGCCGGGTGACTGGCTCTCGCGTGCACTCTCGCGCGCGGGTGTCTTGCCGTTGCCGCAGGCTGAAGCGGCGATTCGTGAAGGCCGCGTGCGCCTCGACGCGCGCGTGCAGCGTGAGCCGCTGGCGCCAGTGACGTCGACCTCGCGCGTGGAGGTGGATGGCCAGCCGGTGTCGCTGACCTGGCGCACGCGCGTCTTGATGCTGCACAAGCCGGCGGGCGTGGTGACGCACGGGCGCGACCCTGAAGGCCACGGCACGGTGACCGACGTGCTGGTCGCCGCGATGCCGAACGAGCTGCAGCGCTTCGGCTGGCACACCGTCGGCCGGCTGGACCGCGACACCACGGGCCTGCTGCTCTTCACCAACGACGAGAAGTTCGTACAGCACGCGACGTCGCCTGAGACGCACCTCGCCAAGCGCTACGTGGCGCGCGTGGGCGTGCAGGTCGCTGACAAGAAGCTCGAGCCGTTGCGCGTGGGCGTGAAGATTGACGACGGCGAGCTGACGCGACCGGCGAAGGCGAAGCCGCGCGGCGACGACTCAGTGGAGCTGACGTTGTTCGAGGGGCGCTTTCACCAGGTGAAGCGCATGTTGAACGCGGTCAACCTGCCGACGCTGGCGCTGCACCGTGAAGCGGTGGGCAAGCTGGAGCTCGACGTGCCGGAGCGCGGCTGCCGTGAGCTGAGCGACGCGGAAGTGCGCGAGGCGTTGGGCTTCGAGCCGCGCGAAGGCTGAACGGCAGCGACCACACGCGCCGCCGCTCGATGTCGTGCAGAACTCACGCTCGACGACGTCGCCGCAGCAGCACCCCGAGCATCGCCAGTGACCACAACGCGCCGCCAGTCGTCGAAGTGCAGCCACAGCCACTGGGCATCATCGGCTCACCAGTGCCGGCATCGACCATCGGCTGAGAACCTGCGTCGGTCGTGACGCCTGCGTCGGCGAGGTCACCCGCGTCGACGCCCGCGTCCTCCACACCGGCGTCGGCGACCAGCCCTGCGTCGGTGCCCGCGTCTTCGACACCTGCATCGACACCTGCATCGACACCCGCGTCATCGACTCCAGCGTCTTCAACTCCAGCGTCTTCAACTCCGGCGTCTTCAACTCCGGCGTCGACGCCCGCATCGAAGAACTCGCACGGCCCGCTGCCCACGCACACGCGCCGCTCCAACTCCGCCGACTGACCACCGGTGTCGAACACCTTCATCACCACCAGGTGCGCGCCCGCGCTCAGCGCCGTGGAGTCCCACCGGTTGTGCTCGCCAAACGCGTGGTAGTGGCCGCCGGGGTTGGTGTCGGTGCTGATCAACGCGCCGTCGACGAAGAACTCCGCGTGCGTGCAGCCCACGTCGTCGAGGCAGTCGCCGAAGAACTCACCCATCGTCGTCGTGCCCACCACTTCGTCCACCGTGGGGCGCGTCATCACCACCGTCGGCGGTTGATCTGCCGCGACGACGACGTCGAAGGTCTGCGTGGCGTCGGGCATCACGCCGTTCGACGCCACCAACTCGAAGTGGCCCATGCCGACGGCGCTCGGCGTCCATGTCACCAGGCCACTCAGCATGTCGACCATCGCGCCCATGGGCATCGACGCGAACGAGAACTGCGGCGCGGGCTGACCGCTCGCCGCCGCGTCATAGAGATACGGTGCGCCCACCACGGCGCTCAGCGGCGCCATCGACGTGAACACCGGCGGGCGGTCGTCATCGTCCAGCACGGTCACCGCCACGTCGCGCGCTTCACCACCCGCCAACGCCACCGTCACCGTCGCGGCGTCGTCGAGGTTGTCGGCGTCAGGCCCCGCGCTCAACGTCACCGTCTGCGGCGTCATCCAGTTCGCCGTGGTGAAGCTCAACGCCGCACCACCCGAGACAGTGAGCGTCGGCGTGCCGCCCGAGCGCGTCACCGTCACCAGCGCCGTCGCCGTCGGCTGCTTCGAGAGCGCCACGGTGAAGGTCTGCATGCCGTTCTCCACCACCGACACCTGCGCCGTCGACAGCACCAGCCGCGCGCCGTTGTCGTCGATGCTGCGCGCCGTCACCTGCGCCGTCGTGTAGCCGGTCGCGGCGACGTCAAAGACCGTGGTCTCCGAGACGGCGTTCGCGTCCTCCGGCGCCGAGAGCTCGACCGTCTGCGGTGTGGCCCAGTTGCTCGTCGTGAAGGTGAGCGACGCGCCTGACACCAACACCGGCCCAGCACCCGCAGGCGCCAACACAGACACCGTCACGTCCGCCGCTGGCTGCTCCGACAGCGAGACCGTGAAGCGCGCGCGACCACCTTCCAGCACACGCACGTTCCGCTGCGAGACGATGAGCTTCGCGCCGGGCATGGCGGGAGCGATGCGCTTGAGGTTCCCGCTGGTGACCCCGATGACGTACAGCGCGCCGTCGGGGCCGACCTCGACGTCGACCGCGCTGTTGAAGCCCGTGCCCCACGAATCGACGGTCTGCACCACGCCCGCGGGCGTGACCGCCGCGCGCGTCAGCTGCCCCGAGTTGTAGTCGCCGAAGAAGAACGCGCCCTGGTGCTGCACGTCGAACAGCGTCGAGTCGTAGAACGCACCGCCGGTGATGGAGCCGCCGAGCGACTGCGTCGTCGCCGTGCCGCCTCCGCTCGTCGCCGCGCCTCCGGTGCCCTGCGCCGTCCACGTGGTGTTGGTGGGCCGGCTCGTGACGTACCAGGTGCCGTTGAAGCTGCTGTCGGTGACGCCCGCCACGACGATGCGCTCTCCCACGCGGAAGCCGTGGGTGGCCGTGGTCGTGAACGTCATCACGCCGGTCGCGTCACGCGCCGCGCCCATCGCAGTGATGGTGCGCGAGTCGGTCCCGTTGGTGCGGTACTTGATGACGGGCGTGAGGTACCCGGCGGGCTGGTTGTTCTCGTAGTCGTTGTACCCGGCGTGGTCGCCCGCGCTGACGGCGAAGACCTGCTCGTACCCGGTGCCCACGCAGTTGACCCAGAGCACGCCGTCTTCAGGCCGGAACGTGAAGGTGAACGGGTTGCGGAAGCCGCGCGCCCAGATGAACTCGTTGTTGGGCCCGACGCCGTCGTTGAACGGGTTGTCATTCACCGGCGAGCCGTCGGCGTTCGCGCGGCCCACCTTCGACGCGAGCGACGTGAGGTCGGCGTCGACGCCCGTTCCGTTACCGAGGTCGCCGATGGCCCAGTACAGCTTGCCGTCAGGCCCGAAGCCGGTCGCGCCACCGACGTGGTTCTGCCCGGCAGTGGGCAGGTTCGGCACGATGACGGTGCGCGCCACGCCGACGTTCTGCACGTCGGTGTAGCGGACGATTTGCTGCTGCGACGCCGAGACACTGACGAAGAAATAGACGTAGTGGTTCGACACGAAGTTCGGGTCGAAGCTGACGCTGAGCAGCCCGCCTTCGCTGTTGGTGTACACCGCCGGTTCCGTCGCAAAGACGCTGGTGACCAACGTCGTGCCGCTGCTGGTCTGCGGCCGCCCGTTGACGAACTGCACCACGCGCACGGTGCCATTCTTCCCGGTGATGAAGAGACGCCCTGACCCATCAGGCGCGAAGGCCATGCTGGTGGCCGGCACGAGACCTGAGCCCGTGTAGACGGTCTCGGTGAAGCCAGTGGGCACGGCAGCGTGGGCGAAGCCCGACAGCAGGAGCGCGATGAAGAGTCTCTTCATGGCGCGAGACGGTACTCGCACTCGAAGGCGTCAGCAGCCGGCGCGCATCTCGAGCGCACGCGCGAGCGAGCCCACCAGCAACGACGGCGGCACTGACGAGAGCGCGCTGCAGCACGGGTCTTGCGTCTCGATGATGCGCCAGCTGCCGTCTTCGAGCTGCCCAACGTCAACGCACAGCCACGGCACGCGCGTGCGCACCGCAGCCTCGTGCGCGAGCTCATGCACCTCACGCAGCTCGCGGTCGGTGAGCGCGCCGAACGGGTCGTTGCCCGGCCAGTAGAAACCGAGCGCGAGGATGTCGGCGTCGAGCACGAAGAGCCGGTACTCGCGAGAGAGCGGAAAGCCGTCGAGCGCGCGGTCGATACGGCGCAGCGGCAAGAGCTCGCGCAGCAAGACGCGGGAACGCGTGAGCGACGGATCAGCGAGGAGCGCGCCAACGCGGTCGCGCACGCTGTCGGCCGTCGTCGCGACACACGAGTCCCAGCCCAGGCGCTTGTTGGAGCGCACGGCGCCCTTGGTGAAGAGCGGAAGCGAGAGCCGACCCAGCGCGGCGTCGACCTCTTCCACGCGGCTGACGACCTCGGTCTTCGCGGTCAACGCCCCGAGGCGGGTGACGACGCGGTCCAGCTCCATCGCGTCGGCGTGCTGCATGACGTCGTTGAGCAGCGTGATGTTCTTCGCGCGCGCGGCGGCGTGGAGCGACTGGTAGCGGTCCAGCGATGGCAGCTCGCCGTAGAGCACGCCCCACTCGAAGCCGCCGGGGTCGATGGGGAGCGTCGTGGCGCCCACTGGGAGTTCGACGACCCGGTGGCCGAGCGCGCGCGCGGCGGTGGCGAAGCTGAGGCGGTCACCTTCGAGCGGCTGTTCAACGAGGACGAGCATCGGGCGGCGCACTCTAGCGGAGCGGCTTCCGCAAATTGGGGACAGGTTCCCCACGGTGCGGAAAATCGGTCGCGAGCCCGCCCCGACGAATCGCGGCGTGCCCCGCGGCTTCGCGACGAAGTCAGCGCAACCGACGGCGAATTGTTGAGCGAAACCGCTCTGCAACGGCACACGGTTCACCTGAACCGGCTTTGTGGCGTGCCACGAGCCAGTCTCGAAGCGCGCACCGCCGAAGTCTTCCAGCCTGCTCCCGCCCAGGCTTCCCCGTCACCGCCACACAGACAACGGTACCGCCGCGTCGTTGGCAGCGCGCTCCAGCGAACGCACCGCGGCCTCTGCTTCGGAGCGGCGCGTCGTCGCCTCACGCAGCGCCTCGAGCTGCGCGGCCGACGCCTGCCCTGCCACGCAGCTGCGCGTCGTCGTCTGCTGCGCGTCACTGAAATCGACAGCCTGCCGCGCCGCCAACGCCACCTGTCGTCGTGAGCCGTCGCGCGTCGTCACCACCACGGGGCCGGCGCTCCGGCTGAAGACGCGCACCGAAGAGGTCGCCTCGGCCGTCGCGGTCGCGCAGACCTCACGGCGCGCGGCGTCGACGGCGTCGCGGGCCTCGCGTTCGCGGCGTTGCGCCGCCTGCAGCTCAGCGCGCGCCGTCGAGAACTGCCCACGCCACCACGCCGAGTCGTCGAAGCGCGTACCGCCGTCGCTCAGCACCTGCGGCCGGCCGTCGAGATCCACGCGAGAGTAGAAATCATCGGCGAGCGGCTTCGCGTCGCGCGGTGCACGCCGCGCATCGTCGACGTGCACCACACCGTCTGCGTCAGTCCACTGCACGAGTCCAGCGAGGCTGATCACCACCACGAGCGAGAGCACGCGCCACCAACGCAGGTGGCGCGCGAAAATTCACTCGCGCGCTACGGAAGACACGCCACCTGGTACGTCACCGTCAACGTGTCACCCGCGCCCGGCACGTAGAGCGGCTGGAACGCGATGGAGTTGGTGGTCGAGTCGTACTCCCAGATGCGCGAACCGAGCGACGGGTCGGGGTCGATCTCCGGCAGGTCGACGTCGTTCAGCTTCACCTGGATGCCGTGGGCCGACGAGAGGTCAGGCGTCGCAGTGAGGAAGAAGTTGAGCCGGTAGCCAGACGCGCGTGAGCCGATGCGCCGCAGCGACTCGGACCAGTCGTCGAGGCAGATCTCCTCTTTCACGCCGTTGGTCTGCTGCACCATGAACTCGTGGCGACCGTCGTTGGCGTCGTCGTAGCCGCAGTGCGACGGGTCGTTGGGGAGGAACGGGCCGATGACGTTGTAGGTGAAGTCCGTCTGCCGCTGCGCGCCTTTGATGCCCATGAGCTGGTTCAGATAGAAAATCGGCGGCTGCAGCGCCTGGTCGCGCGCGTCGGTGACGCACACCACCGCCAGCACCGCTTCGTTGCGCAGGAAGCCGCCGTTCTTCGTCGGGTCGTTGATGTTGGGCGCGGTCAACGCGAGCGTCGCCGGCTCCATGCACGACTCCGTCGCTCCCGAGAGCGGCACCTGCACGATGCTGTTGAACTCGGTCTGCAGGTTCGGCGTCTGCCGCGTGAGGAAGCGGTGTCCGCCCGCCGAGACGTTGAAGATGGCGCTCTGCGCGAGCTCGGCCGGCGTGCCGATCTCCGTGTTGATGGCCGCGATGTGGAAGTCGATGTTCTCGTCTTCTGCGAACTGCAGCAGCGAGTTCATGTTGGCGGCGAGCTTGTCCTGCTCGAGACCCATCGAGCCCGACTTGTCGATGGCGAGGAGGATGTCGGCCGACCGCTGCTGCTGCTGACGGAACGTGTCGGTGTTGAGGCCCTGCGTGTCGCCGTTGCCGCGCAGCGAGACCACGTAGGCCTGCGGCTGTCCGCCCTGGATGACGTTGATGGAGAACGCACCCGAGTCAGGCCCGAGGTTGATGGGCCGGTAGCGGAGCTGGAACGTGACCGGCGTCGCCGCGCCGGGCGCCACCACGGTGTTGCCCGCGATGCCGCTCACGACGTGGAACTCGGGGCACGGCGCGCTGCCGCTGCAGTTGGGGCCGCCGGGGCCTTCACCCGCCGCTGACGCGAACGTCGCCGAGGTGATGGTCACCGCGGTGGTGCACGTGTTGTAGATCTGGAACGTGCGCGTGGCCGACGAGCAGTCGCGCTGCACGGTGCCGAAGTTCAGGTCGCCGGGCGTGACGGTCAGGCACGAGTTCCCAATGGTCGTCGACAGCGCGACCTGCCGCGCCGGGTTGGTGCGGTGCGCGACGTTGAACTGCACCGAGCCCAGCACCGCGACCGGCGTCGGGGGCAGCTGCCCCTGCGGCCACGCGCGCACACCGATCTGCCGCGTCTCGCCAGGCTGCAGCTCGAGCTCCGTCAGTTCGCCGTTCGGGAGTGCGAACGTGGGGGCTGCCCCTGGAGCGGCGCCAGTCTCAGGCCCCAGCCGCAGGTTGGTGATGAGGCAGACCTCGCCCGCGCCGGTGCGCAAGTTGCGCAGGCTGAAAGCGGCGTCTTTCACCGTGGGCGGCGACACGATGCCGAACGGCAACGCGATGGGCGAAATCTCGAGGTCGCACTCGGGCACGTTGACCGCGTTGGCGGTGATGGTCAGCGTGGTCGTGGGCTCGTCGACGTCGCTGCTGAAGATGCGCACCTCGAACTCACGCACACCGAAGCCGTTGGGCGTGATGCGAACGGGCACCGTCACCGCCTGACCTGCGGCGAGGCCGACGGCGGCGTCATACAGCGCGGGCGCTTCGTCACACCCGCCGCTCAGCTCGTCATACGTACCGACGCAGATCTCCGTGCGGCTCGCGCCGTTGAGCGGCACGACGTCCCAGTACGGCCGCACGCGCGCGCCTGCGCTGTCGAGCGAGCCCAGCTTCAGGTTGCCGTCGGGGTCACCAGCCACCGCAGGCGTCCCCACGTTCTGGACGCGGAAGTTCGACTGCGCGAACGAGGCCGGCGACGCACCGGCGAAGTACGCGATGCGACCGAGCGACAGCACCGGCGCGGGGCGCACTTCGATGTCGGGGCCACCGCCGATGCCGTGCAGCGGCACCACGAGCGCCGGTTGCGCGCGCAGCGTGGTGGTGGCGTTCAACGTGCCGCGGCGCGGGCCGAGCGTCGTCGGGCGGAACGAGAGCTTCACGGTGCTGAGGCCCGGCCGCAGCATGCCGTCGGCGTCACGCTCGGCCGCGGGCAGCACGATGGCGCCAGCGGGCTCCACGACCTTGAAGAGGTTGCTGGGCGTGCTCGTTCCCTGGTCGGCGGTGCGAAGGAGATCGAGCGTCACCGGCGCGACGGAGTGGTTCGAGAAGACCACCTCGCGCTCGACGGTGGACTGCAGCGGCGCGTTGCCGAAGCGCACCTCC
This sequence comes from uncultured Archangium sp., assembly GCA_964459885.1. Classification (GTDB taxonomy): domain Bacteria; phylum Myxococcota; class Myxococcia; order Myxococcales; family Myxococcaceae; genus Archangium_A. The sequence goes on from CAYWON010000033.1 coordinate 25,338, forward strand.
GTCGGCGCCCAGGTGATGACCTGCGAGACGCCGATGCCCTGCAGCCGCACCGGGCGCTCCGGGCACTCGGTGCCGCGGCGCATGCGCACGGTGGCGAGGTACTCACTCTGCAGCGTGGGCCGGAAGGTGAAGGTCGCGGTGCGCGTGTTGTTGCTGCCGAGGACGAACTCGCCGCGAGGTGAATCGGGCGACGTCGAGAAGATGGCGTCACCCTGCGTCGACTCGACGGGCCCGAGGTACGCGCGGGTCTCGATGGGCTGCGGGTTCACGAAGTCGTAGGTGCGCGTGAAGCTGTCGCCGAGCGCCACGGCGCCGAAGTCGATGACCGCAGGCAACGTGCACTGGCCCGACACGGCCTCGCCAACGAGCGTGAAGCTGGTGACGGCCGCGGGGTCGAGGCCGTCGGCGGTGATGTTCAGCGTCACGCGGTAGTCGCGCTGCATCTCTTCGAGCACGGGCGGCGCGAACGTGAGGTCGAACTCGGCGGTCTCGCCGACGGGGATGGTGACCTCGCGCGCTTCGACGGTGAAGACGGCGTCGGGGTCGGTGACGTTGGCGCCGGCGCTGGTGGGGCTCTGCGTGGCGTCGGGCTTCGAGTAGCCGGTAACGGTGAGCGACGCGCGACCGGTGTTGATCAACACCAACTTCTTCGCTGCGGTGGTGCCCATGGCGACGGTGCCGAAGTTGAACTCGGCGGTGGAATCGACGCGCTCATCGACGCGGATCCTCAGCTCGCCGAAGGTGGGGTCGCGTGGGCCGTCTCCGGGACACGTACAACCCTGCACCACCGCCAACATCGCCACGGCCGCCGACAACGCGGTTCGTGAAATTCTCATGACGCCCTCACCAGGAAGCGACGTCCGGCCCCGTCGGGGCGAGACGGTGGCACCAATGTGGCCTCCGCGTAAAGCGGGTGGCATCGTGGCGACGCGGGGCCGGGACAGGAGTGGTGTGATGAAGCGGATCTGGTTGGTGAGTGTGGTGGCGGTGCTGGCCTCGGGCTGCATCACGCGGTGTCTTCTCTATTGCGCGTCTCTGCAGACCATCATTCTCAGAGACGGCGCGGGCAACGCGCTGGCGCCGCTGAGCGTGCGCGACGCGGCGGGCACGCTGCACGAGTGTCCGACGGATGGCGGCGTACCGAGCATCTTCGTGACGTGTCAGACCGACCGCATCACGTTCGACCAGCGCAGCTTCGCGACGTCACAGGTGGTGCGCGTCGAGGCGCTCAGCGGCGAGGTGTTCGAAGGCGACATCACACCGAAGTTCACCGGCGCGCAGGACGCCGATGGCTGCGGGTGCGGTGACGCGAAGTTCGAAGACCGCACGGTGACGCTGACGGCGCCGTAAGCGGGGGCCCCTCTCCCCGCTGGCGCAGGGAGAGGGAGTCGCCGTAGACGGCGGCGATGCACGCACGCTGGCTCGCCGTGGTCGCGCTGTCGTCTCTGTCTGCCTTCGCGGCGCCGACGCTCTTGCACGCCGCGCGCGCGGTGACCCCTGAGACCGGCGCTGTCACCGCGCCGGCGTGGTTGCGCATCGACAACGGGCGCATCGTGTCGCTGGGCACGACGAAGCCCGCTGGTGAAGCAGAGCTCGTGGAGCTGGGCGACGTGACGTTGGTGCCCGGCTTCATCGACGCGCACGCGCACCTGCTGCACGTCGAAGCGCCGACCGACGACGCCATGGTGGGAGAAGCGGTGTCGTTGAGCGACGCCGACCGGGCATTGCGCGGGCTTCACGACGGTGCGCGACCTCGGCAACTCGGGCCGCGGCGGAGACGTGTCGCTCAAGCGCGCCGTCGCGGCGGGCTGGGTCGAAGGACCGCGCGTGCTCGCGTCGACGCGCGCGCTGTCGGGACCGCTCGGTCAGTTCGCGCGGCTGGCGCCTGCGCACGTCACGCTCGCGTCGCAGGAATACGCGGTGGTGCGAACACCGGAAGAAGCGACGGCGGCGGTGGTCGACGCGCTCGCGGAAGGCGCTGACTGCATCAAGGTCATCGTCGACGCCGGGGCCGGACGAGAGCTCGACGACGCGACGTTGGCGGCCATCGTGAAGCGCGCGCACGCCGCGAAGGTGAAGGTGGCGGCGCACTGCGTGACCCCCCGAAGCGGCCGACCGCGCGGTGGCTGTGGGCGTCGATTCGATCGAGCACGGGTACGCGTTGAGCGACGCGACGTTGGCGACCATGGCGAAGAAGCGCATCGCGCTCGTGCCGACGGACTACCCGACGTCTTTCTACGAGGGCTTCGTGACCGCGGCGCCGGGCGCGCAGCAAGCGCAGGTGCGCGAGCGCTTCAAGGCGTTCCGGGCGTCGTCACGCGAGCGACTGAAGCGCGCTGCGGCGGCGAAGGTGCCCATCGTCTTCGGCTCCGACGCGTACACGCCGACGGAGCTGGCCGACCGCGGCCGCGAGATGCAGCTGGTGTTCGACGCGTACGCCGAAGCAGGGTTGAGCGGCCTCGAGGTGTTGCGCTCGGCGACGAGCACCGCGGCGGCTCAGCTCGGGCTCGACGTGGGCACGCTGAAGGTGGGCGCGCCCGCCGACGTGGTGGCGCTCGAAGGCGATCCGCTGAAAGACGTGAAGGCGTTGAGCCGGGTGAAGGCGGTGTTCAAGCGCGGCGCGCGCGTCACGCTGCCTTCGGAGGAACGTGCACCAACGAGATGATGGCGTAGCGGTTGATCTCATAGTCGCCGCGCGGTGTGCGGACGGTGCAGAGGTCGCCTTCCATCTTCACGATGGTGCCAGACTCTGCGTCGCGCTCGCCGACAGGAATGACGACGGCGACGCCGACGGCGAGCTGCAACGGCTTCGCGACGCGGTAGACGCCGAACGGCAGCCAGATGACGGCGATGACGCTGAAGAGCCAGCCAGCGCCTTCGGCCTTGTTGGAATGCCAGGTGCCGTGGCGGTTCATCCAGAGCAGGGCCGCGCCACACAGCAGCAGAAACAGCGGAGCCACGAGCGGTCGGAGTCGCATCATGCGCTCAGAACCCACGGCCCCACGGAGCTGTGCAACTACCGAACGCGGAGCAGGTCGTGACGGCCGATGGCGACTTCGCCCTTCGAGGTCGAGACCTGGTAGCCGTCGGCGGTGATGACGCCTTCGCGCGCGTCGAGGCCGATCATCACGGCGACGCAGTTGCGGGGGAGCGCCAGATTTCCCTACCGTCACAGAGAAGGTAGTCAACTACACGCTCAGGGCCGATGGGGCTACACGTTTGAAAACCTGAGTCGGCTCCCGACACCTGGTGTAGCCGCACTGAACTCGTGGCGTGCGGAGGAGCCGATGAAGCGGCTCGTGCGCTGGCGAATCGAGTCGACCGCCCCCTTGAAGGCGAGTTGATCAACAACAGCATCGACGGGCGCGGGCATCACTGGGCCCGACATCGAGCCCCACCACACCGGCCCCGCGGCACGACGCGAATTGCAGCCACGTCGCAACACCCCTCCGGAGCCGACTCAGGTTTTCAGACCCGTAGCCCCATCGTACCCGAGAGAGTATTTTACTACTCTCTCAAGACCACTACTGCATCTCACGCTCCACGAAGTCGGCCTTCTCGTCGACGATGACCTCCCGCGCAAAGTGAATGACGTGCAGCGTGCCGTCGCGCCAACGCCCTTCCACCCAGACCGTGCACGTCTTCGTCTCGCCGCACGCGCTGCGCACCCGGTCCACCAGGCTCACACCCAACGCCGTGTCGTCGAGCCGCACCGGCAGCGCACCGACGCGCGCCTCGAGCCGCATCGGAGGCAGCTGCGTCACCGTCAACGGCACCCGCAGCACCGCGTCTCCGCTGTCTTCCAGCCAGGCCTTCAGCGCGTCCACGGGCTCCAGCGCCGGCCCTCGCTCCTTCGCCTTTTCCGCGTACGGAACCAGGGGTCTGGCCATCACTTTCTCCGGAGCCGTCGTACAGCCGCCAAGGAACGATAAAAGAACAATGATTCTCACGCGTTACACCTCACTTTAAGCCGGGTGTGACAGGCTGAAACATGCTAGACGCTTTCGAGTCTTTTCGCGCGTTTGAAGCGCGGCCGGTCACCCGAGGAATCAGCACGACATGGACACCCCGACGCCTACGCCTGAAGTCGCCAAACCTGCCGAATACAACGCCGCCAGCATCACCGTGCTGGAGGGCCTCGAGGCCGTCCGCAAGCGCCCCGGCATGTACATCGGCGACACGTTCTTCCGCGGTCTCCACCACCTCGTCTACGAGGTCGTCGACAACTCCGTCGACGAGGCGCTCGCGGGCTTCGCGTCGCAGGTGAACGTCTTCATTCACGTCGACAACTCCATCAGCGTCGTCGACGACGGCCGCGGCATCCCCGTCGGGCCGCACCCCAGCGTGCCGGGCATGGACACGCTCGACGTGGTGATGACCAAGCTGCACGCCGGCGGCAAGTTCGAGAACTCCGCGTACAAGGTCTCGGGCGGTCTGCACGGCGTCGGCGTCTCGTGCGTCAACGCGCTGTCTGACTGGCTGCACGTCGAAGTGCAGCGCAACGGCAAGGTGTACCAGCAGAAGTACGCGCGCGGCGTGCCGCAGCAGCAGGTCGCCGAGGTCGGCACCACCGACAAGCGCGGCACCAAGGTGTCCTTCCACCCCGACCCCACCATCTTCGAGGTGAAGGACTACGACTTCGACACGCTCTCGGCGCGCCTGCGCGAGCTCGCGTTCCTCAACGCCGGCCTGCACATCGTCATCACCGACGAGCGCACCGGCAAGAGCCACGACTTCAAGTTCGAGGGCGGCATCTCGAGCTTCGTCGAGTACATCAACTCGTCGAAGACGCGGCTGCACGACAAGCCCATCACGTTCAAAGGCGAGAAAGACCTGGTGCAGGTCGAGATCGCCATGCAGTGGAACGAGGGCTACGACGAAAAAATCTTCACCTTCGCCAACAACATCAACACGCCTGAAGGCGGCACCCACCTGTCGGGCTTCAAGGCCGCGCTCACCAAGAGCATCAACGGCTACGCCGAGCGCACCGGCCTCTGGAAAGACCTCAAGGAGCAGCCCACCGGCGACGACGCGCGCGAAGGTCTGGCCACCGTCATCTCGGTCAAGATTCCGCAGCCGCAGTTCGAAGGGCAGACGAAGCAGAAGCTGGGCAACTCCGAGGTGAAGGGCCTCGTCGAGAGCATCGTCAACGAGAAGCTGCAGACCTGGCTCGACGAGAACCCGCAGAACGCGAAGAAGATCATCGGCAAGATCGGCGACGCCGCGCGCGCCCGCATCGCCGCTCGCAAGGCCCGTGAGACCGTGCGCCGCAAGGGCGTGCTCGACGGCCTCTCGCTGCCCGGCAAGCTCGCCGACTGCCGCAGCAAGGACCCCAGCGAGTCAGAGCTCTTCATCGTCGAGGGTGACTCCGCAGGCGGCTCGGCCAAGCAGGGCCGCGACCCGCAGTTCCAGGCCATCCTCCCGCTGCGCGGTAAGATCCTGAACGTCGAGAAGGCGCGCATCGAGAAGATGCTCTCGAGCGAGCTCATCGTGACGCTCATCACCGCGCTCGGCACCGGCGTGCGCGCGGGCAGCAACACCGACGACTACAAGCCCGACGACATCAGGTACCACCGCATCGTCTTGATGACCGACGCCGACGTCGACGGCTCGCACATTCGCACGCTGCTGCTGACGTTCTTCTTCCGGCAGATGCCGGAGATCATCGAGAAGGGCTACGTCTACATCGCGCAGCCGCCGCTCTTCAAAATCACGCGCGGCAAGCGCGAGCTGTACCTGAAGGACGAAGACGCGAAGGACGAGTTCCTGCTGTCCATCGCGGGCGAGCGCACCAAGCTGGTGCGCGCCGACAAGACCGAGGTCACCGGCGACGAGCTGAAGGACCTGCTCGCGAAGGTCATCAAGTACCAGAAGCGCCTCGACAAGATGTCGCTGCGGAAAGACTCGCGCGTCATCGACGCGTTGATCCAGGCGACGGGCCTCACGCCCGAGATGCTCAAGAACGACGAGCAGGCCGTCGAAGAGCTCAACAACATGCTCGAGTACCTCGAGACGCGGCACCCGGAGCTCGTCGAGTGGCTCGCCAAGAACGAGACCAAGCGCGCACCCGACCCGGAGCACTCGGCCAAGAAGTACACCATCGCCACCGAGCTCAACGGCTCGCCGCGCGACACCGTCATCGACGTGCCGTTCCTCACCTCGCCCGAGTTCCGCGAGCTGGCGACGCTCAAGGAGAGCTTCAAGGCCTTCGGCGCCGCGCCCTACGAGCTGAAGATTGGCGAGGCCACCTTCACCGCGCAGACGTACCAGGAGGTGCTCAAGTTCGCCCTCGATGACGCGTCGCACGGCGTGCAGATGCAGCGCTACAAGGGTCTGGGCGAGATGAACCCGGAGCAGCTGCAGGAAACGACGATGGACCCCAAGGTCCGCACGATGCTGCAGGTGAAGATCTCCGATGCGGTCGAGGCCGAGCGCATGTTCGCGCTGCTGATGGGCGACGAGGTCGAGCCGCGCCGTCAGTTCATCGAAGAGAACGCGCTCAACGCGACGCTCGACCTGTAAGAGATCCCCTCTCCCGCGAAGTGGGAGAGGGTCAGGGTGAGGGCCGACTGTTCACGCCCCACCTCACCCCAACCCTCTCCGCCCGCGGAGAGGGGGAAAGGGCTCGATGCCGCTCCTGCACGCCCGCTTCATGGAACCCGAGGCCGTGTGCGAACACCTGCGCGCCGCGGGTGACGCCGCCCTCGACAAGACCACCGACACCGGCGCGCTCGACGACGACGCCGCCCGCGCGCTGATTCGCGTCATCACCAACAAGGGCGACGACGGCGGCACGCTCGACCTCGACGACGGCGCCGACGTCTTCACCATCGCCGCGCGTGTCCTCGGCAGCGACGAGCTCGCCGCGCAGCTGGTCGAAGGGGGCTGGCTCGACCGCCGCGGCATCGGCGCGCTGGCCTTCGGGTCTCTGCCGCTGCGCGTCTTGCAGCGCGAGGTCATCCCCGCGCGGCTGCGCGCCGCCAAGGCCGACGTGCAGCACGGCTGGGAATCAGAGCTCATCAACCTGCTCGAGAGCGCGGCGATGCGCGCCACCCGCACGCCCGAAGCGCACCTCGTGCTGGTGCCGCCTGTCTCACGACTCTCGGTGGTGCCGCGGCAGACCTTCGAGACGCCCGACGACAGCATCGACGACGACACCCCGAGCGCCGTGCGCGTGCTGCGCGCCTTCGTCGAGAAGCTGGAGACCTCCGGCGCGTCAGACCTCACGCTGCGCGCGGGTGAACCGCCGACGCTGCACGCCACGACGGGCACCGAGCCGCTGGGCAACGTGCCGCTCTCAGGCGCCGACGTGCGCGCGCTCGTCGACGCCGCGCGGCCGCCGCAGTCGGGAGGCCGCGATGTGTGGACGCACGAGCACGTGCGCTACGTGGTCGCGTCAGAGCTCGACGGCCCTTCGCTGTCGCTGCGTCGCCTCGCGCGCGACGTGCCGTCACTCGAAGCCCTGGGCATCTCGCCGCTGGTGCAGGCGCCGCTGCTCAAGCTCACGCGCGGCCTCGTGTTGTTGGCGGGCGAGCCCGGCAGCGCGCGCACCACGCTGTATTCCTCGGTACTCTCGCGCCTCGCCGCTGACGGCCGCCGCGTGGCGTCGCTGGAAGAGCCGCTGGGGTTCCGGCTGCACGGCGTGCGGCAAGCGGTGGTGGGCGAGCAGACCTCCGCGCAGGAGTTCGCGCGCACCGCGCGGCTGCAGCCGCTCGACGTGGTGGGCTTCGACCTGCTCGACGACGCCGACGCGCTCGACCTCGCCCTCGACGCCGCGCTCGATGGACGGCTCGCGGTCTGTACCTTCCGGGCACCCAACGTGGTGACCGCCGTGCACCGCGCCGCCGTCATCGACGCGCGCTTTCACCGGCGTCGCGTCGCCGAACACCTCGCCGCCATCAGCTTCCAGCGGCTGGCGCGCTACGACGTGGTGGCGTCGTTGGAGCTCGATTTCCACCTGCCGTCGGTGGCGCTGCGTCGGCATCTGCGCGCGCACGAAACACCGCCGCCGCCCATCGCGTTCGAGAACGAGCACGGAGACACATGACCATGCGCTGGATCCTCGTGTGGGGCCTCATCGGCACTGCCTGCGTCAACCCGCCAACGACGTGCGAGCCCTGCGGCACCGCGTTCCCCACAGCAAAGACGTACGCGCGCGGAGCGCAGCTCGCCGCCGAAGAGTGCCAACAGCTGTGCGCGGCGTGTGGCCAGGCCCTGAGCTGCTTCGCGACAGAGACCAACGCGATCACGTGCATCTACGCCGCCGACTGCGGTGAGACGTCGGTGCGCGGGTGCAACAACAGCTGCGACGGGTGCTGTGACGCCGCCGGTGCGTGCGACGCGCGGGGCGCGGGCTGCGCAGGGGAGGCGTGCTCGACGTGTCTCGCGGCGGACCCCGCGTGCACTGTCGCGCGGTGTCAGACGCTGAGCGCGTGCAACGGTCGATTGTTCGCCGAACCCGACCTCTCGGTGTGCAGCGCCGACGCCGGCGCGCGGCTCGACGGGGAATGCGTCGACGCGTGCAACGCGTTGCAGGCGGGCGCCGCGCTCACCTGCGCCGAGAGCGCGTGCCTCGCCGACGGCGGGCTGGGCGACTGCCTCCCTGTCGAGCCGACCAACGCCTGCGCGCAGAGCTGCCGACAGTCACGCACCACGTGTGAGCAGGCGTGCACCGCGAGCGCCACCTGCTCGAGCTGCTCCGCGCGCTGCGGCACCGCGCACGCCCGCTGCCTGCGCCGCTGCTAGCCAGCGTCAGGACCACCGGCGCGAAGACGTGCCGGTGCGCGCAGCGCCGCGGTGTTAACTGAGCGCTGCGGTCATGGCGTCGACGTCCCTTCTCATCGCCGAGCTCGGCCCCACCAACACGGGCAAGACGTGGCGCGCCATCGAGCGGATGCTCGAGCACGAGAGCGGCATGATGGGCTTCCCGCTGCGGCTGCTGGCGCGCGAGGTCTACGACCGCGTCACGGCGCGCGTGGGTACAGCGCGCGTCGCGCTCGTCACCGGTGAAGAGAAGCGCGTGCCGGCGCGCCCGCAGTATTGGATCTGCACCGTCGAGGCGATGCCGCTCGACCAGCCCGTCGATTTCCTCGCGGTCGATGAGATTCAGCTCTGCGCGCACCGCGAGCGTGGCCACGTCTTCACCGACCGGTTGCTGCACGCGCGCGGCCGCCGCGAGACCTGGTTCCTCGGCGCCGAAGCGATGCGGCCCGTGCTGCGCGAGCTGTTGCCCGACGTGACGTTCCGTCGCAGCGAGCGACTCTCTTCGCTGCGCAGCTTCGGCACAAAGTCACTCAAGAGCCTGCCTCCGCGCTCGGCGGTCGTCGCGTTCTCCACCGACAAGGTCTACGAGTTGGCGCACGCGCTGCGAGAGCTCCGCGGTGGCGTCGCCGTGGTGCTGGGCGCGCTCTCGCCGCGCACGCGCAACGCGCAGGTCGCGATGTACCAGGCGGGAGAGGTTCAATACCTCGTCGCCACCGACGCCATCGGCATGGGCCTCAACCTGGACCTCGAGCGCATCGCCTTCGCGTCGCTCTCGAAGTTCGACGGCTTCGAGCAGCGCGACCTCACCGTCGACGAGCTCGGGCAGATCGCCGGCCGCGCCGGGCGCCACGTCCACGACGGCGAGTTCGGCACGCTGACCTCGGCGCCTGCGCTCTCGCCTCGCACCGTCGCGGCCATCGAAGCGCACCGCTTTCCCCCGGTGCAGCGGCTGGTGTGGCGCAGCGTCGAGCTCGACCTCACGAGCCCGCAGGCGCTGCTCGATTCACTCTCGGTCGCGCCCTCACGCGCGCTCTTCCATCGCGTGGAGCGCGCCGACGACTTCGACACGCTCAAGGCGCTGGCGAACGACGCCGAGGTGCTGGCGTTGGCCGCCGGTCGCGAGCGCGTCGAGTTGTTGTGGGACGTCTGTCGCATCCCCGACTTCCGCAAGGGGTTGCTCGGCGAACACACGCGCCTCGTGAAGGACGTCTTCGTGCAGCTCACCGCCGGGCGGCTGCGCGACGACTGGCTGCGACAGCGCGTGGCGCCGCTCGACGACCTGAAGGGCGACCTGCACACGCTCACCGCGCGGCTCGAGGCCATCCGCACGTGGACGTACATCTCGCACCGCGCGGCGTGGGTGAGCGACGCGGCGCACTGGCAACAGCAGACGCGCGCCATCGAAGACGCGCTCGGTGACGCGCTCCACCAGCGCCTCGTGGAGCGCTTCGTTCATCGCTCGGCGCAGACCTCACGACGGCGGCGCGCTGCGGTCATCGCGCCCCAGGCGAGCGGGCCGTTCGCGAAGCTGTCGGCGCTCGTCGAAGCGGGCCCTGCCGAAGAAGACTTCATCCAGCAGGTGGCCGACGCGCCGACGGAAGCGCTGAAGGTCGACGCGCTCGGTCGCATCTCGTTCGACGGAGAGGTGCTGGGTCGTCTCGTGCGCGGCGCCGACCGACTCTCGCCCGGCGTCGCGCTCATCGACGGCGACCAGTGGAACGGCGGGCAGCGCGCGCGGCTCGAGCGCCGGCTCATGGCGTGTGCGCGCGACGTGGTGTCAGAGGCGATGGGCGATTTCCCCGCGCAGGCGCTCACCGCCGCGTCTCGGCCGGCGCCGCTGCGGGCGTTGGCGTGGTTGTTCGCGCGCGACCTCGGCATCGTGCGGCTCGACGCGGGCGTGCGCGAGCAGATGCGGTTGCTCGACGCCGACGCACACCACTTGCTCGACTCACTCGGCGTCAGGCAGGGCGCGCGCTTCCTCTTCATCGAGCGCGCCGCGAGCACCGCAGCCTTCGAGCGACGCGCGCTGCTGACGGAGCTGTTCGACGAGCGCGTGCGCCCGCCCGGCGTGCCGACGAGCGCGGTGGTGACGTACGAAGCGCTCGGCAGCCGCGACGCCAGCGCGTGGGGCTACGAGTGGGTGGGGCCGCTCGCCGTGCGCGCCGACGTCCTCGAAGGGTTGCTCTCAGGCCCGCTGCCGCGCGTCTGCGACCACTTCCGCATCGACGAGGCGCTGCGACCTGCCTTGGCGAAGCACCTGCGCGCGGCGCGACGCTGACGCGCCAGCCAGCCCGCGGTCTCACTCAGACGTCGAGCTTCTCCGCCTTCGCGAGCTTCTTGAGCTTCGAGAAGTCGGCCACCACGACCTTCTTCATGGCCTTGCCGTTGAAGAACTTCATGCGCGCGACGCGGTCGAAGACCTTCCAGTTCTTGAACGCGTAGAGGTCGCGGCCTGCCTTGTCCTTCGCGCCCTTCTCGTACGCCTCCAGCGCGCTTTCGGCGGCACCACGCACGGCTTCATCAGCACGCAGCGCAGCGGGCAACGCGAAGAACGCCGAGAGGAACACGAAGCGGTACTCCGCGTGCCAGTAGTCGTGAAACAACCCTGCGCCGCGCTCGCCCGACTTCTGTGAGCGCAGGTACGCGTCCTTTCCGAGCTCCAACGCCAACGCCTGAAGCGAATCGACGACCTTCTTCATACGCCCCTCTCGCACGTCACCCGGCAATCAGCGCCATCGCGATGCGCCAGACCGGTACGTTGGTGAAACGAGCGCGGCGTCGCATACGCGTGGCTCAGCGCGCCAGCACCTTGACCGTCTCACCGACGGTGTTGAGCAGGTGGCGGAGCGCGTCGTAGTCCGGGTGCTTGAAGCGCATCCACGCGTTGGCCATGTAGCCGGCCTCGACGGGCTGCGTGGGCGTGCCTTCCGGCGGCAGGTGCGCGTCAATCATCCACTGACCGAACGCGCGCTCGACCTTGTCGAGGCCGACGTACTTCGCGATGCGGCCGTCCTGGCTGGGGCGCAGCGCGATGATGCCTGTCGAGAAGCGCCGCGAGAGGCGCGAGTCCGGCCGGCCGTGCACCACCGCCATCGCCCACTCGCGGTAGAGGTCGACGTCGTTGGCGACGTTGTACAAGTCCCACGCGCGCACGCCCGGCGGGCGGCAGCCGATTTCAGAGAACTTGAGGCCCTTGGGCCCGCTGAACCACTCCATGTGCGTGGCCGAGGTGCCGATGTTCAGCGCGCGCACCACTTTCTGACCGAGCGTGCGCAGCTCCTGGTAGCCGACCGCCGAGTCGATGCGGTTGGTGGTGATGAACTGCGGCGAGATCCACCGCGTGCGCATCGCCTCGAGCACGTTCGGGTAGTAGTGCGTGGCGAAGTCGTGCACCACGCGGCCGCCGATGGTGATGGTGTCGTAGAAGCCCTCGTGGCCCTCGATGAACTCCTCGACGGCGACGCTGCGGCCCTTGTCGAGGCCGGTGTCGCCCGCCGCGCGCTGAATGTCGGCGATGGAGTTGACCCGCACCGTGCCTGACGCGCCGGCGCCGTCGCGCGGCTTGATGATGAGCGGAAAGCCGACCTGCTTGGCGAACTCGATGACCTCTTCCACTGAAGACGCCGCCGTCGACTGCGCGCACGGCACGCCGGCCTCACGCAGCGCCTGCTTCATCGACGGCTTGTCGCGGCAGAGGAACGCGGTCTTCACCGACGTGCCCTCGATGCCGAGCGCCTCGCGCACCTTGGCGGTCGACATGATGTGCGCTTCGACCGACGCCTCCAGCCTGTCGATGCGCTTGCGCGCGTGAATGAAGCGCGCGGCGTTCAACACGGCGCCTTCGTTCACCACAGACGGCACCTGCTCGTAGTGCGACAGCAGGCCCTTCATCTCGCCCGAGAGCGATTCCTTGCTGCCTTCACCGATGGCGGTGACGGTGGCGCCGACCTCGCGGAGGGCACGGACGAAGAAGCGCTGATTCGTGGGGAAGCGGGGCTCGATGAAGACGACGTGCATGGGTGTGGCAAAGGGTAGCAGTCAGGTCCCCCGGGGCGGCGAAACAACTTGAGGGACTGAAGCCGAAACTCCACGCTCTCGCGCGATGACGACAGAGCGGGAGTTGGTGCCGGTCGCGTTTCACGAAGCCATCGCCGATGAGCTCGAGCGCGGTGAGCCGGGATTGTGGAAGTGGATCGCCTCGGACGACTACCGCGCGAAGCACGCCGACGCGGTGAAGCTCGAGTTGTTGCGCTCGACGTATCGCCTCACGCGAGAGACGCACGAAGCCTTGTACGCCGCGCTCGATGAAGCAGCGCGACGGCTCGGGCTCGACGCGCCACGCACGCTGTACCAGGCGCAACGTGGCGACGGGCTCAACGCGGGCCTCGTTTTCCTACCGGGCGAAGTTCACGTGGTGTTGTGCGGCGCAGTACAAGAACGCCTCTCAACAGAAGAGCTGCTCGCGTTGTTCGGACATGAGCTCGCGCACTTCAAGTTGTTCTCCGAACGCGACGGCCGCTTCCGCGTCGCCGACGAAGTGCTGCAGCACATCACCCGACAACCTGCGCACGCTCCCAGTCACGCGAACTCCGCGCGCCGCGCGCAACTGTGGATGGAGTTCTACGCAGACCGTGGCTCCGTCGTCGCCAGTGGTTCGTTGAACGCGGCGGTGTCGTGTCTGGTGAAGATGCAGACGGGCATCAACTCCGTCGATGCGGGCGCGTATCTCGCGCAAGCAGATGAAGCGCTCGGCGACCTGAAGGGCAGCCGCGGCGACACACACCCCGAGGGCTTCCTGCGCGCGTGGGCGTTGAAGCGCTGGCACGAGACACAGCCTGACGACACCCTCGAACTCCACACGCACGGGCCGTTGTCGCTCGAGACGCTCGACCTCGTTCAACAGCGAAAGCTCACCGACGTCACGCGCACGTTCATCGCGCGACTGCTGTCACCGGAGTGGATGCAGACCGACGCTGTACTCGCGCATGCCCGCAGGTACTTTCCTGAGGTCGACTTCGCGAAGCTCACCATCGACGAAGCGCCGTTGCCGAGCGGCGACACGAGCCTCGAAGAGTACTTCTCGTTCGTGATGCTCGACTTCGCGATGGCTGACGAAGACCTCGAAGACCGTGCCCTGAGTCGCATGACCAGACTCGCAGTGACCATGAACCTCGAAGACACGTTCACGCGGGTCGCGAGAAAGGAGCTTCGCCTGAGTGCGGCGAACTACGCGGCGCTCACCAGGCGCGAGGAGCCGTCATGAGCGCTGATCAACGTCTGCTGGAGTTCCTCGGCGGCGAAGAACGCCAGCGCTCGACCGACGACGTGTTGGCGATGACCCTCCCGCTGCTGGAGCAGGTCGCCGCGTTGCACGAACAAGGCCTCGTGGCTCCACTCGAAGGCGTCGACGACGTGAAGGTCACGCAGTCGCGCCTGTGGTTCGAAGCGGCGCGTGCGAGCGCTCCCAGACTGGCGCCGACGGCACTGGAAGCCGTTCAGAAGCCAACGAGCCTCGCCTTCGACGTGGTGTCGCACAGCAAGCGTGTCGACGACGGTGACGAACTGAAGTCGACGAACCTCCGCGTCGTCGAGCCGGGGACGAAGTTCAACGAGCCAGTTCATGTGACGCGCTACGTCAGTTGGGAACACGAAGTCGCGCACCACGACCCGCTCACCGACATCTACGTGTTGGGGCTGGTGCTCGCGAGCGTCGCGCTCGACGAGAACCTCGGCACCACAGACACGCTGGAATCGTTTCTCTCGGCGCAGCGTGACGTTTCGCGCCGCAACCCGCGTATTCACCCTGTGCTCGCGCGCACCATCGCGTGGATGACGGAGCCGGTGCGCTCACGACGCGCGCAGGATCTCCCGGGACTCATCTTCACGCTCAAGCACTACCGCGAGCAGACCATCAGCACCGAACCACCGCCCGACGCGGGGAGTTCGACGCGCAGTGAGGTGTACGGGCGGTTGAGAGATCGCCTCTTCGACTTCTCTCGCCGCAATCGCCTGCTGCACTTCAACCCGACGACGCAGACCGTGAACCTCACCATCGGCTCGGTGCCATTGGTGCTCAACATCGCCAACGTCTCGCCCGACGCGCTGCTCACCTGGAAGGGCAAACCGGCGCGTGAGCTCGGCAGCGGAAAGCAGACGCCGCTCGGTCGTTACCTGCGCTTCGAGGACTATCCGTTTCTCTCCGGCGCGCTCGACCACCTGCGACTCGAAGCGAACCGCGCAAAGAACGAGCTCGGCTTCTCGCCGCTGCGACTCGTGGCGTGTTTCCTCCAGTGGCACAACCTGAAGGAGGACAAGAACACACGCATCACGTCGCCGCTGTTGCTGCTGCCGGTGACGCTCGAACGAAGAAAGGGCGTGCGCGACGCGGTGTTCATCACCGCTGACGACACCGAGTTTGAAGTGAACCCGGTGCTGCGGCAGTACCTGCAACAGCTCTACGGCGTGCGACTGCCCGAGACCGTTCCGCTCGACGACGACGCGGCGATTGAGCAGCTGATCAACGACTTCACCCGCGCCGTTCAGGCCTCCGAGCCCGGCGTCACCATCAACCGCATCGACAAGCCGCGCATCGACCTCGTGTTGGCGCAGGCAAAGAAGCGGCTCGATGCGTTTCGCAAACGCGCGGCGCTGTCGGGTCGCTCGGCGCGTTCACACCGCGGCTTCGACTACAGCTACGCGCGCAGCAAGTTGCACCCGCTCGGGGTGCAACTGTTCGCGAACCTCGTCTACCCGTCTGAGGCTGCGGGTCGTGAGCTCCACGATGAGCCAGCGCCGCGCATCTTCCGACACTCGCCTGACGTCGTTGAGAAGACGCTCTATTCGATGAACGCCGAGGTCGACGCGAGCCCGCTCTCGTGGACGTTCGACTTCTGCAACGTGACGTTGGCGAACTTCAACTCGCGGAAGACGTCGCTGCTGCGCGACTACGCGGGGCTCATCGAGTCCACCGGCGAACATCGCGCGTTCGACACCTTGTTCTCGAAAGACGCGAGGCCTGTCAGTGATGCGCTCGAGCCGTTGCCGCTCGCTGACCGCTTCGACGTGATGCCGGCGGATCCAACGCAGGCGAGCGCAGTGGCGCGGGCGCGTCGTGGAGACAGCTTCATCATTCAAGGGCCACCTGGCACGGGAAAGTCGCAGACGATTACGAACCTGCTCGCCGATGCCGTCGCGAGCGGGAAGCGCGTGCTGTTCGTGTGTGAGAAGCGCGCCGCCATCGACGTCGTCTTCCACCGATTGGCGATGCAGGGCCTCGCGCCGTTGACGTGCCTGATTCACGACTCGCAGGCCGACAAGAAGGCGTTCATCAAGGACCTCAAGGAAACCTACGAAGCGTGGATTGCGCAGCAGCCCGACGACGCGCGTTCCGTCGCGAGGACCGCGGTGACGGGCTCTTTGTCGACGGCGCTCGACCGCGGCGCGCGTTTCCGTTCGGCGATGCAATCGCCCGCGCGGCAGGCAGATCAATCACTGCACGCGCTCATCGCGCGTTCGCTGGAATTGAACGAGGTTGCCCCGTTCTCTTTCGACGGTGCGTTGCCGTCACCGCGTGACTTCGCGCTCGGTGCACCTGCGGCGCGCAACGTCGAGAGGGCGCTCCGCGCGCTTGGTCGGGAGCCGGTGTTCGGGAAGCACCCGCTGCGTCGCTTGTCGAACGAAGTGCTCTCTGCTGCGGACCCATCGGAGCTCGTTCGCGTCGAGACGAAACGAGCGCTCGAGACGTTGGAGGTCCTGCTCGCCACCTCAGCGCTGCACGTGGCCGGGAGGCCCGACGTGCAGCAACTCTCGGCGCGCATGAAGCTGCTGCAGACGTTGCAGCCGCTCATCATCGAGAAGGCGCTTCGTCTGTTGGACTCCGCGAGCGAGGCCCGCAAGCGCTTCGACCTCGCGGTTGGCGAACTCAAAGACCTCGCCGCGGTCACGCAACGTGCGCTCACCGCCGCTTCGGGGTGGAGCAAGCCGCTCCCATCGGAAGAGGTCTCGACGGCGCTCACGCGCGCCCGTCAGTTCGAGGCGTCGTTCTTCTCGCGGCTCTTCGCGTTCTTGTCGCCAGCGTGGTGGCAACTGCGCAGGGTGCTCAACGCGTCGTTCGATTTCGCCAGTCGTGCAGTGAGACCGACGTGGACCGAAGTGCTTGAGAAGCTGAACGCGCGCTACGCCGCGGAGAGCGCTGAAGCCCAGGCGCGCAACGCGTTGCAGAAGGCTTTCTCGATTCAGCAGCTCGACGCGGTGACGAAGACGCTCGAGACGTCGCCGCCTGCGGGGCTCGAGGTGTTTCAGTCGTGGCTGATCACTGCCCCCGAAGCGGACGCCAGCAAAGCGCTCGCGACGGCCATCGCTGCGAACGGCTTCGACACTTCACTCGCGCGCGTGCTGCAGAACTTCGAGGCGCTGTCACCGGAGGCGCTGCGTGACGAACTCCGCGGGCTCGAACGGGGCGTGGCGGATCTCCCGGCGCTGCTCGAGCCGTTGCGCACGCTTGCGCCGCACACGGCGGTGTCGAAGACGTTGCGATCGCTGCCCATCGACGTGACGCAGCTCGAACGGGCGGTGTGCAGAGCCGCCGCCGACGCCGCGTTGAAGGAACGCGCGCTCGACCTCCTCGTCGGTCGTGACTGGGACACGCTGCGTGACGAAACCCTCGAAGTGGGCAAGCGGCTCCGCGAGGCGAACGCCGCGGCCGTCGTCGAGCGCGCGCGCAATCGCTTCCTCGAGAACGTGAACCGCTCGCAGGCGCCGGCCGAGAAGCTCGACGCCGCGCAGAAGCAGTTCAAGAAGCAGTTCGCCGCCGGTCGCAAAGAGCTCGAGCACGAGTTCGGCAAGACCATGCGCTACCGCGCGATTCGCGACCTCGCGACCGGCAACCCCGGCGTCGTGGTGCGCGACCTCAAGCCGGTGTGGTTGATGAGCCCGCTGAGCGTCGCCGACACGCTGCCGCTCGACGCGAGCTTCGACCTCGTGGTCTTCGACGAGGCGAGCCAGATTCCCCTCGAAGACGCGATCCCCGCGGCGCACCGCGCAGCGCAGCTCATCGTCGTCGGTGACGAGATGCAGCTCCCGCCCACTGACTTCTTCGGCGCGAGCCGCGACGACGAAGAAGAAGTGTCGACCGAGCAAGGGGCCATCGCCCTCGACGCGCCGAGCCTGCTCACGCACGCCACGCGCGCGCTCTCGTCGACGATGCTCGGCTGGCACTACCGAAGCCGTGACGAAGCGCTGATCACCTTCTCGAACCGCGTGTTCTACGAAGGGCGTTTGCTCACCGTGCCGTCGGTGACGCGCCCAGAACAACGTGCGCCCATCACGGTGAAGCGGTCTGCAGATGGTGTCGTCGGTGCGGGTGAACTGCTCGCGCGCACCATCAGCTTCCATCACCTCGAGAGCTCTCCATACGAGCAACGCCGCAACAGCGGCGAGGCCCGCTACATCGCCGAACTCATCCGCGAACTCATCAACAAGAAGACCGGCCAGACCATCGGCGTCGTCGCGTTCTCTGAAGCGCAGCAGCGTGAAATCGAGACCGCCATCGACGCGCTCGGCGCCGACGACGACGCGTTCGCGGCGGCCTACGAAGTCGAAGTCGACCGCGAAGAAGACGGCCAGCACGTCGGGCTCTTCGTGAAGAACCTCGAGAACGTTCAAGGCGACGAGCGCGACATCATCATCATCAGCGTCTGCTACGCGCCCGACGCACGCGGGAAGATGTTGATGAACTTCGGCCCCATCAACAAGGCCGGCGGCGAGAAGCGGCTCAACGTCATCTTCTCGCGCGCGAAGCGCCACCTCGCGGTCATCAGCTCCATCCGGTGGACTGCGATCACCAACGAGTACAACGACGGGGCGAACTGCCTGCGCAACTACCTCCGGTACGCAGAGGCATCGTCTGTGGGCTCGAGCGCCGAGGTCGCGCTCGCGCTCAAGGCGTGGTCGTCGCGTGAGTCACGTTCGAGCGAACGAACGTCGAGCTCGCTCGAACAAGCGCTCGCGGCTGCGCTGAGGAAGAACGGTCACGAGGTTGACGTCGGCGTCGGCACTTCGCGCTTCCGTTGCCATCTCGGCATCAAGGCGAAGGGCGCATCGAAGTACCAACTCGGCGTCCTACTCGATGATGACGCGCAGCAGTCGCTGCCCACGGAAGAGGTACTGCAAGCGCAGAGCTCGGTGTTGAAGGGCTTCGACTGGAAGACGCTCACGGTGCTGCACCGCGATTGGTACGAGAATCCGGACCTGGTGCTGCGCCGCATCGAAGCGGCGCTGACCGAGTGAGTCGCTTCGGCTTCGCGTAGAGCTGCTCGTACTTCTGCACCTGCAGGTCCCCATGAGAAGTTCTGCCGCATGTTGTTGAGCTGCAGCTGCCGGTACGCCGGCCGGTCTCGGTAGATGTTGAACGCGGCCTCGAGCGCCCAGTGCACGGCCTTCCCGTCGTAGTCGTTGAACACGATGCCGGTGCCCGCGCGCGGGCTCCAGAGCTGCACGGTGTCGTTGAGGCCGCCGGTGCGTCGCACGATGGGCACGGTGCCGTACTTGAGCGCGTACAGCTGCGTCAGCCCGCGCGGCTCGTAGCGCGACAGCATGAGGAAGAAACCGCGCGCGCAGCTGATGAAAGATGCGCTCGATGCGGCGCTGGCTGGATGGCGCGTGACTTTTGCGGGAGCGAGAGCGTGGAGCTCGACGAGCCCTCGCTCTCGTTCAGCGTCGACGAGCTCTACGAGGGCATCACGCTCGACCCCGCCTGACTTCGGCAGACGGCCACTCACCTGCGTTCAGGAGTAAGCAGCAGCGATGCTCCGCCTGACGCTCCTCCTCACGTGTCTCTTCCTCTGCGCGGCCGCCATCGTCGCGTGCGGCCCCACCACGAAGGTGTGCGACTCGACCACCTGCGCGAGCGGGTGCTGCTCGTCCGATGGCACCTGCGAGCTCGGGAACTCACCGCTCGCTTGCGGCGCGCAGGGCTTCAGCTGCCGCGCGTGTGACTTTGGCCAGTCGTGCGTGCTGGGCCAGTGCTCGAGCGGTGGATCTGGCGGCGGCGCAGCGACCGGCGGCGGCTCGGCGACCGGCGGCGGCTCGGCGACCGGCGGCGGCACGGCGACCGGCGGCGGCTCGGCGACCGGCGGCGGCACGGCGACCGGTGGCGGCACGGCGACCGGCGGCGGCAGCGGCTTCGCGCTCCCGGACGGCGGCACACCCAGCGTGGTGACGGGCACCTTTGCGAACTGCGGCGCGATGCCCGGGTGCGCAGGCAACTTCCAGGGCACCTGGTTCCTCACGCAGTTCTGCGTCGAGCAAGGGAACCCGTGGGGGAGCTTCTGTCCATCGGGTTCCTACGTCAGCTACTCCGGCACGAGCGCGGAGCGGCTCGACATCGACGCGACGAACTTCAACGTCACCGGGTACGGCACCGTCACGTCAGTCGCGAACTTCCCGCAGAGCTGTCTGACGCCGCCGTTCACCAGCTGCTCACAGCTCGAGATCGGCGCCGTCACCTGCCCCGCGGCGACAGGCGGCCGCACGGGCTGTGACTGCACCGTCACCGGCACGTCGTCATCGCCGACGACGACGTCGCGCACCTGGACCTCGAGCGGCACCAATCAGATCACCGTCGCCAGCGACGCCGGCATCACGCAGTACTCGGTGTGCGTCACGCCGGGCACGCCCGACGTGCTGCGCCTGACCTCGTCGGGCGTCGTGTCGACCTACGTGCGCCGCTGATCACTTCAGCTTCGCGTAGAGCTGCTCGTACTTCTGCACCTGCAGGTCCCACGAGAAGTTCTGCCGCATGCCGTTGAGCTGCAGCTGCCGGTACGCCGGCCGGTCTCGGTAGATGTTGAACGCGGCCTCGAGCGCCCAGTGCACGGCCTTCCCGTCGTAGTCGTTGAACACGATGCCGGTGCCGGTACCCGCGCGCGGGCTCCAGAGCTGCACGGTGTCGTTGAGGCCGCCGGTGCGCCGCACGATGGGCACGGTGCCGTACTTGAGCGCGTACAGCTGCGTCAGCCCGCACGGCTCGTAGCGCGACGGCATGAGGAAGAAGTCGCTGCCGGCCTGCACCTGGTGCGCGAGGTTGTCGTCGAACTTCGTCTGGAAGCGCACCTGCTTGGGGAACCGCGCGCGCAGCTGATGAAAGATGCGCTCGATGCGGCGCTCGCCGGAGCCCTGCACGATGAGCTGGATCTTCCCTTCGCGCAGCGCGAGGTGCAGCGCGTCGGGCACAATCTCAAAGCCCTTCTGCCCCGAGAGCCGCGACACGATGCCCACCAGCGGCACGCCCGGCAGCGCCGGCAACATCGCGCGCGAGAGCAGCACCTGCTTGTTCTTCTCTTTCCCTGCCCAGTCGCCGACGTCGTAGCGCTGCGTGATGCGGCCGTCTTTCTGCGGGCTCCACACGTCGTAGTCGACGCCGTTCAAGATGCCGAAGACCGAGTCTTCGCGCGCCTTCAGGAAGCCCTCGAGCCCGCCGCCGTACTCAGCGGTGCGAATCTCCCGCGCGTACGTGGGGCTGACGGTGGTGATGGCGTTCGCGTACAGCACGCCGTGCAGCAGTGAATTGATGCGGCCGCTCTGAAGCTGTTCCTGATGCAGCAGGTGCGCCGACTGCAGCAGCCCGGTCTCAGGCAGCACGCTGGCCGGAAACAGCCCCTGGTAGTTCAAGTTGTGAATCGTCAGCACCGTGCGCGCGTGACCGAAGATGGCGCCGTCCCACGCGAAGCGCGTCTTGAGAATCAACGGCGTCAGCGCGGTCTGCCAGTCGTTGCAGTGCACGATGTCGGGGGCGAAGCGCATGCGCTGCGCCGCCTCGAGCGCCGCGTAGATGAGCACCAGGAAGCGCAGGTGCTCGTCACCGTCGTGCGTGTAGATGCCGTGCCGCGCGTACAGCTGCGGGCAATGCACGAAGAAGACCTCGAGGTCGCTGCCCGGCATCTGCGCCGCGAACACGCTGACCTCGAACGCCCGCGTGCCGAACGCCACGCGCAGCCCGCGCAGCGAGTCGATGGAACGGAAGCGGTACTTCGCCTGCTCCACGCGCGAGTAGAGCGGCATGAACACGCGCACGTCGTGGCCGCGCTTGTGGAGTGCGAGCGGGAGCGCCGCGGCGACGTCGCCCAGCCCTCCAGTCTTCGCGAACGGCGCGACCTCGGAGCTGAGAAACAGGACGTTCATCTGTGCCGTGACGGTACCAGAGTCACGGAGGCGGCAAGGGACGACTCACGGTGGTCCTATGGCACCGGACGCTGCATCACGGCGCCATGGCCGATGCCGACGTACAGGCGCCCGCCTCCACCGGTGATGCGGACCGCGGCCGGCGTCGCGGTCGCCGACCAGCTCGCCGGCGCGCGGTCGCGCGAGAACGTCTCTTCGCCCGCGTCAGAGCGATACACGCGGCCGTCGATGGCCAGCAACCAGCGGTTGGCGTGCTCGTCTTCAAAGACGGACGTGAACGTCGGGCCGGGCAGCAGCGAGAGGTCGTACCCGGCGTACCCGCCGTCGTCGCCGCAGACGCCGGCCCACCCGCCGCCGGCCGCCAGCACGCCGCCGTCGGTGCGCGCCAGCGCGTAGACAGCGCGCAGCGCCTCGAAGGTCGGCAGCGCGCAGGTGCGCGCGACGGTGCCATTCTCACGCACGTACGCCACGACGCCGTCGCGCATGTACGTGCCTCCCTGCGGCTGGTTGAAGGCCACCCAGGCGCCGTCATCGTCCGCCACCAGGTCTGACGTGATGAGGCCCAGGCCGGGCGCGTAGTCGGCCCACCCACCATCGCGGAGCTGGAACGTCACCGCGCCGCCCACGCCCGCGCGCAGGCGCCCATCGGGCGAGAAGCGCACCACACCAGCGCGCACCGAGCCCGCCGGTGTGCCGCCGTCCAGCACCGAGATGAGCCGCGCGGTCATCGGGTTCGCGGTGAGCGACGCGGCGCAGCGCACGCGGTTGTGGTGCACCGTGCACCAGCGCCCACCAGAGATGGCGACGCCGTACGCGGTGCCACCTGTCGTGTCTTCACTGCGTGTCCACACGCCGTTCGAGCGCACCCAGCGCACCCCGCGCTCGCCGACGGCGATGACGGTGTCGCCATCGACGTCGAGGTCGTCCATCACGCCGTCGGGGAGGCTCCCCAGCTCGTCGAGCGTGTCGGGCGTCGTGCCCCGGGCGCGCACCACGCGACCGCTGGCCCCCACCGCCCAGAGCTGACCCTGCGGTGAGACCCACGACGCGCGGCCCCACTCAGGCCCGGGCGTGCCGAGCTCGACCGACGTGCCGCCGAAGTTCTGGTTGAGGAACAGCGACAGGCTCTGGCCCGTCGCCCACCAGTCGACGCCGCCGTCGTCGTGCTCGATGAACTGGTGCGTCTGCGGCTGAGGGCCTTGCAATGGGAAGCGCGGGAGCTCGCGCCACGAGCCATCGGCTTCGAGCCCCAGCGCGCGGCCGTCGGTGAAGAGCATCACCGGACGCCCGCCCAGCGTCGCGAAGGTGGTTGGGCTGCCGCTGATGAAGCCGCCGTCGAGGTGCAGCACGGCGAGGCCGCCGTCGTCCAACTGCATGCCGGCGCCGTCAGGGCTCGAGAACGCGAGGTAGACCCCGCTGTCGTGCCGCAAGACGGCTTCGAAGATGCCGTCGACGGGCACGGTGCTGGTGGTCGTCACCGTCGCGGTCGGGCTCACCGTGTCGAGGGTGCCCGCGCCGTTGAGGTCGCCGCGGAGCACGGTGGTGGTGTCATCGAGCGTCGAGCCGCTCCAGCGGTTGGCGAGCACCGACGTCGGGGTCCACGCGCCGCTCGCGTTGGGCACGTAGAGCCTCATGCGGTCGCCGGCCAGCACCAGGCCATCGCCGCGCGGCTGCAGCACGCGCACCACGGCCTCACCTTCTTCGACCATGTCGGGCGCGAAGGGCAGCTGGCGCCAGGTGACGCCGTCCCACAGCAACAGCGCACCACCGCCGCCCGCGACGTAGACCTCGGTCTCGCTGCGGCCCCAGATGGCGTTGAGCTCCATCGCGCCGAGGCGACTGGGGGCTTCCCAACACCATGCGCCGCGTCCGATGCAGCCAGCGTCGCTGCCGCCGTCCATCGCAGCACCGCCGCCGGTCGCCGAACCACCACCCGTCACGCCGTCGCCGCCACCCGTCGTCGACCCACCACCGGTGGTGGTGCCACCACCAGTGCTGGTGCCTCCGCCCGTGGCAGGCCCGCACTCACCAGGCCAGCGGCCGGCGTCGCAGGCATCGGCGAGCTGTTGATCAAAGTCGAGACACCCCGCCGCCGCCGCCGCCATCACCGCCGCGATGACGACACGCTTCATTCAGAGAGGTCTCCGCAAGATGCCGCCCTGACCGGTGCCCAGGTACAGGCCGGTGCTGTTGCTGCGCATGCGCCAGGTCTCGTTGCCGGTCTTCTCAGACTTCGCCGACGGGCTACGCACCGGCGACCACG
>CAYWON010000034.1:0-47582 GCA_964459885.1 uncultured Archangium sp.
GCGACTGGCAACAATCCCCTCTCCCCCGCCGGGGAGAGGGTCAGGGTGAGGGGCCATCGCTGGTGCCGCCGCTCTCCAAGTCCGACGCGCAACGCGCGCTGGTGCTCGCCGACATCCTCGGCCAGACACTCACACTGCCCGCCGAACCGCTGCCACGCGACGTCGAAGTCCTGCGCGCTGGTCTGAAGCAACTCCGCAAGTCGAAAGCGACCATCGACTGCCGCGACGGCGGCGCGCCCTACCGATTTCTGCTCGGTCAGGCCGCCGTCCTCCCCCAACGCCGCGTCACCTTCACCGGCACCTCACGCCTCGGCGAACGACCCCACGAGCCGCTCCTCGACGCGCTGCGCACCGCGCTCGAAATCGACGTCTCCGTCGGCGCGCCCTGGCCGGTCGTGGTGACGACGCGCGCCGCCCCGCGCGACGTGCGCTTCACCGTCACCGGCAAGGAGAGCAGCCAGTTCGCCTCAAGCCTGCTCCTCGCCGCCGCGCGGCTCTCCTTCACCACCGGCGCGCGCGTGCCGGTCACGGTGAAGGGCGCGCTCACCAGCGAGGGCTACTTCGCGCTGACGAAATCGTGGCTCACGCGCGCAGGCTTCACTGTGTCGCCGGCAGTCACGGCGCCTGCGACGCCGCGGCAACTCCCGCCCATCCCCGGCGACTGGTCTTCCATCGGCTACCTGCTGGCGCTGTCGTGGGTCTCCGGCTTGCGCGTGGTGCGGCTCGCGCGCGACACGGGTCACCCCGACGAAGCCATCGCGGCGCACCTCGAGTCCGTCGGGCTGCGCGTGACGGACCGTCTCGAAGGCGTGGCGACGCGCGGCTTCGACGTCGACGCCGAGACCTGCCCCGACGCCATCCCCACGCTCGCGGTCCTCGCGACGAAGCTGCCGAAGCCCTCGACCTTCCGTCGCATCACCATCCTCCGACACAAAGAGAGCGACCGCGCTTCGGGCGTGCTCGAGCTGCTCACCGCCGCCGGCGTCCGCGCGCGACTCACCCGCGACACATTGACCGTCACGCCCGGCGCAGCGCACGCGTTCTCGTTCGACCCGCACGACGACCACCGCCTCGCGATGTCGGCGGCCGTCCTCGGTCGTCTGCACGGCGTCGCTGCGACCATCGCCAACCGTCACTGCGTCGCGAAGTCCTTCCCCGGCTTCTGGAAAGAAGCCGCCAAAGCAGGAGTGAAGCCGTGAAGAAGTGGGATGCCATCGTGGTGGGCAGCGGCCCCAACGGGCTGTCGGCCGCCGTGCTGCTCGCGCAGGCCGGTCACTCGGTGAAGCTCATCGAAGGGCAGGACACCTTCGGCGGCGGCGCGCGCACGTTGCCGCTGACGCTGCCCGGGTTTCAGCACGACGTGTGCTCTGCGATTCACCCCATGGCGGCCGCGTCGCCGGTGTTCGCGCAGCTCGAGCTCCAGAAACACGGCGTGGAGTTCGTCCACTCACCATTCCCGCTCGTGCACCCGCTCGCCGACGGCCGCGCGGCGGTGCTGGAGCGCAGCGTCGACGCCACCGCGGCGCGCCTGGGCCCTGACGAGCGCGCGTGGCGTTCGCTGATGTCGTCGTTCGCGGGGAACTTCGAGGCCATTCGCCAGCTGGTGATGAGCCCCATCACCCGGCCGCCGTCGCCGCGCGCCACGCGCTTCGCCCTCGACTCGCTGCGCAGCGCGTTCTGGTACGCCGAAGAGAACTTCGAGACCGACGAAGCCAAGGCGTTGCTCGGCGGCTGCGCGGCGCACAGCTTCAGCCCGCTGACGGCGCCCATCACCAACGGCATCGCGTTGTGGCTCGCCATCAGCGCGCAGGTCGTCGGCTGGCCGCTCATCAAGGGCGGCTCGCAGAAGCTCATCGACGCGATGTTGGCGCTGCTGCTGCGCAACGGCGGCGAGGTCGAGCGCGGCCGGCCCATCACGTCTCTCGCGGAGCTCGACGACGCGAAAGTGGTGCTGTTCGACACGCACGCGCACGTCGTGGAGCGCGTCTGCGGTGACGGCTTGCCGTCGTGGTACCGCGCGCTGTTGCGCAGCCACCCGCTCGGCGCGGGCGTCTTCAAGTTGGACTGCGCGCTGTCGGGCCCGATGCCGTGGCTCGCGCCCGAAGCGCAGCACGCGGCCACGCTGCACCTCGGCGGTCGGCTGCCCGAGCTCGCGGAATCAGAGGCGCGCTTCAACCGCGGCGACGCGCCGGTGGCGCCATACGTGCTCGTCGCGCAGCAGTCGTTGTTCGACCACACGCGCGCGCCCGCGGGTCAGCACACGCTGTGGGCGTACTGTCACGTGGCCAACGGCAGCGACCTCGACTGCACCGAGGCGCTCGAGGCGCAGCTCGAACGCTACGCGCCCGGCTTCCAGAAGCTCGTGCTGCACCGCACGGCCAAGCGCACCTCACACTTCGAGGCGATGAACGCGGCCTACGTCGGCGGCGACATCTCCGGCGGCACCGTCGATGGGCTGCGGTCGCTGCTCCGGCCGACGCTCGTGCCCGCGCACGCCACGCCCAACGAGCGGCTCTTCATCTGCTCGAGCTCCAGCCCTCCGGGGCCGGCGGTGCACGGCATGTGTGGCTACTGGGCCGCGCAGTCGGCGTTGAAGCGCCTGCGAAGCCTCAAGAATTCTTGAGGAACAGTGCGGCGGAAACTCGTCGACGTTGCCGCGCCATAGAAACACGTTGCGCCTCGGCAACACGCTCGCGCGCCTGTGCGATACCACCGGCATCCCCCGTTGGTTTGAGTGCCATGCGTCGCCTGCCTGTGGTGTTAGTCGTCGATGATGATCCGTTGATCGTGCGCAGCTACGCGCGCGTGGTGGCGCGCGACGCCGACGTGCTGACGGCCAGCTCGGTCTCAGAAGCGCGCGAGCTGCTGACCGGTCACACCATCGACCTGCTGCTCACCGACTACATGATGCCTGGCGAGACCGGCGACGTGCTGCTGCGGCACGTGGCGCAGACGCAGCCTGCTGCGCGGCGCGTGTTGATGACGGCGGCGGCGCGGCACGTGGTCGAGTCGTTGCTCGACGACGGCAGCGCGCACGAGCTCATCTGCAAGCCCGCGCGCATCGAGCAGCTGCAAGATCTCGTGCGCGGCGTCGGGCCCTGACTACAGCTTCACGTCGGTCTGGAAGATGGGTGGAATCTTCACGAACGAGATGCTCGCGCTGCGCCCCATGAAGCCGCGCGCCTCTTCGATGGCCTCCGACAACGTGTCGGTGCGGTCCCAACCCATGATGGCCGGCACGTGGTTGTTCTCGGCGCCCGCGGCGATGACCTTGCCGACGTGGTTGCGACCGTTCTCGCCCCAGTACCACATGTAGAAGGGGTGAGCGCCGTGGTAGCTGTTGCCCTTGCGGTACAGGTGCACGTAGCTGGGGTTCTTCGCGAACTCGCGCTCGTACTTGTGGCTCAAGACGTGTGAATCGCGCGTCTCGGTCAGGCAGCGGTTGAAGAACTCGATGTACGGCGCGTGGTGGTCCGGGTCGAACTCGTCGTAGCAGGGGTGCGTAAAGATGATGACGCCGCCCTTCTTCACCAACGGCACGCCGCGGTTGAGGTTGTAGAGGTAGCCCAGCGCCATCACGTGCACGAGCAGCGGGTTCAACGTGGAGTTCACGTTGTAGGGCGAGACGTACGGCATGCCGAAGATGACGATGTCGCTCTGGCCCTGCACCGGCACCGAGTACTGCTTCCAGCTCATCTCGAGCGTCTTCTCGTGCGTGGGCTCGGTGGCGCCGGCAAAGACGCCCGTCACCTCGTAGGGCGCGAAGATGTTGAAGAACATCTTCCGCTTCAGCGGGCGCGGCAGCTTCGAGAGCGCGTACTTGAAGCTCGAGAGCTTCAGGCGGTCGAACTCGGTGAAGTCCTCTTCCTTCTTCATGAGGAACTCGACCGGTTCCTCGAACATGCGGTTGTTGATGGTGGTCTCGATGTGGAAGACCTTGAGGTTCTTGTCGATGACGCGGCCGATGCGCTCCGTCGAGCTGTGGAGCTTGGACGTCTTCGGCTCCATGTACGACGCGGTGTCGCGAATGGTCTGCGGGTTGTGGTGCGCGCGCAGCGACTCGTAGTTGGTGAGGCCGGTGCCGACCGACTTGTGTCCGCCGTCCATGGGGACGAGGTTGATGTTGATGTAGATGACGAGGTCCGACTCCGCGGCGCGCCGGTTGATGGCGACGACCTCGTTGTGGCTCGTGCGCTCCATCTCGACGATGCCTTCGGGGTCTTCGGCGTCGTGGTTGTAGTAGCGGTCCGGGTAGTACGCGTCGTGGATCTTGTCGCCCACCATGCGCCGCATCTCCGGTTCCGTCATGCGACGGTGCAGCGCGTTGGCGATGATGATGTGGACGTCGTCGACGCCCGAGTCAGCGAGCAGCTCGAGCACGATCTCCGCGACGGTCTGGCGGATGTCGGGCGTCTTCATCGGCGGCAGCGGCAACGAGATGTCGTCGAGCGCGATGGTGACCTTCATGCCCGGCTTGAGCAGCGCGTGCAGCGGGTCCATGCCGTGCGGGTGGTTGATGGCGTAGCGGATGGCCGCCTTGACGTTGGGCACGCCCTCGAGCGGCGGCCGCGGGCAGATGACGCGCGTGCCGACCGGCAGATCTTCGACCCAGAAGTCCTCGCCGTAGAACATCACCCGCGGAGGAGAGCCCTTCTCGGTGATGATGATGTGGGACTCTTCGTCGTAGAGCTTCTTGAGCGTCTTCAGGGGGCGCATCGCGGCGTTTCTTCTCGCCGTGGCCGCCCCGTAAAGCAAGGCAAACGCTGTGGTCTTGCCCTCACTCGTGGTCGGGTCGCGAAGGCCCGTTCACCGCCTTGAGCACCGCGACGAGGTGCCAGGCACCGAACAGCGCGCCGCCCGCTGCGAAGAGCGTGAACTCGTGGCCGCCGAAAGAGCCGGGAAAGAGCACGTTGAGGACCACCGTTGCGAGCGAGACCGGGAGCACGCCCGCGAACAGGTAGCTGCGCGGTAGCTGCTTCTTCTGGCACCAGAGGCACCACGCGCCGTACGCGAGCGCGACTGCAGGCTGAATCAGGAAGGGCGACATGTCAGCGGCCTGAGCGACGGTTGATGGTCATGCGCGGCCGTTGAGCAAGCGCGTGTCCAACGGCATGTCGTTGAAGACACTGGGAATCTCAGCGCGCAGCGTCTCGCGCGCGAGACTTCAGCGCACGTCGAGGATGGGCCAGTTGTACGAGCGCGCCAACGCACGCAGGCGGATGTCGGGGTTCACCGCGGTGGGGCGCCCGACGACGGTGAGCATCGCGTAGTCCGACGCCGAGTCGGTGTACGCGTAGCTCTTCATCAACGAGATGCCGTGCGTCTCGCAGTACTCGCGGATGACGTTGGCCTTGTTGGCGCCTTCGATGATGGGCGGGATGACCTTGCCCGTCGCCTTGCCGCCGACGTACTGCATGCGGTTGGCGATCATGTCGTCGACGCCGAAGTGACGCGCCAGCGGCCGCATCGTGAAATCGAGCGCGCCGGTGACGAGCACCACCTTGCAGCCCGCACGACGGGCCTCGTCGAGCAGGTCCTGGGCCTTCTTGAAGATGGCGCCCTTGATGACGTCTTCGAAGAGGTCTTCCGAGAGCGTCAGCAGGCGGTCTTCGGTGAGCCCTTCGTACTGGCGGTAGAAGTACTCGTTGAAGATCTTGCGGTCGACGAGGTTCAAGCCCGCGAAGACGGGGAGCTTTGTAAGCGTGCCGAGCGTGCGCGTGACGATGCCGCCGACGCTGCCTTCGTTCATCGCGTAGTAGCCGTACGCGTGCACCACGTTGGTGCTGATGAGCGTGCCGTCGATGTCGAAGAAGGCGGCCTTGCCGGTGGGGGCTTTGGGCGTCTCGTGCGCGTGCGGCTTCACGAGCGCGCCCATAGCACGCCGCGGGTCAGCGTCGCTGCTGCTCGTCGAGCAGGCTCATCGGGCCCTTGGGCGCGCGGTTCTTGAGCGCCTTCAGCAGCTCAAACAGGCCTCGCAGGCCGGGCGCGAGGCTCAGCGGTACACCGACGTACGCGTAGAGTTCAGGAACATCTGGAGTACGTACGAGCCACACAGCGAGCACGGCTGCAGCCGGAAGCAGGCCGACAGGAACCACCGAAACCCCGAGTTTGAGCCGGTGCGCGATCAGCAGCGCTGCGATGACGCCGACTGTCCCGAGAACGGCCTGAAGTACGACGATCGAGATGAAGCTCATGGTTGGTCCTCAGCGGGTGTTCGCGGTAGCGAGACGAGCGGCAAAGCGGTCCTGATCTGTCGACGCCAACAGCGACTGGGCTTCCGCCATGGCCTCCGGGAGCGTGTACTGGCCGGCGTCCCATTTGTGGCGCTTCGATGCGTTGACCTCCGCGCTCGCAAAGCCCACTGAGACCTTGGGTGAAAAGAGACCGACGGATGTCTCTGACTCGACCTTCCAGCGCGCCTTCGCGAGCGCGTCCATCGCGGCGGCAGCGTCAAAGTCGTTCACCTGGAACGTCAGCTCGGAGCTGAGCTTGGCGCGTGTTTCACCAGCCACATACGAGCGGGCGTGCGCTGAGACTTCGATCTCCCCTTTGAGGCGCAGTTCATCGGGTACGGCGCGCAGCGCGAAGTGCTTCGCCACCTCGGTCGCCGACAGAGTCCCTTCCTTCAGCCTCGCCTTCATCTCGGGCGGGAGCTTGTAGACTGCTGAGATCGTTCCGGCTTGCTTCTCGCTCGCTCCGACGCTCCGACGTTCAGGAAGTTGGCCACCTGCACGCCGTTGCTCTCCGTGAAGGAGAGACTTCGGCTGCGCGTGAACTCACCCTTCTCGAGGTCGAGCTTCATCTCGTCCTTGCCACTGAGCGTTGCCTTGAACTCAAGCTTCGCGAGATCGAAGCCGGCGTAGCTGAGCTTGACGTCGTCACCTCCGGTCGCGCTGAGCAGTGCGCTCCCCTTCAGCTCACTCGTCTTTTTGAGGTGGTTGCCGACACGTTGCGGTGCATCAACCAGATCGTCCTGCACGTTCGCTGCGCGGAGGAACGACACGCCTCCATCGACGAGGAGGCTGGACTGCGAGGCCGCCTCTACGGCGACTGACTTGATGATGGCGTCGGCGAGATCGGCGGTCTGGTTCGCGTCGTCGAGGTGAAACTTGATGCCGCCGCCAATGCCCTGCTTGAGCGACCCCACAAGTGGAGCCCCGGCCCCGACCTCGCCCTTCCCTTCGAGCTCAAGCGTGAACGTGCCGTCGGACCTCTTCTCAGCGCGGAGCGTCGTCTCACCGCCCACCGCCACGCCGTCCTTCAGTTCGCCCTTGGTCTGCAGCTCGAGCACGTCGCCGCTCTGCATGGTGCCCATCGCACTGCGTAGTGCGTGCTCCAGTCGCGAGTCGCCGTTGAACGCCACTTCCTCCCGCGGCGCAGCGAATTGCACCGCAGCGTTCTGTGCAGGAGTGATGGCAGTATGCCGTGCATCGTCGGTGCATGGCGGCGAAGCGCCCGACGGCGTCTGCGCGTTGTCCCACGACTGCCAGCCATTGTTCTCGTTGGTGTTGCGATTGACGTTGGGCATGCACGGCCGCTGTGCAGCCTCGATGCCCGCGCAACCGTCGATTCTCACTGGCGCGGCGTGCGGCCGGCGTCTCACCGGCGACACGACACCGTCCGCGCGACGAAGCCGTCGCGTGGGAGGCGCCGTTGAGATCTCCATGGGTTGTCGCGCGCACGCCGGTTGCTCCACCTCGCTGCCATGACCAACCGCGTCTCGAGCCAGGGGCCTCGCTGCGACATTGATTCGTATCCGGACGTCGGACCGGTGTGCGGGCCGCCGTCTCCGTCCGACTCGACGCAGCTCGAGTGCCACCCGAACCCCGCGGTTCAACTCCCACAGCAGTGTGAAGCGCAGGCTGGTGACGTCCCGGCCTCGCGGCTGGGGGAAGCGCGCGTGCCTCCCACACCTGAGCAGGAGGTCGGTTCCCTCGTTGACGAGGCGCGCGTGATGGCTCCTGCCGTCGGTGCACGGCACCTCGAGGGCGCGGCGATGGCCTTCGAGCGCCAAGGCCTACTGGACCAGGCGCGGGTGCTGTACCGGGAGCTTCAGCAGTCGCCATTCGCGGAGGTCAGCCGCCACGCGATGGACAGACGCTTCACGAGCCTGAAGGCCAGCGACACCGCGTACGACGCCGCGCGGCACGTGCTGAAGGACAAAGGGCTCAACGAGACGACCATCGCCGAGCGCGGCTTCAAGCTGACGCAGGCCGGGTTCGCCGAGGCGAAGCTGCTCCAGTTGGACCAACGACAGCGCATGGAAGACGTACTCGGCCGAACGGTGAACCTCCGAGACCTCGACGCCGCCCGCGAGTACTTCGCGCGCGTCGCGGCGCAAGGGCCGGAACATGTTTCGCGGGAACTGGGTCTGTACCTGCGTGCGGCATACGTGCACAGCGGTGACGGCGTGACGTGGACGTCGACCGTGCCGATGGACGAGCGACCCGCGAAGCTCGGGTCGCTCCTCGGCGCGCAACCGAGGGACGAAGCGGGTCGCACCGTCATTGACTGCGAGGGGTTTGCGATGCTCGCCGATCGCCTGCTCGACGGAGATCAATACGACGTGAGCTACGCGTCGCGACCGGGCCACGTCATCGCCGTGGTGCGTGAGAAGGGCGCAGGCGAGGCGATGTTCTTCGTCGACAACGCGACGGCGACGCCTCCGAGCTATGCGGAGCGAAGCGCCGAAGACCGCGCCGCGGCGGTCGGGCGTCAGCTCTGTGGGAACACGTACGACGTGTTTCAGATCTCCAGGCGTCAGTCTGCGTCGGAGCCGGTGGAGCCCGGAGACGTTCTCGGAATGCCCCGCGTTGGTGCGGCGGTGTTCGACGGCGAGCGCGTGCGCGGCGTCGTGACGGAAGAAATCCGCGAGATGTTCCGCGACGCGCGGAACCGCACCGGCGTGACCTTCAGTGGCTTCCTCAAGCGGGAGCTCGAATGAAGCCCGGCACTCACGCGCTGTTCGCGATCGTGTCTGGCGCGGTGGCCGTGGCGGCGACCGTCGGGCTCGCTGTCAACGCGACGGTGGCCACGCAGCGCGCTGTGTCGCTCGGCGTCGTCAGCGCACTTGGGGGCGCCGCGTGGACGTGGCTCCGGAAACACAGGTCTCCAGCGTTTCGCCAGATCGCGTGGTGGGCGCTCGCAGTCGTGGCCGTCGCGCTCGTCGCGTGGGCTGGCTCGTCCGTGTGGCGTGACCGGGAAGATTCCCTGTTCGCGACGTGGCTGGGCAGCGTGGTGATCACCTGGCTGTGTGGAAGTTGCCTGCTTGATGACGAACGC
Source organism: uncultured Archangium sp. (assembly GCA_964459885.1). Classification (GTDB taxonomy): domain Bacteria; phylum Myxococcota; class Myxococcia; order Myxococcales; family Myxococcaceae; genus Archangium_A. The sequence goes on from CAYWON010000034.1 coordinate 9,283, forward strand.
TCAGTGCCCTTCACGCTCTTGCGGCTCGGCATCGGCGCCTTCGTGGCCACGGAAGGGCTCTCGTACTTTCAACGCTTCGTCCTGGAACAGCATGTCTTCGGCATCGCCGGCCGACGCCCGGAGCTCGCGTGGGTCGTCCTGGTCGCCGTCGCGCTGCTGCTCGTGCGGCTGTGTGGTCGCGTGCAGCGTCGCCCCATCGCGCTCGGCTTGTTCACCGTGGCGATGCTCGGGGTGTGGCGGCTCGCAGAGGCGTCGTTCTCTCAACCGTGGGTCTCATTCGAGCTCGATCCGCGCGTCACGGGCCTGATCTTGCCTGCGATGTGGTGGTGGGGCGCGCAGTGGTTGTTCTCGGCCCGCGGCCAGGCGCTGCCCCTCGAACGTGTGGGAGGGTCGTCGTTGGCCGCCGTGGGGGCCGCGTCGCTGTCGCTGCTCCTCGGTCTGTCTGCGCTGGTGGGGCGCGACCCGATTCACCCGGCGTGGGCTTCGCTCCCAGTGGTGTTGGTCATCTGTTGGGCGCTGCTGGCGTCGCTGACCGCGCAGCGCGACGACGTCGGCACGTGGCGCTGGAGCGTCGACTTCGGCCTCTCGGTGCTGGGCGTCCTCTGGTTGGTGGCAGCGGTGCTTCGTCCTGACGACTCCACAGCCGAGACCTTGCCGATGGCGCTCCACACGTACGGGCTGCGGCCGCTGGCCGATGTCGTGGTGCCGTCGGCCATCGCCGTCTGGTTCGCTGGTGTGGCGCTGAAGAGCCGGACGTCACTCTCGATGCGCGTAGGCCTGGCGTTCGTGGCAGCGCTGTTGGCGCGGTTCGGCTCGCAGGCCCTCTTCGCTGCCGTGTCTGGTGCGTCGTTCGCACGGCTCGCGGAATACCCCGTGGAGTCGGCGCCCTACGTGTCGACACACGCCGACATCGCGCTCGGTGTGTTGCCGTGCTGGCTCGTGTTGCCGACGCTGGCCCGCGTTGTCTTCGTGCGACTGCGCGGCGTGCACGGCCTCGCGGTGTGGGCGCTGTGCTCGGTCGCGCTGACCACCGGTGTTGCGCTCGCGGTCAGACAGTCCGAGCACACGGTCGTGCAGAACCTCAGCTGGACGATCCTGTGGCTGGTGCCCGCGCTCTGGTGGGTCGGCGCGCAGCAGCTCTCGGGCCGCCGCGCGCTGGAACTTCAGGCGTCCGCGGCGGTGAACGTCAGCTCGAGCCCCGAGCCGTCGGTCTTCACGTCTGCGTGAGCCTTGCCGCCGTTCTTGAGGTCGCCGAACAACAGCGCCTCGGCCATCGGCTTCTTGAGGTTCTGGTCGACCGCGCGGGCCATCGGGCGCGCACCGAACTCGGGCTCGTAGCCCTTGTCGGCGAGCCAACCGCGCGCGGCGTCTGACAGCGACACCAGCACCTTCTTCTCGAGCAGCAGCGCGTTGAGCGCCTTCACTTCCTTGTCCACCACCCGAAGAATGATGTCCTTCGTCAGGCCGCCGAACTGCACGATGGCGTCGAGCCGGTTGCGGAACTCGGGGCTGAAGGTGCGGTCCATCGCCTCCTTCGCCTTGCTGAAGTCGACGGCCGGCCGGTCGCCGAAGCCCAGCGTCTTGGCCCGCATGTCTCGCGCACCAGCGTTGGTCGTCATGATGACGATGACGTTGCGGAAATCGGCCTTGCGCCCGTTGTTGTCGGTCAGCGTCGCGTGGTCCATCACCTGGAGCAGGATGTTGAAGAGCTCCCCGTGCGCCTTCTCGATCTCATCGAGCAGCACGACGGCGTGCGGCGTCTTCCTCACCGCGTCGGTCAACAGACCGCCCTGGTCAAAGCCGACGTAACCCGGAGGCGCGCCGATGAGCCGCGAGACGGTGTGCCGCTCCGAGTACTCCGACATGTCGAAGCGCAGGAAGTCGACGCCCAACGTCTTGGCGAGCTGCTTGGCGAGCTCCGTCTTGCCGACGCCCGTGGGGCCGGCGAACAGGAAGTTGCCGATGGGCTTCTCGGGTGACCGCAGGCCCGACCGCGACAGCTTGATGGCCGCCGACAGCTCCACGATGGCCTGGTCCTGGCCGAAGATGACGGCCTTCAGCTCGCGCTCGAGGTTCTTGAGCTGCTCGCGCTCGTCCTTCGCCACGGTCTTGGGCGGAATGCGCGCCATGCGCGCGACGACGGCCTCGACGTCGTGCACCGTCACCTTGTTGGTCGGCTGTTCGCGCAGACGATCGATGGCGCCCGATTCGTCGATGACGTCGATGGCCTTGTCCGGCAGGAACTTCTCGTTGATGTACTTGTGCGCCATCTCCGCCGCCGAGCGGAGCGCGTCGTCGTCGTACTTCACCTTGTGGTGCTCTTCGTACTTCGGCGCGAGGCCCTTCAAGATGGCGATGGTGTCTTCGACGCTCGGCTCGAGCACGTCGATGCGCTGGAAGCGGCGCGACAGCGCGCGGTCACGCTCGAAGGCGCTCTTGAATTCCTGGTGCGTGGTCGACCCGATGCAGCGCAGCTTGCCGCTGGCGAGGGCCGGCTTGAGCAGGTTCGACGCGTCCATCGAGCCGCCGCTGGTGGCGCCGGCGCCCACGATGGTGTGGATCTCGTCGATGAAGAGGATCGCGTCGTCGTGGCTCTGCAGCGCCTTGAGCACGGCCTTGAGGCGCTCTTCGAACTGACCACGGAACTTGGTGCCCGCCAGCAGCGCGCCCATGTCGAGCGAGAACACCTTCGCGTGGTGCAGCGTGGCCGGCACCTTCTTCTCGTGAATCGCGAGCGCGAGGCCCTCGGCGATGGCCGTCTTACCGACGCCGGCGTCACCGACGTACAGCGGGTTGTTCTTTCGCCGACGGCAGAGCACCTGCACCGTGCGCTCGAGCTCGTTCTTGCGACCGATGAGCGGGTCGATGTTGCCCTTCTCGGCCTCGGCGGTCAGCTCGGTGCAGTAGGCCTCGAGCGGGTTCTTGGTGGGCGCTGCGCCGTCTTCATCGTCGGCGCCCATCGAGCCCGCGCCTTCACGCTCCTCGGGGCCCGCGCCTTCGCCGGCTTCGCCTTCCTTCTTGATGCCGTGCGACACGTAGTTGAGGAGGTCGTAGCGGGTGATGCCTTCTTCCTTCAGCAGGAAGAGCGCCTGGCTGTCGGCCTCGCGGAACAGCGCGATGAGCACGTCCGCCGAGTCCATCACCTTCTGCTCGGCGGACAGCGCGTGGTACGCGGCGCGCTGCAGCACGCGCTCGACGCCGATGGTCTGCTGCGGCTCGGCGTCGCTGTCTTCGGGCAGCCGTTCCACGGTCTCTTCGAGGAACTTCTCGACGCGCGTCTTGAGGCGCTCGGGCTTGCCGCCGCAGGCCTTCACGACCTCCAGCGTGCGCGGGTCGCGGAGCAGCCCCAACAGCAGGTGCTCCAGCGTCAGGTACTCGTGCCGCATGCGCTTGGCTTCAGACAGCGCGAAGCGGATCGAGGCCTGCAGTTCCTTGGCGATGATGGGAGAGGCCATCTTGGGTCAGAGCTCCTCGGGCTCGATGGAAAGCTTGAGCGGGTATTCGTGTTCTTTGGCCAGCGCGTGGGTCTTCTCGACCTTCGTCTCGGCGACGTCCTTCGTGTAGACGCCGGCGACGCCGAGGCCCGTGCGGTGCACGTTGAGCATGATGATCATCGCGTCGGTCTCGGACTTGTTGAACACCGACTGCAGCACCGAGATGACGAACTCCATCGTCGTGTAGTTGTCGTTGTGAAACAGCACTCTGTAGAGGGGCGGCTTCTTGAGCTGCTCCTTCTTCTTCGTCTCTGTCGCGACACCCGTGTCACCGTCGTCTTCGCCGGGACGATGCTTCGTTGCCATGGCGTGCGCGAAGGTACACATGCTCGGCAGCGCTTTCACCTGCCCAAGCTCGTGAGTCGCTTCCGATCGGGTGGGGTGCAACACGTCTGTTGACGCGCGCATTCCGGCGGCGTCCACTTCGTCGATGCTCTTCGCCGTCGCGCTCGCCGTCTTGTCGCAGACGCCCGCCCAGGTGGCCGTCATCGACATCTCGGCCGAGGACGCCATCTACGAAGACGTCTCACGCCGCTACGCGCAGGCGCTGGTCGACGCGCTCTCGAAAGAGGGGCTGTCGGCGGTGCGCGTCGACGAATCAGAGCTGCCGCCGCAGGGCTGTCGTTTGGGGCCGTGTCTGGGTGTCGCCGCGCGGGCCAAAGGCGCGCTGGTGGTGGTGACGCTCGACGCCGAAGAGCTGTCGGACACCAAGAGCAAGGTGGTGGTGACGATGATGCGCGCCACCAATGGTGAGCCGCTCGCCGGCGGGCGCTACGAGCTGAAGGCCGGCGTGAAGAAGTCGCCCAAGGGCCTCACCTCGTTCCTCACGCAGGCCAAGAAGGCGATGACGAAGGTGGTTCCGGCGCCGTGAAGACGCAGGGCAGTGACGTGTTGGCGTTCGTGTTCGCGGGCGGCGCGTTGCTGTTCTCGCTCGTCGCGTCGTTCATCTTGCAGCCGAAGTTCGTGGCGATGTTCGCCGACTTCGGCGCTGAGCTGCCGTGGCTGACGCGGCTCTTCTCGAGTCGCCTCGCGCTGCTGGCCATGGGCGTCTTGCCGTCGGCGTTGGTGACCGTTGGCCTCGCCGCCTCGCTGCGGCCTTCCGCGCGGCTGGGGCTCGCGGTCGCGGCCATCGCCGTCAGCCTCGTCTTCGTCATCGGCTTCATCTTCGCGATGTACCTGCCGGTCTTCGTCATCGCCGGGCAGGTGAAGTGATGGCGATGTCGTGGCCAACGATGGAAGCGCTCCAGGCGGCGGTCGCGCTGCCCGACGGTGTCACCTTGCGCGCGTGGCGCGACGACGAAGTGGTGGCGTTGCCCACGCTGCTTCGCGCCTGGTACCCGACCGTCGCGGTGGGCGCTGAGTCCGTGTTCCTCGACGCTGTGTTTCTGCGCACCCGTGTCTTTATCGATGACGGCGACTTCTTCGTGTTGGCTATCTGTCAGGGGGATCACGTCGTGGGATTCCAGGCCTTCGAGCGCCAACGCGCGTCGCTGACCCTGCACGGCCGGCTCGGCGTCCTGGCACCGGAGGCGCGAGCGGGTTTTCTTGGCGCGTTCGGCTTCCCGCTCTTCGAGGCGCTCGGGCGGCTCGTCGGCGCGGAGTTGTTGCTGGTCTGGGTGACGCTCGCGACGAAGGGCCAGCAGCTCGCGGCCGAGCGACGCGGCTTCGTGTTGTCGGGGCTGGTGCCTTCGTTCGACGTCGACGTGCAGGCCGACGGTCGCGCCGTGCGCGTGATGGAAGCGCTCTACGCGAAGCCGTTGGTCGAAGGCGCCTGGCCTGACGACGCGCTGCTGACGCCGCACACGAAGCGCGTGCTGGCGGCGATGCATCAACGTCGGTGAGCGGGCAGAGTGGCGCGCGATGCGTGCGCTCGTGCTCGGAAGCCTCCTGTCGGTCGTCGTCTTCTCTGCGTGTGACGAGCGCTGCGTGGCCGGCGAGGTCGCGGCGTGCACCTGCGCCGACGGCGGCAGCGGCACGTCGACCTGCTCCGCTGAACGCGCGGCTGGAGCGTGCGTGTGTGAGCCCGTCGTCACCGGTGGAGGCGGCGGCTCGATGGGCGGCGGCGCGGGTGGCGGTGCCGGCGGCGGAACGACGGTGGACGCTGGGCCGGCGACGGTCTCGCTCGACGTGTTCTGCGCGGACATCGCCGAAGCCGCGTGCGACGCGCGCGTGAAGTGCGGCGAGTACAGCGAGGCGGGGCGGGCGCTGTGCGTCGAGCGGGAGCGGGCGCTGTGGAGCGCCGAGTGCGCGCGCGTCGACGCGGGCACGCGCACCTTCAACGGGGTCTCGGCGGCGGCGTGCCTGGCGCGCTTCGACGGCGCCGCGCCGGTGTGCCCAACCGGCACCTTCGACGCGTGCGGCATGTCGCCCATCACCGGCGCGACGGCCGTGTTCGTGCGGCGGGACAAGGCGTGTGGCGCGGTGACGTGTGGTGCCAGCGAGCACTGCGATCTGTCGTGTGAGCAGCCGACCTGTCGCCCGTACCGGCAGCCCGGCGAGTCGTGCTCCGACGGCAGGCCCTCGACCGAGTGCGAGCCTTCGACGGCGTACTGCGCGAGCCTCGACGGCGGGGCGAGCGAGTGCGTGCGTTTCCCTGCGGTGGGAGAGGCCTGCCCGCAGGGGTTCTGCGGCGCGGGCAGTCGCTGCGTGGGTGAAGGCGCCGACGCGGGTTGTGAAGCGCTGAAGATCGACGGTGTCGCGTGCAGCAGCGACGTGGAGTGTCTCGGTCGACGCTGTCACCCGCGACTCAACGTGTGTGGCATCACGCCGGCGGGGCAGGGCTGCACCACGCCGACCGAGTGCGGCGCGTCGGTGACGGGAACGCACGTGTGTCGCGGCCTGCGCCTCGACGTCGACGGCGGCGTGGTGACGGCCGGCATCTGCAACCCGCGACCGCAGCGCGGCGACGCGTGCAACCGCGGCTGGGCGGCGCCTTCCGACGTGTGTCCGGTCAACGACGGGCTCGCGTGCCTCGACGGCGAGTGCACCTCACCGCAGCCGCTCTCTCGCATCCTCGGCGCCGAGTGTCCGCTGCGACCGTGGGGGTTCACGTCGGTGCCCTTCTTCGGCTTCCGCGCCTGTGCGGCGGGCCTGACGTGTCAGCGCGTGAGCGGCGCGTTGCCGCCACACGTGGTGGGGCGTTGCTTCGTGGCGTTGCTGGCAGGCGAAGCGTGCGTTGACGACTCGGCGTGCGGTGACGGGTTGACGTGTCGTGCGGCGGGCGACGGTGGTTCGGTGTGCACGCCGCGCGATGTCAGCGGTGCCTCGTGCGGCGTGGCGACGTGCTTCGAGGAGCTGACGTGCGCGCCCGTGGATGGCGGCGCTGCGTGCAGCTCGCCGGTGGCGCTCGGTGGGGCGTGCGCGCCGACAACGACCTGCGTAGCCGGTGCGAGGTGCTTCGGCGGCGTGTGCACGGCGCTTGGCGGATCGGGCGACGGGTGCACCTCTGGCGAAGACTGCGCGAGCGGTGCGTGCGGCGACGCGCTCACTTGTGTCGCGGCGTGCGTGCGGTGAGCAGCTGATTGACGCCGTGCACCTGTTTTCGCGGCGAGCGTGCGGCGAGCGTGCGTTGGTGCTCGGACTGGCGCGAGCGACGCGTGCTGAGACGCGCTCGTTGTGTCGCGGTGTGCTTGCGGTGAGCAGGTGACCGACGCGCGCTTGCTTCGCGGCGAGGGTGCGGCGAGCCGTTCGTTGGTGCTCAGGTGTCTGGCGCGAGAGGTGCGTTCGGCGACGCGCTCACGTGTGTCGCGGCGTGCGTGCGGTGAGCCGTTCGTTGGTGCTCAGGCGACTGACGCGAGCGGTTGGTGCGGAGACGCGCTCACGTGTGTCGCTTTCCGCATGGTGGGAATCAGTCCCCAATTTGCGGAAGCGTAGATGCCGCGAGCCGTTAGCTGCGCGTGCACAGACGCGCTCACGCGCTTCGCGACCGGCCTGCGGTGACTGCCGCGCTCATTCGCTGAGTGTTCGGAGCGATCGCGACGCGCCGCGGGTGTCCACCTCGGGCGGCGCGCTGGGCTGGTCCAGCTGAGCGGCGTTCCGTCAGGCGCCCGCGTGCACCCGAACGCCTTCGGGCACGCCTTCACGCACGTGGCGGATGGGCACGATCGCGCCGACCGTCGTGTAGAGCACCGCGCCGGTGCGGGTCTTGGTGGTCTTGAGCGGGTATTCCTTCGCGCGCGGCACGAACCACTCACGCACCTTCTTCAGCTCGAGCACGTGCACCTGCCGCGCGTCGACGAAGACGTACACGTACAGGTCCGCCACCGAATAGAGGAAGCAGCCCGGTGAGTCCTTCTCAGCGTTGCTGACGAGCTCGAAGAAGTACGTGCCGCGGCGAAATCCCTGGCGGTCGCCCTTCACTTCGACGCCCAGCACCTTGCCGTCGGCGTGCTGCCACAAGAGATCGACGCCGCGGTGCTGGAACCGCGGGTCTTCCTGCACGTCGTGAATGAGCGAGCCAGGCGCCTGCGCGAGCAGGGCCTCTCGCGTGAGCGCCACGGCGCGGTCGGCCGCGCCCTGCACGCCACGCATCGTGTACGAGCGCAATTACTTGCGGAGCTCGACGCCCGTGGCGACCAGCTGCACCTCGCGGTACTTGCCGTCCTTGCCCTGGGGCACCGTCGCGCCTTCGTCGATGTAGTGCTTGGCGCGCGCCTCGGCGAGCTCGGCGACCTTCACCACGCCTTCCACCTTCGCGGTGCTGCCGGCCGAGTCGAGCGGCACGAAGAAGCCGTAGTCCTTGAACGTGACGCGGATGCCGGGGCCCTTGGCGTCGACGCCGGTGAGCTCCATCCAGCAGCCCTTCTTTTCACACGCCTTGCGCACCTTCGCTTCGACGGTGACCGTCTTGCCTTCGAAGTCGGACGGCGAGGCCATCAGCTTGGCGATCTCCACCGACTGCGAGCCAGATAGCTTGGCGCCGCGCGTGAGCGACGGCTCAGAAGCGGGAGCAGCAGCGACGACGAGCGCGAGGAGGAGTGAAGTCATGCGCCGGGTAGGTAGTCGAATCTCCGCCGCGCTTCAAACCCACTAGGGTAGGCGGCGCCTGTGCAGCTCATCGTCCCCGAAAGAAACCGGAGCTTCGGCCCGGTCGACGCCTTCGCGCTCATCGGCGTGGTCGGCCTCGCCATCGCGCGCTGGGTGCCCATCGCGACGATGATTCCCTTCTGGGGCTGCGGCTTCCGCAAGCTGACCGGCATCCCGTGCCCCGGCTGCGGCCTGACGCGCGTGGCCGACCGCTTCGCGCACTTCCATTTCCTGGGCGCGCTCAAGGCCAACCCGCTCGGCACCGTGGCGGCCGCGGCGTTCGCCATCTCCATCGTGTTGAGCTTCCTGCACCTCGCGTTCCGCATGCCGGTGCCGGAGCTCTGGTTCAGCGACCGCGAGTGGAAGCGGCTGCGCTGGGTCGTGGTGGGGCTGTTCGCGCTCAACTACGCGTGGGTCATCTTCGCGTACACGCAGCTCGGGTGGCGTTGATGCTCTGGGGCCTCGTCGCGCTCGGCTACCTCGCCGGTTCTGTGCCTTTCGGCGTCATCGTGACGTCGCTCTTCACCAGGAAAGACGTGCGCGCCGAAGGCAGCGGCAACATCGGCGCCACCAACGTCGCGCGCGTGGCGGGCAAGAAGCTGGGCGCGATGGTGCTGTTGCTCGACGCCGCGAAGGGCGCGCTGCCCGTCTGGGCCGCCGTGGTGCTCGCGCCGACAGCGCCGTTGCTGCACGTCTGCGTCGGCGGCGCTGCGTTCTTGGGTCATGTCTTTCCTGTCTGGCTCAAGTTCAAGGGCGGCAAGGGGGTGGCGACGGCGCTCGGCGTGCTGCTCGTGCTGCTGCCGACGTCGGCGCTCATCGGCTTCGTGACGTGGGTGGTGATTCTGCTCGTCACGCGCGTCAGCTCCATCGGGTCGCTTGTCGGCGCGCTGCTGGCCATCATCAGCGCGTTCGTGCTGGGGAGCCCGCTCGCGTACGCGCTGCTCGCGGTGGCGCTGTTGCTGGCGATGCTCTGGACGCACCGGGGCAACCTGGAGCGCATCGTGACGCGCACCGAGAACAAGGTGTGAGGCGCGCCCCTGCGGCGACGCCTTGAGCGCACGCGTCGTCGCCCGTAGGGTGGCGCGGTGCTCTCCATGCTCCTCTCGCTCTCGCTGGCCTCGACGGCGATCGTCGTCGAACCCGGCAAGTCCATCGCTGCGGTCCGCATCGGCATGACGCGGGCCGAGGTCTCGAAGCTGCACAAGCTCGCGCCCGATGGCGTCGAGCGCGCCGAGCGCACGGGCTACACCAGCGGCGCGCTGTACTTCTTGTTCGACGCGAAGGACGTGGTGGTGCTGGTGGGCGTCGAGCTGCAGAAGTCGGGCGGGCTCCGCGTAGGGAAGGTGTCGATTCCGCCGAAGATCTCCGCGGTCGACTTCGCGAAGCGGCTCCCCGGGTGCACGGTGTCCGATGGCTCTGGCGGCCACGCGATTCACTGTGAGGCCGGGCTCGACGCGTACGACTCGTACGGCGCCCCGTTCGTCTCAGCCGTGCACCTTGGCCCGGGCTGAGGTCAGGGCTGCGGGTCGGGGCGCTTGAGCTCGTTCTTCGTCGGCGGCTCGGCGGGCGCGGGCGCGGGTGAGGGCGCTTCGTCCTCGTCGAGCTTCGCGGCCGACTTCGTGCTCGTACCCACCAGCTTCTTTTTCTTGTCGCCCTTCTTGATGGGCTCGATGGACGGCGGCTCGACCTTCTTGTCGTCGGGCTTCGGCGCGGGCGGGTCGACCAGCTGCACCGGCGCGGGCGCAGGCGTGGCGTCGCCCTCGGGCGCCTTCGGCAGCTCGGCGAGCGTCGGCGCGAAATCAACGCGCCCGCCGTGGCCGGTGAGCTTCACGTCCATCGGCACGTAGCCGGCCTTCTCGAGCCGCAGCAGCAGCCCCGCGCCGACCGACTGCTCGAGGTCGATGGGCGTGGCGCCCAGCGTCTTGCCATCGACGATGACGGTGGCGCCGGCGGGCGTCGACTCGAGGTGGAAGGTCATGCGCGTGGGCGGCGGCGCGGGCTTCACGATGGCCCACGTGCCGAGCACGCCGGCGACGACCGCGGCCGAGAAGCCGACCAGCAGCGGCACGTTGTTGCGCGGCGCCGGGGCGGGCTGCAGCTGCGGCGTCTCGTCGGTGGCCGGCATCGCCACGACGGGCACGGCGGCCTCCGTGGCCACCATTTCCTGCGTCGCCGCGCGCGCCGGTATCGACACGTCTTGCAGCGCGAGGATCAGCTCGTCCATCGACTGGAAGCGATCCATCGGCGACTTCGCCAGGCACTTCGTGACGATGGCCTTGAACGGGTCCGACGGAGGCTCGAAGCGCGCCGGCGTGACGATGGCGGGGATCGGCTCGTTGACGTGCTTGAGGATGATGTCGAGCGCGCCGGTGCCGGTGTACGGCGGTTTGCCCGTCAACATCTCGAAGAGCATCGTGCCGAGCGAATAGATGTCGCTGCGCGGGTCGGCGCGGTTCTTCTCGCCTTGCTCGGGCGCCATGTACGGCGGGCTGCCCATCAACATGCCCTGCTGCGTGATGGCGCGGCCCTCGAGCTCGTGGCCGTCGACGAACGACTTCACGAGCCCGAAATCGAGCACCTTCACGAAGTCGGTGTCGTCGTCGGCGTGCAGCATGACGACGTTCGCGGGCTTGAGATCGCGGTGCACCACGCCCAGCTCGTGCGCTTCACGCAGCGCGCGCGCCATCTGCAGGCCGATGGACATGACGCGGTGCCAGGGCAGCGGCCCTTTCTTGAGCACCTCTTCGAGCGTCTCGCCGTCGAGGTACTCCATGGCGAGGAAGAACAGCCCGTCCTTGGTGCTGCCGTAGTCGACGACGCGCACCGTGTTGGGGTGGTTCAGCTTGGCGTGCAGCGCGGCTTCCACGAGGAAGCGCTGCTTGAAGCTCTCTTCGCGCCCGGCGCCGTAGGTCGAGTCGAGCACCTTGAGCGCCACCGCGCGGTTCAGCGGCACCTGCACGGCGCGGTACACCTTGCCCATGGCGCCCTTGCCGACGACGTCGACGACGCGAAAACGGCCGTCGAGCGTCTGACCCACGAGCGGGTCGAGCGCGTCGGCGGCCACCTCGGCCGTCTTCGACTCTTCGTTCTCACCGGAGTGGGTGATGACGCTCATTGGTACCGGCCCTGATCCTACCTGCACGGATGACGGGCAGGTACAGCCGCAATACAAGCGTCGCCATGACGCCTCAAGGGCAGGTGACGCCGCCGTCGCAGCCGCCGAGCTGGTTCAGCCGCAACTGGATGTGGTTGGTGGCCGTTTTCGTAGTCGGTCCGATGATCTGCTGTGGGAGCTGCGCGGTGCTGGGCCTCGTCGCGGACGATGGCTCGTCGACGTCGCCCATCGTGCGTGTCACCGACCTGCCGTCAGCGCGCGTCGACTGTGGCGAGCCGGGCCCCGGCGGCGTCGACTGCGTGCTCAAGCGCACCGATGGCACCTCGGCCCTCAACGCGTGCTGGGACCTCGACATCACCTGCAACAATGGCGGCGTGATGAGCGGCCACGGCTGCGGTGGGCTCGACGCCAACGTGCCGACGGCCACCTTCAACATCCCCGCGGCGGACTTCGCGAATCAGGAAGGCTGCGACGTGCCGAAGCAGGGCGCCGTGAAGAACCTGCAGATCACCGCCCGGTAGTCGACGGGTACTGCAGCAGCTGGCAGGCGATGGGCCCGTTCCACACGTCGAAGCGCTTCATCGGTTTTTTGCCGAAGGCGCTCTCGAAGGCCGGGTTGCCCGCCAGCAGCGCCAGCTTCCAGCCCGCGCTCTGCCACTTGCCGAGCGACGTGCCGAGCGCGTGGAAGAAGGACTTCATGCCCTTCTGGCCACCTTCGCCGATGCGCTCGCCGTAGGGCGGGTTGCTGATGAGCCAGCCAGCGGGGCCTTCGGGCGGGTCGCTGCGGAGCGCGTCGGCCTCTTCAATCTTCACGGCCGTCGAGAGGCCCGCGGCGACGACGTTGCGCTTCACGGCCACCAGCGCGTCTTCGTTGTAGTCGCGCGCGATGAGCTGGAAGGGGAGCGTGCGCTGCTGCGCGATGGCCTCGCGGCGGAGCTCCTCGAGCAAGGGCCCCGCCTGCTTCGAGAACTGCGGCCAGTCTTCGAGCGCGAAGCGGCGCTTGAGGCCCGGCGCGCGGCGCATGGCCATCCACGCGCCTTCGATGATGAGCGTGCCGGAGCCGCACATGGGGTCGGCGAGCGGCTCTTCGCCGGTGTAGCCAGCGGCCATCAGCAGCGCGGCGGCGAGCGTTTCTTTCAGCGGCGCGACCGTCGTCTTGATGCGGTAGCCGCGCTTGAAGAGCGGGTCGCCGCAGAGGTCGAGCGAGAGGGACAGCTTCGTCTTGGCGAGGTGCGCGACGACGCTGACGTCGGGCGCGCGCGTGTCGACGTCGGGGCGCGAACCGGTCTTCTCGCGCAGACGGTCGACGATGCCGTCCTTCAGCTTCAACGCCACGAAGCCGGTGTGCGTGTGCTCGCTGTCCTTGAGCGTGGCCTCGACCGCGAACGTCATGCGCGAGGAGATCCAGTCTTCCCACGGCACCTGACGCGCGGCCTCGTACAGGCCGTCAGCGCCGGGCGCGTCGAACTCACCGAGCGGGTACAGCACGCGCATGGCGATGCGCGAGTGCAGACAGACGCGCAAGATCTCGTCGAGCGCCGCCATGCAGCGCACGCCGCCGCGGTCCTGGCGGATGCGCTTGCAGCCCTGCGCTTCCAGCTCGGTGGCGAGGAACGGCTCGGTGCCGCGGGTGCAGGTGGCGAAGATGGGCAGACGGACGGCCATGGCGCGGCGCTAGCGCACGGCTCGGCGCGGAGCCAAGGGAATCAGCGGCGCACAAAGCGCGTGAGCAGCCGCTCGACCATGCCCTCGGCGGTCTCACACATGCCGGCGTGCACGGGGGAGATCTGCAGCACGGTGCTGCGCGGCGCCACGAGCCAGTGAAAGCGCTGGCTGCGCGGGAGCTGCGCGATGGGCCCGGCCTTGCGGTCGCCAGCAGCGATGCGCGGAAACACCGCGAGGTGTTCCCTGACTTCGTTGACGTCGACCTCGGGCCACAGCGCGGTCAGCCGCGCTTCGTCCAGCTCGACGCGCGCTTCGAGGAAGTCCAGCGATGGGGAATGAACGATGACGCCCGCGTTGATGAACTCGTCGCGCTCGACGCGCGGCACCACGCGGATGATGGCGTAGTCAAACGAGCTGGGCGCGGGCACGGGCCGCCTCCTCGAGGTACAGCGCCTGGTTGGCGAGCCGCAGCTCGAAGAAGCGCCGGTACGCCGCGCGCACGTCGGCCGCGCTGGTGAAGCCGGGTTCGTTCTCGAGCCACGCGTCAGGCACGTCGGCGAGTACGGCGTCGAGCTGCTGCGCGGACAACTTGAAGCGCACGCCTTCGACTTCTTTCGCGAAGGGCAAAAGCACGTGCTGGCGAATGGGCGCGAACGGGCTGCGCGCGGCCTCTTCGGGGTTGGCCCAGCCGTGGTGAAAGTACATCGCCGCGCCGTGATCGATGAGCCAGACGCCCTTGTGCCACGAGAGCAGGTTGGGGTTCTTGGCGGTGCGGTCGACGTTCAGCGTGAGCGCGTCGAAGGCGACGATGCGCGAGGCCAGCTCGCTGGTGAGCGCACCCGGCACGAGCGGGTCGAAGGTGATGCTGCCCGGCAGGTAGTCGAGGCCCACGTTGAGCCCGGCGCTGGCGTTGAGGAGATCGCGGATCTCGTCGTGCGGCTCGTTGCGGCCGAACTTCGGGTCGAGGTCGAGCAACACCAGCTCGGGCACCGGCAACCCGAGCGCGCGGCCGACGCCGCCGGCGATGAGCTCGGCCAGCAGCGCCTTCTTGCCCTGGCCCGCGCCGCGGAACTTGGCGACGTAGAGCCCGTCGTCAGACGCCTCGACGATGGCGGGCAGCGAGCCGCCTTCTCTCAACGGGCGCACGTAGCGCGTGACGGTGAGTGCCTTCACGGTGGCTGATCTCGCCCGTCAGCTCAGTTCTGTTTGACGGTCAGCAGCCACGCCACGGTCGACGGCTTGCTGCCCGTGCGGGTGGCGTTGGCCTCGATGAGGTTGAGCGTCTGGCTGCCCGCCGCGCCGGTCTTCAGCGTGTAGCGGTGCGTGGCCTTGCCGTCGGCGAACTTCGCGGTGCCGACCGTGACACCCTCAAGCAAGAACGTGACGTCGCCGTAGCCCTCGGTGGTGCCTTCGCTGGTGCCGACGGTGATGTCGAACTGCAGCCCATCAACCGTGGTGTCGGCGTCGTTCGTCGGCGACGCGATGCTGGTGGGCGTGCCGAGGAAGCGCAGGCCGGTGGTGAGGCCGCCGTCGGTCTCGGTGGGCTGCGGCATGCCGCAGGCGGTGAGACAGACAGCGACAACGACGAAAACGAACTGCTTCATGACGGCTCTCATTCTTCCACCGATTACATCATCGCCGCGCCGGGCATCTGCCCGACCGGCTTCACCAACACCTCACGCGGCTTCGCGCCGTCGGCCGGCCCGACCAACCCCTCACGTTCCATGCGCTCGATCATTCGCGCCGAGCGGTTGTACCCGATGCGCATCTTCCGCTGGAGGATCGAGATGGAGACGGTGCGCATCTCCGACACGATGGCGATGGCCTGGTCGTAGAGCTCGTCGTGCAGCTCGTCTTCCTCGCTGGCGCCTTCCGCGCCTTCTTCGTCGCGCGGCTTCAAGATGCTCTCGTCGTAGACCGGCTTGCCCTGGGCCTTGAGCTGGTCGACGACCTTCTTGATCTCGTGCTCAGACACGAAGCAGCCGTGCACGCGCTGCAGGTGCGCGCTGGTGGGCGGCATGATGAGCATGTCACCCATGCCGAGCAGCGCTTCGGCGCCGACCGTGCCGAGAATCGTCATCGAGTCGGGCTTGCTGCGCAGCATGAACGAGATGCGCGTCGGGAAGTTGGCCTTGATGATGCCGGTGACGACGTCGGTCGACGGGCGCTGCGTCGCGACCATCAGGTGGATGCCGGCGGCGCGCGCCATCTGCGCGAGGCGGGCGATGGACGTCTCGACTTCCTTGCTGGCCACCATCATCAGGTCGGCGAGCTCGTCGATGATGACGACGATGTACGGGAGCTTCTTGCGCTCCTCGGCGGCCGGCTCTTCCGACGGCGCCTCGGTGACACCGGCGGCCTGCGCGAGCGCGGCGGCCTCCGATTCACTCAGCTCGGGGTCGACGCGGATCTCGGCTTCCGTCGCGGCGGCCTCAGCCTCGAGCGCGGCGGCGGTGACGTCGGCGGCGGCCCCGACCTGCTCACGCGGGTCTTCAGCGGCTTCCGTCGGCGCGGCGACGCCCACGTCGAGCCCTTCAGGCAACTGCGTCGCGTCACCAGCGGCCTGCGCCACCGGCACCGGGTTCTCTTGCGAGTCGCCGGCCACGTCGACGATCAGCATGCGGCGCTTCTTCTTCTTCGGCTCCTCGGCGGCGGGCGCGGGCGGCGGCTCGGCGGGCGCGGCGTCATCAGCCTTCGCCTCGACGACCTTCGACTCGATGACCGGCTTCGGCGGCTTGATGCTGGTGGGCTTCGCGTCGACGGTCTTCTGCGACGCGCGCTTCTTGGCCTGCTCTTCAGCGACCATCGTGTTGTAGCCGGTGATGTTGCGCACGCCGGCTTCTGACAACAGCTTGTAGCGGCGGGTCATCTCGTCGACGGCCCACTGCAGCGCGATGCTGGCCTTGCGCGGGTCGGTGACGACGGGCAGCAGCAGGTGCGGAATGCCCTCGTACACCGAGAGCTCCAGCATCTTGGGGTCGACCATGATGAAGCGCACCTCTTCGGGCGTGCTCTTGAGCAGGATCGACATGATCATCGCGTTGACGCTGACCGACTTGCCGGAGCCGGTCGTACCGGCCATCAGCAGGTGAGGCGCCTTCGCGAGATCGAGGATGTACGGCATGCCCTCGATGTCCTTGCCGAGGCACATCGTCAGGCGTGACTGCGATTTCTGGAACGCGTCCTGCTCGGCGATCTCCTTCAGGAAGACCATCTCGCGGTCCTTGTTGGGGACCTCGACGCCGACCACGCCCTTGCCGGGGATGGGCGCGACGATGCGCACGCGCATGGCTTCCATCGCCATCGCGAGGTCGTCAGAGAGCGACGCGATGCGGCTGATCTTCACGCCGGGCGCGGGCTTGAACTCGTACATGGTGACGACAGGGCCAGGGCGGATCTCCACCACCTCGCCGTCGATGCCGAAGTCCTTCAGCTTCACCGTCAGGCGCTCGGCCGTCTGGAGGTACGCGTCCTTGTCGATGGCCGCGCGCTCCTTGCGGTGCACCTCGAGCAGGTCGATGGGCGGCACCTCGAACGCCTGGCGGCCGTCGGTGAAGAGGAAGTCTTCCTTCGGCTCCTTCTTCGTCGGCTTGGGCGGCGCCTTGGGCTCGACGATGAGCGGCATGCGGGTGAGCGCGGTGGCGCCGACGGCAGCAGCGACCGGCGCGGCGAGGGCCGAGGTCTGCGGCGCGGCGGCGAGGGCCGAGTCCATGAGCGCGGGGCCGGCGGCGAGCGCCTCGGCGGGCGCCAGCTTCGGCGACGACAAGAGCGCTTCAGCCGGAGGCGGCGGCGGGGCGAGCGCAGAGGGCGGCTCGACGATGTTGGGCAGCCGCTTCGGAGGCGGCGCCGAGTGCACGAACTCCGGCGGCACCACGTGCGGCGAGACGGCCGGGCTCAGCTGGAACGCAGCGGCCCACGCGGGATCTCCGTTGGTCGGCATCGGTGCGGCGGCCTGCTGCTGCTGCGCGGCGAGCGCGGGCGGCAGGGTGTCGGCGAGCAGGCTCGGCGCGATGGCGGCGGCGGCGTCCTTGCGCTGTTCTTTCTGGTTGGCGCGGGCGGTCTTGAGCGCTTCGCGGGCCAGTCGCGCCGCTTCACGCTCGACGATGGCCTTCTCGCGCTCGGCCTTGAGGCGCTCCTTCTCGGCGAGGTCCGCGAGGCGCACGTTCTCCTTCTCTGCGAGCGCGCGGTCGGCTTCTTCGGCGGCGGCCTCGGCCTCAGCGGCGTCGGCTTCCAGCGCGGCGAGCTCGGCCTCTTCCTCTTCCAGCTGCGCGAGGAACGCGGCCTCTTCTTCAGCGGCCTTTTCAGCAGCGACCTTGCGGTCGGCGTGCGCGGCCTTCTGCTTCTCCATGAACGCGGCGAACCACAGCTTGCCGTTCTCGACGGCCACCAGCGTCTTCGCCCACACCCAGCTGCACAGCTTCAAGAACGCGAACTGCGTGCCGACGATGAACGCGACGGCCGCGATGGCGCCGACGAGCACGACGGTGCCAACGGTCGAGAAGAGCGAGGTCAGCACGCCGCCCAGCTCGCGACCGATGAGGCCGCCCGGCGCGTGCGCCCACGACGCGTCTTCGGTGAACATGAGCTGGCTCAAGATGGCGCCCGAGATGAGCAGCAGCGTGAGCGCGACGACCTGCGGCCAGCGGCGCTTCTCGTGGTTGCCGACGAAGAGCAGGCCGGCGACGTAGAGCCCCACCATCGGCAAGACGAAGGCGCACACGCCGAGCAAGCCGCGCAGCGACTCGGCGATGGCGTGGCCGACAGGACCGACGGCGTTCTTGAAGCCCGGGCCCACGCGATCTCTCGCGTCGAAGCTCGCCACCGAGAGAAGCGACAGCACCGAGGCCGCCAGCACTGCCACGCCCGCAATCGCGCGGCGGCCGCTGTTCCCGTGCTGCATCTTCTTCTGGTTGAGCGCCTTGCGCCGCGTCGCAATCTCTTGCTTCGACAGCACGGACTTCTCGCCCTTGCGCTTGACCGACATGCTGTGACACCCCTGTAGAAAGCTGATCAGGCGGACTGTATGGTCGCTGGCTCGGGTCGCAATTTTTCGACTCGAATCTGGGGGTTGCACACATGGGCAGGTCATTGGCGGCAGTGGTGGCGGGGTTGGTCGTGGCGAGCTGCGGGCCTGTGGCGGCGCGGTGCGACGAAGACGGCGGCTGCGCGGACGGGTCCTACTGCCAGGTCGCGACGCGCCTGTGCGTGTCGGACGAAGACGACGCCGGCGTCGACGCAGGCACCGGCGGCGGCGTGGGCACCACCGGCGGAGGCGTCGGCATGACGGGCGGCGGCTCGGCTTCGACTGGCGGCGGCGCTGGCACGACGGGCGGCGGCGCCGGCTCGACGGGTGGCGGTGACGGCGCGACAGGCGGCGGCGTGGGCGGAGGGACTGGTGTCACCGGCGGCGGCGACGGCGTGACGGGTGGCGGCACGGGCGCGTGTACCGACGGCACGGTTTGCCGCCCCGCCAACGGCGTGTGCGACGTGGCCGAGGTTTGCGCTAACGGCCAGTGTCCCGCCGACGGGTTCGCGGCGTCGACGGTGGAGTGCCGCGCCGCGACCGAGCCGTGCGACGTGGCGGAGCTCTGCGGTGGCTCGAGCGCTGACTGCCCGAGCGACTCGGTGGCGCCGTCGACAGTCTCGTGTCGCGCGGCGATGGGCGACTGCGACGTCGAGGAGCTGTGCGACGGCGCGGCGAAGGCCTGCCCAGCCGACGCGGTGAAGCCGTCGACGGTCTCGTGTCGTGCGGCGATGGGCGACTGCGACGCGGCCGAGCTGTGCGACGGCGCGGCGAAGGCGTGCCCTGCGGACGCCGTGAAGTCGGCGACCGAGGTGTGCCGCGCGAAGAACGGTGACTGCGACGTCGCTGAGTCGTGTGACGGCGTGGCGAAGACGTGCCCTGCGGAGGCGTTCGTGGGCGCGGGCGTCCAGTGCCGCGCTGTCGCCGGAGACTGCGATCTCGCCGAGTCGTGTACCGGCAGCAGCCGCGACTGTCCGCCCAACGGCTTCTCGTCCAGCGCGGTGACGTGTCGCGCGGCGGTCAACGGGTGTGACCAGGCCGAGCAATGCACGGGCTCGTCGGCCACGTGCCCGTTCGACGTCTTCGCGCCGCCGCAGACCTCGTGCGCGGCGCCGGTGTGCACCACGTCGACCAGCTCGACGCCGCTGCGTTACTGCGCCGGCACCAGCGCGACGTGCGCGCCCGCCAACGCGACGTCGTGTGGCGCGTATCTCTGCAACGGCGCGACCGGGCAGTGCCGCACGGCGTGCACCGTCAACGCCGATTGCACGTCGGGCCACTTCTGCAACCCCGGCGGTCAGTGCGAAGCGACGCGCGCGAACGGGCAGGCGTGCTCGGCGGCGTCGTGGTGCACGTCGGGCAGCTGCACCGTGTCGTACGCCGACGGCGACGGTGACGGCTTCGGGGCGGGCGCTGGCGCGACCTTCTGTGGGGCCGCGGCGCCTTCGGGGCGGTCACTCAACGCCACCGACTGCTGCGACAGCGACGGCAACGCCAAGCCGGGACAGACGCTGTTCTTCTCGAGCGCGCGAATCGGGTGCGGTGGGTACGACTACGACTGCGCCAACGGCGATCAGGTCGAGTCGGCGGCGACGGCCTCGTGCACCCACACCGGGGTTTGCGCTGCCGGCGCTCAGGAGTGCCAGTCCCCTGGAACTGGGTGGCGCGGCGGCGTACCGGGCTGCGGCACCGACGGTGCCTGGGTCTCGTGCACGCGACAGCTCGTCACCATCTGCAATAACTCGAACGAGCGGTGCAGCAACACGGCATCCACCACTCGGCGACAGGCCTGCCGCTAGCGTCAAAATCACGACGGCGGGCGCGCTGCTGATCTACGGTGCGGCCGCGATGGACGTCGGTTGTCCCAAGTGTCAGACGGAGTACGAGCTCGACGACGCACGCGTCACGGAAGACGGCGTGACCGTGAAGTGCACCACGTGCGGGCACGTCTTCCGCGTGAAGAAGAAACAGCTGGTGGTGACGTTGCCTGCCAAGGGCGACACACCAGGCACGCCCATCGGCGACATCCCGGTGGTGCACTCGGCCGACCTGCCGCCGCCGCCGCCGTCGCGTGAGTGGAAGCTGCGCAACGCCAAGGGCGCGGTGGTGCCGTGCCGCGACCTCACGATGCTCCAGAAGTGGATCATCGAGGGCAAGGTGCAGCGCCACGATGAGATCTCGCTGACCGGCGACACGTGGAAGCGCCTCGGCGACATCCCCGAGCTCGCGAGCTTCTTCCAGGTCGTGGAAGAGGCGAACAAGGGTCGTTCACTCGAGGCCGCCGCGCGCAACACGCCGCCGCCCAACGCGAGCGGTCCCGCTCCGGTGCAGGGGAAGATCACCGACACGTGGAAGGGCGGCACGTTCGCCACGCCTGCGCCCGAGCCGCTGGTGCCGCGCACCGAGCTCGAGCCCACGCCGGTGGTCGTCGAGCCTCCGCAGGCCAAGAAGCGCGACACCGATCGCGGCGCGCAGTTCTCGAACGCCGCCGCCAACGCCGCGCGGCCGCCTGACGTCACGCGCACGCTGCAAGGCGGGAAGTTCCCCGCGGTGCCGCCGCCTGCGCCGCAGCCGCCCGCGAAGGAGCCGAGCGACGAAGAGCTGCGTCGCGCCGTCGGCAAGAGCGGCGGCAGCGGCAAGTGGATCGCCCTCGTCATCATCGGCCTGCTGGTCGGTGGCGGCGTCGGCTACTACTTCGGCATCTACGAGCCCGAGCAGCGCGAGAAGGAGCGCCTCGAGCAGGAAGCGCTCGCGCGCACCGTCGTGCCGCCAGTCGTTCCTCCCGTGGTGACCGACGTCGCTGACGCCGCCGTCGAAGAGGTCGACGCGGGCGAGCTGGACGCCGGCGAGGTCGATGCGGGCGAAGCAGTCGACGCCGGTGTCGCCGACGCGGGTGAAGAAGCGGTCGACGCTGGCCAGCCTGTCGTCGACGCGGGCGTGTCCGACGCCGGCGCCGCAGAGCCGAAGAAGACCTACGAGTTCTTCATTCAGCAGGCCGAGCGGCTGCGGAACCGCGAGAAGCCCGAGGCTTCGTTGGACTTCTACGAGAAGGCCGCGGAGCTGAAGCCCGAGCGCGTCGAACCGCTCGCTGGTCGCGGCCTCGCGCTGCTGGACATGGCGAACCCCACCGCGGCGATCCAGACCTTCGGCCAGGCGCTCAAGGTCAACGGTCGCTACGGCCCGGCGATCATGGGCATGGCCGAAGCGCAGCGCATGGCGGGCAACACCGAGAAGGCGATCCAGTTCTACGAGAAGTACCTCGAGGTGCTGCCCAACGGCGCGGAGGCCGCGGTCGCGCGCAACAGCATCGAGCGCCTGAAGCGATGAAGCTCCAGACTGCGCAGGTGAAGCACGTCGCGAAGCTGGCGCGGCTGTCGCTCTCTGCCGACGAAGAGGCCCGGTACGGCGCGCAGCTCTCGCAGGTGCTGGACGCCGTCGAGCAGCTCGCGGCCGTCGACTGCGCCGGCGTGCCGCCCACCGTGTTCGGCACCGACTGCGTGGCCAACACGCGGCCCGACGTGGCGCGCGACGAGCTGCCGGTGGCCGACGCGCTGTCGAACGCGCCGCAGAAGGTCGACACGCGCTTCGCGATCCCGAAGGTCATCGAATGAACCTCGTCGAGCTCTCGCGGGCGTTGGCGTCGGGCGCCACGACCTCGCTCGAGGTCACGAAGGCCGCGCTCGCGCGCATCGCGCAGACGGACGAACGGGTCGGCGCGTTTCTGCGCGTCGATGAAGCGGGCGCGCTGGCCGCGGCGCAGGCGTCTGACGCCCGCAGCACGAAGCTGTCTCCGCTCGACGGCGTGCCGGTGGCGCTCAAAGACAACATCCTCACCGCCGGCGTCGAGACGACCGCGGGCAGCAAGATGCTGGCGGGCTTCGTGCCGGTGCGCGACGCGACGGTGACGGCGCGACTCAAGGCGGCAGGCGCGGTCATCGTCGGCAAGACGAACCTCGACGAGTTCGCGATGGGCAGCTCGACCGAGTCGAGCGCGTTCAAGAAGACGCACAACCCGTACGCGTTGGACCGCGTGCCCGGCGGCAGCAGCGGCGGCTCGGCGGCGGCGGTGGCGGCGGGGCAGGTCTTCGGCGCACTGGGCAGCGACACCGGCGGCTCGATTCGCCAGCCCGCGTCGCTGTGCAACATCGTCGGCCTCAAGCCCACGTGGGGCCGCGTGTCCCGGTCTGGGGTCGTCGCCTACGCGAGCTCGCTCGACCAGGTCGGGCCGATGGCGCGTACGGTCGAAGACTGCGCGCTGTTGCTGCAGGCCATCGCCGGGCGTGACGTCGACGACGCCACGTCGTCCACCGAGGCAGTGCCGCGCTTCGCTGTCGACGGCGGCGTGAAGGGCCTGCGCGTTGGCTTGCCGCGCGAGTACTTCGTCGACGGCATGGACCCCGAGGTCGAGCGCGCGATTCGTGACACGGCGAAGTCGCTCGAAGCCGCCGGCGCCACGGTGCACGAGGTGTCGCTGCCGCACACGAAGTACGCGTTGGCCGCGTACTACGTCATCGCGCCCGCCGAGGCGTCGTCGAACCTCGCGCGCTACGACGGCGTGCGCTTCGGTCACCGCGCCGCCGACGTGAAGCAGCTGCGCGAGCTCTATGAGCGGTCTCGCGCGGAAGGCTTCGGGCCCGAGGTGAAGCGCCGCATCATGCTGGGCACCTTCGCGCTCTCGGCCGGCTACCACGACGCGTACTACGTGAAGGCGCAGCAGGTGCGGACGCTGATTCGCCGCGACTTCGAAGACGCCTTCAAGCAGGTCGACGTCATCTTGAGCCCCGCGTCGCCGTCGTGCGCGTGGAAGCTCGGCGAGAAATCGAAGGACCCGCTCGAGATGTACCTGATGGACGTGCTCACGCTGCCCTGCAACCTCGCGGGCCTGCCGGGCTTGTCGGTGCCGGCCGCGAAGTCGACTGAGGGCCTGCCCATCGGCGCGCAGCTCATCGGCCGCGCGTTCGACGAGGTGACGTTGCTGCGCACCGCGCGCGTCATCGAAGCCTCGCGAGACCTCTCGACGTGGAGCCCGGCGCTGTGAGCATCGAAGACTTCCAGCCGGTCATCGGCCTCGAGGTGCACGCGCAGCTGCTGACCGACTCGAAGCTGTTCTCGACCGCCGGAACGGCGTTCGGCGATGAGCCCAACTCGCACACCACGCCGGTGTGTCTCGGCTTTCCAGGCGCGCTGCCGGTCTTGAACGAGCGCGTCGTCGAGCTCGCGATGCGCGCCGGCCTAGCGCTCGAGTGCACGGTGAACGAGCGCAGCGAGTGGTCGCGGAAGCACTACTTCTATCCAGACAGCCCGAAGGGCTACCAGATCACCCAGTGGGACTTCCCCATCTGCGAGTGGGGTGGCGTGTCGCTGGGCGCGGTGCGCGTGCGCATTCGCCGCATCCACATCGAAGAAGACGCGGGCAAGTCGACGCACGACGCTGTCGATGGCTTGTCGCTGGTCGACCTCAACCGCGCGGGCACGCCGCTGCTGGAGATCGTCTCGGAGCCCGACCTGCGCAGCGCTGACGACGCCGTCGAGTACTTGAAGAAGCTCCGCGAGATCCTCGTGGCCGTCGGCGTGAACGACGGCAACCTCGAAGAGGGCTCGTTTCGTTGTGACGCCAACGTGTCGGTGATGAAGAAGGGCGCGACCGAGTACGGCACGCGCTGTGAGTTGAAGAACCTCAACTCCTTCACCAACATCAAGGCGGCCATCGGCTGTGAGATCGCTCGGCAGGTCGAGCTGATCGAAGGCGGCGGCGTCGTCGATCAGGAGACGCGGCTCTACGACGTCGCGCGCAACGAGACGCGGTCCATGCGCAGCAAGGAAGACGCGCAGGACTACCGCTACTTCCCCGAGCCCGACTTGCCGCCGGTCCTCGTCACGCAGGCCGACATCGCGCGGGTGCGCGGCGCGTTGCCCGAACTGCCGGAAGCCAAGCGCGCTCGCTACGTGTCGGAGCTCAAACTCACGGAGTACGACGCAGGCGTCATCACCGCCGACGTGGCGCTCACCCGGTTGTTTGAGGCGTGCGTCGCCGCGAGCAAGAGCGAGCCCAAGAAGATCGCCAACTGGTTCATCGGCGAAGTGGCGCGCGCGCTGAACGAGTCGGGCACTTCAGCCGACGCCGTGAAGTTCACCCCGGCACAGTTCGCGGCGCTGCTGGCGGCGGTCGATGGCGGCACCCTCTCGCTCAACGCGGCGAAGGAAGTGTTCAGCGAGCTGTTCGCGACCGGCGCAGAGCCGGCCGACATCATCGCGAAGAAGGGCCTCGCGCAGGTGAGCGACACCGGCGCGCTCGAGAAGGCCATCGACGAAGCCCTCGCCGGGAGCCCCGACAACGTGGCGTCGTACCGCGCGGGGAAGGTGCAGATCCTCGGCTACTTCGTGGGCCAGGTGATGAAGGCCATGAAGGGCAAGGGCAACCCGAAGCTCATCAACGAGCTGCTGGTCAAGAAGCTCAACGGCTGACTCACCAGTCGCCGCGTCGGCCGGCCTTGATGACCGACGTACGCTTCTTCGCTTCCAGCCGCCGTCGCTTGCTGCCCTTGCTGGGCTTCGTCGCCACGCGCTTGGCGGCCACGTACGACCACTTCTCGAACATCGCGCGCAGCCGCTCCACGGCCATGCCCCGGTTCTGCAGCTGACTGCGCCGCTCGGTCGCCGTGACGGTGACGCCGGTGGGCTTGTGAGTCAGGCGCACGCCCGACTCGGTCTTGTTGCGATGCTGGCCGCCGGGGCCCGAGGCGATGAAGAACTGCTCTTCGCACTCGAGCATCAAGGCTTCGTCACTCAGCGCCAGCACGCGCTTCGCTTCTTGTGGACTGACGCTCATGGCCCGCCCGTCGTGTTGAGCACGGCGAACCTGACGCGGCTCACTTGATGAGGCCGATCTCGCGCAGGCGCTGCTGCAGGAACCCGTCAGCGGTGATGTCGGGGTACCGCTTGGGGTTCTCGGGCGTCACGAAGGTGTCGGTGATGGCGAGGCTGCACTCCGGGCGCGGGTGCACGAAGAACGGCATCGAGTAGCGCTCGACGTCTTCGCGGTTGTCCGGCGGGTTCACCACGCGGTGGGTCGTCGACGGAATGACCTCGTTGGTCATGCGCGAGAGCATGTCGCCTGAATCGACGACGATCTGTCCCTTGAGCGCGTCGACCGCGAGCCATTCCTTCTGGCGCGTGAAGATCTCGAGGCCCGACGAGGTGCTCTCACACAGCAGCGTGATGAGGTTGATGTCTTCGTGCTCGGCCGCGCGCACCCCGCCGGGGATGAACATGTCCTTGAGCGGCGGGTAGTGGATGATGCGGAGGATCGAGTTGCCGTCGTGCGCGATGCCCGCGAACGTCTCGCGCGGCAGACGGAAGTAGTCCGACAGCGCGTGCAGCATCACCTCGGCCGCGCCCTCGAGCGCCTTGAACAGGCCGAGCGTGTTCGCCTTGAACGTCTCCAGCTCCGTCGGCCACACGTTGGCGCCGTACTTGTCGTTGCCGACGTGCCAGAACTCCTTGAGGTCGCCGACCTTGCGGTTCTTCGCGTGCTCCTTGCCGAAGCTCGTGTAGCCGCGCTGCCCGCCGCCGTTTGGCACCTCGTAGCGGTCCTTCACGTCCTTCGAGAGCGCGAAGAGCCGCGCCGCGTCGGCGTAGGTGCGCGCGATGAGCTCCGCGTCGACGCCGTGGTTGACGATGGAGACGAAGCCGAACTCCTTGAGGCCGTCGCCCCAGGCCTTCACGAAGGTGTCGCGTTCTTGAGCGGTGCCGTTGGAATAGTGGGACAGATCGAGCAGCGGGATACGTCGGGACATAGGTGGCGCGCTGATTAGCACCGCCGCCGCGCGTGTCGAACCCACCCGGCGTTTGTCACGGCGACGTGTCGTCAGCGCGGCTACATGTCGTCAAGGCTCGCCGGGTCGCGGGTGCGCTGTGCCCAGCTTGCGCGCGCCGAACGCGACGGCGATCCACCCGGCGAGGAAACAGACCCCGCCGATGGGCGTGACGACGCCGAGCCCGCGCGCGCCGGTGAAGGCCATGACGTAGAGCGAGCCCGAGAAGAGCAGCACGCCCAGCGTGAAGGCCCACGCCGCGAAGCGCGGAAAGTTGCCGGCGACGTGCGCGGCCAGCACCGCCACGAGGCCCACGGCGAGCGCGTGCAGCAGGTGGTAGCGCGACGCGGTCTCCCACCAGCCAAGTCGGTCGGCCGCGTCGGGCAGCTCGCGCACCAACGCCTTGAGGCCATGCGCACCAAATGCGCCGAAGGCCACGCCGGTGAAGCCGAGGAACGCCGTCAGCCACGTGAGTCGTCGGTCCATGGCGTCGTTATGCTCTCCCTCGTCGCGCTTGAGAATCTTCGTGGCGCGGCGTGGCTCTCACGCCATCAGGAGACCTCATGTCGCACCTCATGCTCGCCCTCGTCCTGACCTCGACGCCCGCTGACGACGCGCGCGCGGCGTTGACGCCGTTCAAGAAGACGCTGCTCTCGACGTTGACGAAAGCGCTCGAGACCTCACCCGACGTCGCCATCGAGGTCTGCAGCGTGAAAGCGCCGGAGCTGGCGAAGGCCGCGTCGAGTGAACGCGTCACCGTCGGTCGCAGCGCGCTCAAGCTGCGCAACGACGCCAACGCACCGAAGGCGTGGCTCGCGCCGGTGATGAAGGAGCTGGCCGCCGAGCAATCGGGCACGGCCGCGTCGCGCACGGTGACGCTGCCCGACGGCACGGTCGGTTACGCGGAAGCCATCTGGACCGGGCCGATGTGCCTGACGTGCCACGGCGAAGCGTTGGCGCCATCCATCGACGCGAAGCTCAAGGCGCGCTACCCGAAGGACACGGCGCGCGGCTTCAAGCCCGGTGAGTTCCGCGGCGTGTTCTGGGCCGAGGTGAAGCCGACGTCACGGTGACTTCACGCCGTCACAGCGCACCTCGACGCGGCGGTTGAGGCTGCGGCCCGCTTCGTCATCGTTGGTGGCGATGGGCGTCGACTCGCCGCGGCCGCTGGCCTTCAACATCGCGGCCGGCACCCCGCGCTTCACCAGCTCGCTCACCACCGTCTCGGCCCGGCGACGTGAGAGCGCGAGGTTGTACGCCGCGTCACCTTCACTCGAGGAATGGCCTTCGAGCTGCGCCGTGGGCCAGCCGTCTTCTTCGAGGCCCGACGCGAGGCGATCGAGCAGCGGCTCGGAGCCCGGGAGCAACGTCGCCGAGTCGTACGCGAAGCGCAGCCCATGCAGCACCGCGCCGCACGAGAGCTTCTTGATCGGCAGCTTCGGGCACTTCTCTTTCGGTCCCAGCTCGGCCTTCGTGAGGTCGACCACGCGGAACGGCGCGCCGTTGGTGCTGCGCACGCCGCGCAGGCCGTCGGGCGTCAGCAGCAGCACCCACAGGCTCACCACACCGGTGCGCGTCGCCACGCCGCGCGCGCGCAAGACGGGGCCAGCGACCGTGCCTTCGAGCTGGCCTTCACCGTCGAAGCAGCCCTTCACCACCGGGCCGTCTTGAATCAGATCGAGCGCGTCGCCGCGGAAGCGGAAGCCGCCTTTGAAGCCCTCGCTGCGCGGCGGCGTGGCCTGCGTGCCTTCGCCGACGAGCTCCGTGAAGTGCAGCGTCGACTTCGGCGCCTTCACGTCGAGGCCGCCCGAGAGCGACACCTTCACCCAGCGCACCTCGCGGGGCGTCTGCATCGTCAGCGTCGACGCCTGGCCCTTGTCGGTGGCGCTCAACGTCGCGCGGCCCAGCTCGACGAAGCCGGCGTCAGCGCTCTCGGTCGATCCGCTCACCACCACGTCGCGAAAGAACGTCTGAAACGCGCTCGGCGTCTCGCGTACGTCGGGCACCGTGAAGCGCGTGAACGTGGTGCGCGCCGGTAGTTGGTAGACGAACCACACGCCTGCGTCGGGCGTGGCCTGCGTCAGCACCGAGACCATGCGCGGCGAGCCGTCGATGAGCGAGAGCGCGGCTTCGAGATCTGCAGCCGGCGCACCGGTGGTGCCGAACGCTACGGGCAGCGCGCCCGCCGAGAACGTGAGCAGGTCTTCGGCCGGCCCCGCGTCTTGCTGCGCGAACACCGAAGTCCCCAACAACAGCGAAGCCACGGCGAGCCAGCGCGTCGTCATGGCACGAGGAGGTAGCGCGCCGCGCCGCGAAAGACACGTCGCGACCAAGCGCCTCGCGACCGTGTCGCGTGGGCCCTATTAATAAGGTGCGACAGGTGTTCAGTGAGGCGGTGTGGTGAGCAGTGTGACCTCGTCGAACCGCTGTCGCCACGTGGCTTCGTCGAGCGTGTTCTCGCCGACCACCGCCACCACGCGCTTGCCGTGACGTCGCGCGAGCTGCGCCAGCGCCCACGGGCCCTTCTCGAATGTCGACTGCGCGTCGAGGCGACCTTCACCGGTGACGACGAGGTCTGCGCGGCGAAGTGAGTCTTCGAGGTTCGTCAGCTCGGCGAGCTTGAGGAAGCCCGGCGCCAACGAAGCACCGCAGAACGCTTCGAGACCCCACGCGAGGCCGCCGGCCGCACCAGCGCCAGGCCGCAAGTGCAGGTCTCCGCCGTGCAGTCGGGTCAGCGCTTCGAGCACGTCGATCTGCGCAGCGCTCGCGCCTTTCTGTCGCGCGTACACGTGCGCGGCGCCGTCGACGCCGAGCAGGGGGTTGCGCACGTCGGTCCACACCTCGAGCTGCACGCGCTCCAGCCGATGCGCGCGCCCGCGGAGATCGATGGCGTCATCACTGAACGTCACGCCGAGCGCCGTGGCCGCGCCGACGCCGCCGTCGGTCGTCGCGCTGCCGCCGACGGTGACGATGACGCGCGCACAGCCTGCGTCGAGCGCCGCGTGAATCAACTGTCCGACGCCGAACGTACTGCCGCGCACGGCGTCGCGGTCCAACTCCGACACGCGCCACAGGCCAGCGGCCTCAGCCATCTCGACGAGCGCGACCTCACCGCCGCGCAGCTCGCACCAGCGCGCGCGCACCACGCGGCCCAGCGGGTCTTGCACCTCGGTCACGCGCTGCTCGGCGCCGGGCACGCGCGACAAGACGAGGTCCAGCGTGCCGGGGCCACCGTCGGCGAGCGGGAACAGCTCGACCTCGTGCCCGGTGAAGCGCTCGGCCAACACGCGCGCTGCTTCACGCGCCGACATCGTTCCTTTGAATTCCTGCGGGGCGATGAGGACGCGCATGAGGAGCAGAAGCTATTGAAAGCAACTGAACGTGCCGTTGGGGCCCGTGCTGCAGGTAGGAATGGGCGAAGTACACGCGGGGCTGCACACGCGGGTTTGTGGGTCGTACTTCGTGCACACCGCGCAGTAGCAGTTGCTGCGGTACCCGAAGCTGGACACGAGCGTCTGGCACACACCGGTGGCCGTACCGGTCGTGGCTTTGCAGTTGTCGTAGAACGTGCGGTTGCCGAAGCAGGTCCACAACACCTCCCGGTCCGCGAAGCCCGCGGGTGCGTTCGCCTGGGGCACGCAGAAGCCGTCGAACGTGAGCTCCGGCAACGCTGTGCCGGGTTGTCCACACGTGCAGCTGCCGCCGCCTGCGCCATCTGGCTGGCACTGATTGACGCCACAGTCCCACACCGTGAGGCCGCGATTCCTGTCGGGGACGAGCCAGTACTGCGCCCCGACGCAGTACCCGTTGCTCGGGTAGCCAGACGCTGCGCTGACCATCGTTCCCGGTGCGACGCAGCTCGAACCGGTCGGGTCTGGCCAGGTGCCGTTGACGCACTCGCACAACGTCTGCGACGCGCTGCACACAGAGTTCGTCGGGCACGTTCCGCACGTGCCTCCGCACCCGTCAGCGCCGCAGACCTTGCCCGCACACTGCGGCGTGCACCCACAACGTCCGTCGAGGCCTGCGCCACCGCACGTCTGCGGCGACACGCACGTCCCGCAGCTCGGAGTGCGCGGCGTACCGCAGCGATCCGTCACCAGCGGGCTGCCGCAGTCGCGTTGAGCCTGCGCGCACAACTCAGCGTCGCTCTCGGGCACGCAGGCGCACTGGCCGTTCGCGTTGCAGGTCTCTTGCGCGCCGCAGGTGCCACATGTGGCGCCGCACCCATCGGGGCCGCAACGTCGTCCCGAACACTGAGGCGCGCAGCCACTGCCGCCACCACTCGAAGCAGCGCCGCCGCCCGTCGCTGAGCCGCCTCCGGTCGAAGCGCCGCCACCGCCGCTTCCTCCGCCGAGGGCGCTGCCGCCACCGAGCGTGGCCGGAAAGCCGCCGCCTCCACCGGACCCGCCGTCGACGCCCGACATCGCTGAGCACGCCGTCAACCAGCACCACGCCACGAACGTCAGATTTTTCACGCCGTCCTCCACCGCAGTTCGCCGTTCATGTTCCCACATCTGCTTCACGCGCGATCCCGACGAGTTCGTTGTTGACCACCGCCAACGCCGCGACGACAAGGCGCCGCATGCCGATTCGCCGTGGTGCCGTGAACGTGGCGCGCTTCCGTCTGGAAGGTGAGCTGCCCAAAGACGTGAAACGCTGGTTGCAGAAGGGCCTGGGCAAGACCGCCTTCGAGCCCATCGACCCCAAGTCTGAAGACGAGCGCAGCGCCGGCTTCGTCGAGCTCGAGCGCAGCGACGTGACCGAGTTCTCGTCGGCCGCGCTCTTCTTCTCGCAGCACGCGCTCTTCGCGTGGCGCGTCGACAAGCTGAAGGTGCCCACCAACGCCATCCGCGCGTCGATGCTCGCGTGGGTCAACGCCTTCGAGCAGAAGAACGGCCGCCAACCCGGTCGTCGCGAGCGCGCCGAACAGAAGGAAGGCATCAAGAAGATGCTGCGCGCCAAGCAGGACCCCGTGACGAAGCTCTTCGAGGTCAGCGTCGATCTCACCAGCCACGACGTCTTTGTCTGGGCCACGTCGCGCACCGTCGTCGACGAAGTGCAGGCCTCGCTCGAGTCGTGCCTCGAGGTGAAGCTCACGCCGCGCATGCCGGCCGCGTTCCTGCCTCCGGGCGCCATCGACGCGCTCTCACCGACCCCCGAGCTCTTCGTGGAGAACCGCTAAGTCATGGCCAGCAAGAAAGAAGAGCGCGCGTTCCTGCGCGGTGAAGTCGGCGTCGACGGTCAGGCCACCGAAGAGGTGCAGGACGAGGCCGCCGTTGAACAGAGCAAGGCGCAAGAAGCGCTCCTGCGCGGGCGCACGTGGCTCGGTCGCGAGTGCCTGACGTGGCTATTGTGGAAGAGCGAGTCGACCGAGGCGCTGCTGCACGTCGAAGACAAGCCGCTCACCGTGGTGTTCCACGGCAAGCTGCTCCTGCGCGCCGGCGCGGGCGACGTGACCGAAGCGCAGGTCAAAGGTGTCACCGCGCCGTATTCGAAGCTCGTGAAGCACGCGCTGCAGCGGGGGTTGCTGGTGCACTCCGCGCGGCTGCAGCTGACGTGGGGCGAGCAGGTCTTCGAGGCCACCGTCGACGCGGAGTTCTTCGATCTGCGCGCCGTCAAACTGCCCGCGCTGCTTCAGGAAGAAGAAGACGACAAGCTGACCGAGCGCCTCGAGCTGGTGACCCGCGCCTCGGGCCTCGTCGACGCCCTCGTGGCCGCCTTCATCAAGGAGCGCCACGGGAAGAGCTGGGCCGGAAAGACCGTGCCCGCCATGAAGGAATGGATGAATGATCTCTGATCCATTGGCACGGCCGCTTGACGTCGCCGCCGGGTTGGCTTATGGCGGCCGTCCTTTCCAATCTCCTTTTCGGGATTGCGAACGATTCTTGAACGAAACCGCGAGGTTATAACGATGTACGCCGTCATTCGGACAGGTGGCAAGCAGTACCGGGTCGCCGAAGGCGATGTTCTCCGCATCGAAAAGGTGAAGGGAGACTCTGGCGCCGAGGTGAAGTTCGACGAAGTGCTCATGATCGGTGGCACCGAAGCTGTGAAGGTCGGCAAGCCCACCGTGTCGGGCGCCAAGGTGGTGGGGAAGATTCTCCGCCAGGCCAAGGCGCGCCGCGTGTTGCACTTCCGCAAGGAAAAGGAAGGGTGGACGCGCCTGCGCGGTCACCGTCAGCCTTTCACCGAGGTGAAGATCACCTCGATCTCGGCCTAAGAGAGAAAGAGAGAAAAGCGCCATGGCACACAAAAAAGGACAAGGCTCTTCGCGCAACGGGCGTGATTCAAACGCGCAGCGGCGTGGCACGAAGGTGTTCGGCGGCCAGGAGATCTCGGCCGGCACGATCATCGTTCGCCAGCTGGGCACGAAGATTCACCCCGGCACCAACGTCAAGCTGGGCCGCGATTTCACGCTCTTCTCGGTCATCGATGGCGTCGTGAAGTACGAGCGCCACACGAAGGGCCGCACCAAGGTTTCGGTCTATCCGGCCGAAGCTGCGGCGAGCTGAACCCTCGTCACAACCTTTGACGAAACGGGCGCTGTGGGACCTCTCAATCAAGGTTCCATGGCGCCGTTTCTTTTGCCTCTATGAAATTCGTTGATCAGGTCCGCATCTACGTGAAGGCCGGTGACGGCGGGAACGGCGCTGTCGCCTTCCGTCGTGAGAAGTACGTCGACAAAGGCGGCCCTTCCGGCGGCGACGGTGGCAACGGCGGCTCGGTCGTCTTCGAAGCCGACCCGCAGCTGACCACGTTGCTCGACTTCCGCTTTCAGCAACACCACAAGGCGCGCTCGGGCCAGCACGGCATGGGCAGCGACATGTACGGCAAGGGCGCCGAAGACCTGATCCTCAAGGCGCCGCTGGGCACGCTCATCATCGATGAAGCGACCAACGAGCTGCTCAAGGACCTCTCGACGCCCGGCGAGCGCTGGGTGGCGGCGCAGGGCGGGCGCGGCGGCTGGGGCAACATGCACTTCGCGACGTCGACGCGGCAGACCCCGCGCTTCGCGAAGGACGGCACGCCCGGCGAAGAGCGCCACCTCGTGCTGGAGCTCAAGCTGCTCGCCGACGTCGGCCTGCTGGGCTTCCCCAACGCCGGCAAGAGCACGTTCATCTCGCGCGTGTCGCGGGCGCGGCCGAAGGTGGCCGACTACCCGTTCACCACGCTGGTGCCCAACCTGGGCGTCGTCGAGTTCCGCGAGCGGAAGAGCTTCGTGATGGCCGACATTCCCGGCCTCATCGAAGGCGCGAGCGAAGGCCACGGCCTGGGTCACCAGTTCTTGCGGCACGTCGAGCGCTGCCGCGTGCTGGTGCACCTCGTCGACCTGTCGGTCGCCGACGAAGGCCGCGACCCCGTCGAAGACTTCGACACCATCAACCGCGAGCTGGGCAAGTACAGCGAAGTGCTGGCTGGCAAGCCGCAGCTGGTCGTCGCCAACAAGCTCGACCTGCCGCACGCGCGTGAAGCGCTGCCCGAGTTCGTCGAAGCGATGGCGAAGCGCGGCGTGACGGTGTTCGAGATCTCCGGCGCGACGGGTGAAGGCGCGCAGCAGGTGCTCGATGCCTGCGGCCGCATGCTGTTCAACGATGGTGAGCGGAAGATGCGGCTCAAGTCGCGTCACGGCACCGCTGAGGTCGTCACCGCCGCGGAAGCGTTGAGCCTCGTGAAGAAGAAGAAGCCGGCGGCCGCGAAGAAGGTCGTGGCGAAGAAGGCCGCGCCGAAGGTGGCGCCGACGAAGAAGCCCGCCGCTGCACCGAAGAAGAAGGCGGCGCCGAAGAAGGCGAAGAAGAAATGACCGGCGGTGGTCCGAAGTACGAGCGCCTCGAAGGCACGCCTGCGCCCGCCGAGCTGCTCTTGCAGCCGCGCAAGGACCGCATCGATCACGTGCTCTCGCTGCGCACGCGCAACGTGACGGTGGTGCTCGACCGCCTCGAAGACTCGTTCAACATGGCGGCGGTGCTGCGCACGTGTGAGGGCATGGGCCTTCAAGACGTGCACGTGGTGCGCAACCCCAGCGTGAAGTTCTCGCCCAACGGCGCGGTCACGCAGGGCTGCGACAAGTGGCTCGACCTGCACGTGCACCGCGACTTCAAGTCGTGCGCGGCGCAGCTCAAGGAACGTGGCTACCGCGTGCTGGCCTCGGCCATCCGCCCGGGCGCGACGAGCCTGTTCGAGCTCAAGTTCGATCAGAAGATCGCCATCGTGCTGGGCAACGAGCGCTTCGGCGTCAGCGATGAAGTGCTGGAGCACTCCGACGGCACGTTCTGGATCCCCATGCGCGGCTTCTCGCAGAGCATGAACATCTCGGCGGCGGCCGCGGCGTGCGTGACGCAGGCCATCGCGTGGCGCACGCAGCACCTGGGCCCTGACGGCGACCTCTCGAGCGAAGAAAAGGCGACGCTCGCCGAGCAGTTCTCGTTCCTCTCGGTGCGACAGCGCGGGAAGTTGTACCGGAACAAGTAGTTGAAGCCCCTGCAGCCTCTCTCGTCCAAGGTGACATCATGATTCTCCGAGCGCTGGTGGCTGCCCTGTCTCTGTCTGCCGTCGATGGTGGCGTCGCGACGCCGCCTGCGAAGACTGACGCCGCGCCGAAGCAGGCCGCGCCCATGGCGCCCGACGTGAAGCAGCTCGTCGACCGCGTGCAGGCCTTCTACGAGAAGACCCAGAACTTCAGCGCCGACTTCACGCAGGCGTACACCTACAAGCTCTTCAAGCGCACGCAGGTCAGCAGCGGGAAGGTCATCTTCCTGAAGCCCGCGTTGATGCGCTGGGAATACGAGAAGCCGACGGCGAAGACCTTCGTGCTCGCGAAGGACCGCGTGTTCATGCACGACCCCGAAGCGAAGCTGCTCACGCGCGCGGCCATCGACACCAACCAGCTGAGCGCGTCGGTGACGTTCCTCTTCGGCATCGGCAAGTTGGACAAGGAGTTCTCCATCGCCAGGAAGGCGTGCGCGAAGTGCACCGGCACGCAGCTCGAGCTGACGCCGCTGGTGAGCGACCCGCGCTTCAAGCGCATCTTGCTGGAGGTCGACGAGAAGACCGCCGCGGTGCTCAAGAGCACCGTCATCGACCCCGACGGCAGCGAGAACGCCATCACGTTCTCGGGGCTCACCACCAACGTGGGCGTGGGCACCGACGCGGGCATCACCGAGGCGCACTTCAAGCTGTCGCCGCCGCCCGGTACGCAGATTCAGGACTTCCTGAACAACGCGCCCGTCGCCGCTGACGGCGGCCTCTGAAGCGTTGCGCTCGGCGCGTCACGACCATACGCAGCCCTCATGTGGGCGGAGCTGCGCAGGGTCCTGAAGCGCCTCGTCGAACGGGTCTTCCTCGGCCCGGCGCTCGACCAGGCTGCGCAGCTCGCGTTCTACGCGGTGCTGGCGCTGGCGCCGTTCCTCCTCGTGCTGACGTCGCTGGCGACGTTGGTGCCTGAGGCGTCGACGGTCTTCTCGCTGCTGGGTCGCGCGCGCTTGTTCCTGCCTGATGAGGCCTACGAGCTCATCGCGGCGGTGGTGAAGGATCTGCTCGAGCGCCGCAGCGGCAGCTTCCTGACGTTCGGTCTGGTGGTGGCGCTGTGGAGCGCGTCGCGTGCGACCAACTCGCTGCGCCTGACGTTGAACGCGCAGCACGGGCTCGTCGATGGGCGGCCCTGGTTGCGACAGCAGGCGCTGGCCATCGTGCTGACCGTCGCGGGCGCGGTGTTGCTGCTGCTGTCGGCGGGCGCGCTCTTGCTCGGCAGCACGGTGACGGAGCGGCTGGCTGAGCTGCTGCGCTTCTCACCCGGCGCGCGTGGCACGGCGTGGCTGATTCTTCGCTGGCCGGTGGTCATCGTCTCGTTGACGTTGATGGCGGCCATCAACTTCCGCGTGCTGCCCGACATCAAGGCGCGGCTGTGGCCGGTGCTGGGCGGCGCGGCAGTGACGACGCTCATCTTCATCGCGGCGACGCAGGTGCTCACGTTCTACGCGCGCAACGTCTCGGGCTTCGGGCCGACGTACGGCGCGCTCGCGGGTGGTGTGGCGTTGCTGCTGTGGGCGTGGCTCTCGTCGATCGCGTTCGTGGTTGGCGGCGAGGTCGTCGCGTGTTTCCCGGCGCGGCCGCGCGCCACGACGCGCACTCGTCCGGGCGAGAGTTCCGCGCCCGAGTGAGCGCGCTGAACTGCTCCTGGGGAGGAAGGCGGTCGCTTGTCGGCACCAGTGCCGTTCGGCGGGGCTTCGCGACCTCGATCGAGGTGACTCACGCGACGACGCCGTTCTGACGGGTGAAACGCACCGCCGGTGCGCCGGTGGTGCAAACGGCACGTCAGTTGGTCGTCGCACGCGCACGTGGGTGAAGCGGCTCAGCTCGTGCCGTGTCGGGTGGCCAGCGCGTGCTGGGCCGAGACTCGCGACACACGAATCACCACCGCCCATCAAGGCGCGCTGACTCCCGCCACGTACTGCTCGACCCCGAACCCCGCCACGCCGACGAACAACAACCCCACGCCCGCCCACTGTCTGCCTGTGAACCGCTCGCCGCGGAGCACCGCCAACACCACCGCGAAGCCCACCGACGCGTTCCGCACGCCGAGGATCCGCCCGGAGTCCGAGGACACGAGCGCTTCCAGCAGCAACAAGAACGACGCCGCGCACAGCACGCCCGTGAGCCACATGCGCGGCGACTTCATCAACGCTGGCACCTGGCCACGCACCTCGCGGCCCACGAGCACGAACAGCGCCGGCAAGGCGATGGACAACGCCCCGAGGAACGCCAGCACCTGCGTCGCGCCGCCGCTCACCGCGCCCTTGTAGCCCGTGTGGTACGCGGCCACGGCTGCGCCCGTCGCCAGCGTCCAGCCGACGTGCCACTTCGAGGTCGCGCCGCTCGCGGGCCGCGTCAGCCAGATGCCAAAGCCCACCAGCGCCGTCGCACCGAGCGCGAGCCACGTGGGCGTCGAGTGACCGGCCACCATCGCCAGCGGCCAGATGAACACCAGCGCTGCGGCGCGCGACACGGCGTACGTCAGCCCCAGCTCGCCGCGCGCGTACGCCATGCCCAGCGAGTACACGTACGCCGCTTCACCAACGCCCGCGAGTATCACCCACGGCAGGTGACGCAGCTCCAGCGTGGTCGCCGACATCAACGCCCAGCGCACGAGCGCCGCGACGAAAGACAACGCCAGCGCCGCGAGGGTGGCCGCGCGTTCACGGCCCGGCGACTTCGCGAGCGCGTTCCACAGCGCGTGCGTGAGGCCCGACACGAGCGCGAGCCAGAACGCGTCACCCATGCGCCGCTGCTACCGCACCCGTCGCTTCACCACCACGGGAGATCCGGGAAGGGCATGATGCCCACCGTGTCGCGCGCGCTGCTGCTCTCGAGTCTCTTCTTCGTCGGCTGTCTCCGCGCTGCTGACACCGGGCCGCGCGTCGACTCGCTGGTCGGGTTGACGGTGCCGTTGGCCTCGTCGCCGGCCATGCGCGTGGTGATGCACGGCACCGTCCACGGCGAGCCCGCGTCGGTGACGCTCGACCCGTCGCAGCCCATCAGCTTCGCCACGTCGGCGTGCCTCTCGGGCGCTGAGCCCATCGCGCGCGTCACCGTGCCCGACGCCTTCGGGCCTGACGAGGCGTACCCGGTCGCGAAGCTTGTTGGCCTCTCGCTCGGCGGCGCGAGGCTGCGGCCGTTCAACGTCGCGCACGCCGAGGGCGACGACTGCATCGTGGTGCTGGGTGGCCCGGAGCTCGCCGACACCGCCATCGAAGTGAACCCCGCGCTGCGCACCGTGCGCTTCCGCGCCTCGCAGTCGCGCGCGAAGTGGGAACAGGAAGTGTCCGACACCGGCGATGACGCGCAGGTGCTGACGCTGACGCGCGAGCCTCGCACCGACTGGCCGCTGATGACGCTCCGGCTGCGGCAGGGCCAGGCGACGTTCGACGCGACGGTGCTGCTCTCACTCCGCGAGCCGCGCAGCCTGCTCTACGAGGCGCCCGCGCGCGCTGCGGGGCTCAAGCCGGGCCTCGAGCTCTTGTCTGGGCTCCCGCTGCCGAACGGCGTCGAGCTGCCGCCAGAGCTCTCGCAGCTCAAGGGCTTCGCCTTCGACTCACTCGAGCTCGCGCGTGGCTTCGGCCTCACCGACGGCTCGGTCAACGTCGAAGCGGGCGCGCCGCCGCACA
>CAYWON010000035.1:0-46900 GCA_964459885.1 uncultured Archangium sp.
CCGCCGGTCGCGGTGCCACCGCCCGTCGTGCCGGCGCCACCGCCGGTGCCGCCGCTGGCGACCACGCACACGTTGTTCTCACACGTGTACCGCTTACCGTCGGCCGCCGCCTTGTCGGCACAGTCGAACTGATCCTTGCACTCGGGCGCACAGCCCGAGAGCGCGAAGGGCATGCTGATCAGCACGCCCGCGACGAGACTCTTCACGTTCACTTTCACGCGGTTTCTCCAGATGAAGGTTGCGTCGACGGAACGTCCCGCCGACCTGCACGGCCCGCGTCGCCTTTACCCGATTTCGCCCGGAAAGACGTCACATCAGCGTGGCGTTACAAGCCAAGCCGCTGGAGCACTTCGCCGGTCGTTGGAGGGTCAAGTAGCACCATCAACCACCCCGAGAACGTCGGCGCGTTGGTCGAGATGAACGTGCTCGCCAGCAGCGTGCCCGTCTCATCGGCGTCGCCGCTGCCCACGAGGTTGCGCACCGTCAGCTCGCGCACCTCGGGCGTCGACGGCAACAGGTTCGCGTGCACCATCGTGCCCAGCTGCGACACGCACGCCGACGCGACGATGTTGGCGGCTTCAGCGAGCGCCGCGTTGGCCGACGACGACAGCGGGCCCGACACGCCGGGGCGCGCCAGCAAGCGTTGGCCGAGCCGCTTCGCGTCACCTTCGCGCAGCACCCACCACAGCTGGCCCGACACTTCACCCTCGATGGCGAACGTCGCCGCCAGCACCTTCACGTCGCGGCCGCCCAGTAACCAGCCCACCTGCGCGCGGTTGGCCGACAGCACGCTGGGCACGTCGACCAGCACGCCGACGTCGCCGACGAGGCGCGCCAGCATCGACGCCGCCTTCGCGCTGCCGAGGTTGGCCAGCTCGCGCAACGCGTCTTCCTGCCGCTCTGACAACAGCGCCGTCACGCCTCACCTCCTGCCGCCGCGCGCCGCGGCTGTTCCAACCGCGCCACGTCGAGAATGAACACCGGCCGACCGTTGCCCAGCACCGTCACGCCCGCGAGGCCCGGCACCTGGTCCAGCGGGCGCGCCAGCACCTTGAGCACGACCTCTTCTTGTCCGCGCAGCGCGTCGACAGCGAGCGCCACGCGGCCCTCGTCGGTCTCCACCACCACGAAGGGCGTCACGGCGTCGACGTCGCGCGGGCGGCCGGGCACTTCCAACACGGCCGAGAGCTCGCGCGCCGGCACCACGCCCGTGCCAAAGGGCAACACCGGCTCATCGCGGCT
Organism: uncultured Archangium sp.; assembly: GCA_964459885.1. Classification (GTDB taxonomy): domain Bacteria; phylum Myxococcota; class Myxococcia; order Myxococcales; family Myxococcaceae; genus Archangium_A. Next base: position 1,243 of record CAYWON010000035.1, read on the forward strand.
GTGCGAGAGCGCGCTGCGGCTGGCTTCCACCACGCCCACCACCTTGGCGATGGGCAGGCCGTAGGTCTCTTCGCCGAGCCCCACCAGCAACAGGTTCACCATCGCCATCGTCAGCGGCAACGAGAGGCGGAACGTGGTGCCCACGCCGCGGCGGCTCTGGATTTCCAGCGTGCCGCCCACGCCTTCCACCGCGCGGCGCACGGCGTCCATGCCCACGCCGCGGCCCGAGATGTCGGTGACCGACGCGGCCGTCGAGAGGCCGGGCGCCGTACACAGCAGCAGCGCCTCTCGTTCCGGCAGCACGCGCGCCGCTTCGATGGTGAGCAACCCGCGCTCGACGGCGACGGCCTTCAGGCGCTCGGTGTCCATGCCGCGGCCGTCGTCTTCCAGCTCGAGAATCACGCGGTCCGTCACGCGGCGCACGGTCAGCTTCACGGTGCCGCGCGGTTGCTTGCCGCGCATGCGCCGCTCTTCTGGAGGCTCGACGCCGTGGTCGATGGCGTTGCGCAGCAGGTGCAGCACCGGGTCGTTCAGCTCTTCGACGATGGCGCGGTCCAGCTCGACGTCGGTGCCCGAGACGATGAGCTCGATTTCGCGGCCGCGACGGCGGGCGATGTCACGCGCGGCGCGCGGCAACCGGTCGGTGATGACCGACACCGGCGTCATGCGCGCTTCCATCACCAGGTCGTGCAGCCCGCGCACCAGCGAGTGCAGCCGGTCCACCGCTTCGGTCAGCGGGGCGCGCGCTTCTTCCGACAGCACGCGGCCCGTCTCGCGCACGCCGGCGGTGGCCAACAAGAGCTCGCCGGCGAGGTCGAGGAAGCCGTCGAGCAGCTCGGTGCGCACGCGCACGGTGCGCGCGGGCTCCTGACCGACGACGCGCGGCGCTTCGGGCTCTGCGGGCGCGGCGTCTTCAGCCACCGGCACCGGCGGCGGCGTCGCCACGCGCGAGATGCTGACCAGCTCGACGTCGGCCACCTGCGAGACGGTCTTGCCGATGGCGGCTTCGGTCTCGGTGGTCTCCATCTCGACAGAGAAGAGGCCGCCGGGCAGCTTGCCGGCCTTCACCTCATCGAGCGACGGCGTGCAGCGGAACAGGTTGCCGAGCGACGAGAGCCGCTTGTACGCGAGGAAGCCGCGCACGCCGGGCTGCGCTGACGACGACGCCACGCGCAGCTTCACGTCGAAGCGCGGCGGCAGCGTGGACTCAGGCGTCGGCGCTGACTCGACGAGCGGCGGCCCCGAGAGCGGCTCGCGGAAGGGAATGGGCGTGGTGCCCGGCTGCATCGAGAGCGCGGCGAGCTCGAGCTGGCGTGAGACCTCGCTCGAGTCGGGGAAGGGCTGGCCGGCTTCCGCGGCCTTCACGTGCGCGGTCAGCGCGTCGACGGCCTGCAAGACGAGGTCGGCGACGGTGCGGTCGAAGCGGTGCGGCGCGCTGCGCACGCGGTCCAGCAGGTCTTCGAGGCGGTGGCCGAGCGCGGTGGTGGCCTCGAAGCCCATCGAGCCGGCCATGCCCTTGACCGAGTGCGCGTGGCGGAAGAGCGAGTCGATGGCCTCGGCGGTGACGCCGCCTTCGAGGCGCACGAGCTCCTTGCCGAGCGCGTCGAGGTGCTCGGTCGATTCACCGACGAAGAGCGTGAGGTAGCGGGACGTGTCCCACGAGGCAGCCAAGGCGGGTGCGAGCGTAACTCACCCGTTGGAAAGCGTGTCTTTCCATGTCCACCGTGCGGCGTCCCAGCGGGCGTCGCCGTCCCCGTCGAGCGCAGGCTGGACAAAGCGCGACGCGAGCCGGAAGGCCTCGTCGAGTGACGCCCACGGCAGGGCGCTCAGTGAGACGAGCTTCTCGTAGGGCAAGCGCCAGGTCTCGGGAGGTGACTCGAACCGCCGCGGCACACGGTGCGTTCGTCGGTGGTCGAAGGTGCGTCGGAGCGCTTCGACGAGCTCGCTGCGTCGCAGGCCGTCAGACAAGGTGCCGATGAGCACGATGTCGGGGAGGTCTTTCACCCGCGTGTTCGTCTGATCACGAGGCCGCGTGTAGGCGTGCAGCTTCTCGGCGAGCTGCGTCGTCAGCGGGTACACGCGGAAGTCCGGTGTGGGGACGCCGCTGAAGGACAGCCAGTCGGCGCCGACGACGCGCTCGACCTCACCAACCAACGGCTCGGGCGGAGCGAAGTCGACATCGAAGCTGGAGAACGGTCGGCCGCCGATGACGCAGTGAACGCGGAAGCGCTGCCCGTCGACGGCCTCGAGCGCTTTCGTCCACGCGAACTCCCACGACATGAAGTCATCGGCCGGTGTCTGCACCGCGCTGCGCAGCGTCGCCTCGAGCTTCGCGCGGTCTCCGCCGAGTCGAAGGTCGAGATCGCTCGTGGTGCGCGCGCGCTCGCTCCGAAGCCGCAGCGCGATGCCGCCCTTCACGATGACGTCTTCGTTGACCATCGAGAGTCGCCACAGCAGCCGCTGAATCGCGAGCAGGTTGCGCTTCACCTGATGCGCGCCCGGCTGCTTCTTGAGTCGTTCTTCGAGCGCCTGATGAAACGCCGCCGCCGAGCCGTAGCGGGTCACGACACGAGCCCGCGAGCGCGCGCTGCAGCACGGGCATCACGGAGGACGTCGGCGTCGACGCCACTCTTGGCGCAGTCGATGAGCGTTCGCTTCACCGACGTGGCCCACACCGAGTGCAGCTCGACGAGCTCGTCGTCAGGCAGGTCGGCGAAGTGGAGCGTCAGGTTCTCTGGCACCTTCAGGCGTCGCTTCGCGTGGCGCGCCGGCATCGTCATCTCAAAGGTCTCTGGCATCAGACTCGACAGCCCGTGCACGGACAGTGCCGTCGAGTGAGAGAACACGCCCCGCCGCTCGGACCAGAGCCAGAGCACCATGAGGTCTTCGTGCGGCGAATGAGGAAACAGTCTCAGCCGGTAGATGGAGCGCTGGATGCGCACCACTTTTCCCGTCTGTTGATAGCGGCGGAGCAGCTGCGCGGAGCAGCCGGTCTTCTTCGCCTGATCAGCCGAGAAGTAGCCGAGCTGCGCCTCCGCGAGCTTGTAGATGAGATCGCCAACCTTGAGGCCTGACTCGTCCCACGCGGCGAGACCGCGCTGCACGTCTCGACGCTGTAGGCGTGGGCGGGCTCGCTTCACGCACGAAAGTAAACCTTTGGTTTAGTTTCGTGTCGAGGCTCAGCCTTCGCCGAGGACCTTCTTCACGACGGCCAGCACGTCTTCCGCGCGCGGCGGCTTGACGATGAAGTCCACGGCGCCGGCCTCGATGGCCTCCATCACCATCGTTTCCTGGCCGAGCGCGCTGCACATGACGACGAGGGCCTTGCCGTCGCCGCGCAGAATCTCGCGCGTGGCGTCGATGCCGTTCCGGTACGGCATGACCAGGTCCATCGTCACCAGGTCGGGCTTGAGTTCTTTGTACTTCTCCACCGCTTCAACACCGTTGCCAGCCTCGCCCACGACGGAGAACCCGCCGGCCGCGAAGATGTCTTTGATGATGTCGCGCATGAAGACGCTGTCATCGACGACCAGCACCCGCTTGGACATGGAAGTCACCTGACCTCGAAACCTACCGGACCGACGGCCCGCTGGCGAAGGAATGCGTGACGGCCTCGTCGACCCCGTCCAGGTCCAGCACCGTCACCGTCAACGGACCCACCCGCGCCACGCCTTTGACCTGCCGCGACGGGCGGGGGCCGGCGCCCAGCTTCTCGATGGCCTCGACGCCTTCGACCTCCGACACCAGCAGCCCCAGCTCGCGGCGCGAGAGCTCGAGCAGCACCACTTTCCCTCCGCGCTCGGCGGCGCCGTCGACCGCCAGCAGGCGCCCGAGGTCCACCACCGGCACCACGCGCCCGCGCCGCGTCATCACGCCGCGCACCGCCGGGCCCGCGTGCGGCACCAGCGTGAACCGGTCTGGGGCCACGACGACCTCACGCACGGCGTCCAGCGGCAGCGCGTAGCGGTCCTTCTCGAGACGAAACACGACGTGGCGCACGCGTCAGCTCCAGAGCCGGCGAATGGACACGGCGTCGTTCATCAGCGCGTCGAGGTCTTCGGGCGTCTTGAGCCGCTTGCCCCGGTGCACCACCAGCAGCTCGCCCGAGGCCTCCAGCACGAGGTTGCGGTCGCTCAGTCGGGTCAGCGCTTCACGCAGCTGCGACGTCATGAAGTACCGCAGCTGCTGCTCGTCGCCCGACGTCTGCAGCACGTAGCGGCTCGAGAACTCGGGGTCGTCGTCGAAGTTGATGTCTTGCCCACCGAAGGCCGCGCCCAGCGCGTCGAACAAGGGCAGCTGCCGTCGCGCGAAGAAGGGCGGCGCGCGTCGCCCCGGCGTGTGCAGCACGACGATGGTGTGGTCGTACGTGTGACGGTTCTTGCCGCTGCCGGTCGTGAACTGGAAATCGCACACGCGCACGCCGCCGATGTCCTTCGCGCCGCGCATGGCGTTCTTCACGCGCTGGCCGTAGCCCTTCGCGAAGAGCTTGAAGTCCCGCAGCTCGTGAATCCAGATGTTGGTGTCGCCTTCGAAGGTGAGGCCGCGCGACTGTGCGTACGCCTGCATGGCCTCGGTGTGCTTCTTGTCGAGCCACCACGACAGCGCGAGGACGCCCACCACGAGCGCGATGAAGCCGACGATGAAAGGGACAGGCATTGCGCGCGCGATGATGCCCCAGAAGGTCAGCGCTTGCGCGCGTCGAGCACGTCGCGAATGCGCCGCAGCAGGTCGTTCGTGCGGAAGGGCTTCTCGAGCACCTCGGCGTCGGGCGGCAGCTCCTCGCGGTACTTCTCTTGCGCGTAGCCGCTGGTGAAGAGGACGGGCAGGCCCGGCTTCATCGACTGCAGGTGCACGAGCGCCGCGGCGCCGCCCATCTCGGGCATCACCAGGTCGAGCACCGCGAGGTCGACCTCGGCGAGGTGGGTGCTCAACACGCGCAGCGCCTCGCGACCGTTCGACGCGGGCAGCGTGCGGTAGCCCGCGGCCTCGAGCAGCCCGAGGAGCGGCTTGCGCACGCGGTCGTCGTCTTCCGCCACCAGCAGCGTCTCGCCCGGGCGCGCGCGCGGCTCGTCGAGGTCGTCGACGGCGTCCACCGCGTCGGCCGCGCGGCTGTCGGCGGGCAGGTAGATCTTGAACGTCGTGCCCTCGCCGACCTCGCTGTACACGTGCACGAGGCCGCCGTGCTGCTGCACGATGCCGTACGTGGTGGCGAGGCCCAGGCCCGTGCCGCGGCTGGGGTCCTTCGTCGTGAAGAACGGCTCGAAGATGCGCTCGCGCACCTCGGGCGTCATGCCGCAGCCGGTGTCGGTGACGCTCAAGCGCACGAAACGGCCGGGCACCGCCCACGTGTGCAGCGCGCAGTCGCGCTCGTCCAGCGTCAGCTCGTCGGTGGCGATGGTGAGGCGACCCTTGCCGTCCATCGCGTCGCGCGCGTTGACGCACAGGTTGACGATGACCTGTTCCAACTGCGCGCGGTCGGCGTCGACGGCTGAGAGTTCGGCGCCCGCGAGCAGCTCAATCTCGATGCTGCTGGGCAGCACGCGCTGCAAGAGCTTCATCACGCTGCGCACCAGCTCGCTCAGGTCGAGCGGCGCGCGGCGCAGCGGTTGGCGGCGGCTGAAGAGCAACAGCTGGCCCGTCAGCTCTGCGGCGCGGCGAGCGGCGCCTTCGATGTCGCTGACGTACTCGGTCAGCTCGGCGTCGAGGCCCGGCGTGGTGAGCGCCAGCTCGGCGTTGGCCAGCACCGCCTGCAGCAGGTTGTTGAAGTCGTGCGCGATGCCGCCGGCGAGGTGGCCGACGGCCTCCATCTTCAACGCGTGACGCAGGCGCGCTTCGGTGTCGCGCTGGTCGGTGACGTCGCGGCCGACGGCGTACACGTCGCCGGTCAGCGGGTCGTGCGTGCAGTGCCAGGCCAGCAGGCGCGTGGTGCCATCACGCCGCAAGAAGCGGCCTTCAACACCCTGGGGCCGCGGCGCAGCGAAGTACGCCAGCGTGTGCGCGCGGTCGTCGGCGTGAATGAACTCGCTGAACGAGCGCTTGAGCAGCTCTTCGGCGGTGAAGCCGAGCACGTCGGTCACCGCCGGGTTGACGCGCTTCATGACGCCGGTGGGCGAGACCACCAGCATCAGGTCGTGCGCGAGCTCGAAGAAGCGGTCTCGGTCGACGTGCGACTACCGCTGCGCGGTGACGTCGGTGTTGACGGTGAAAGCGCCGATGACGCGGCCTTCGTGGCGAATGGGCCCGACCTGCACGGTCCACACGCGCAGGCCTTCGTCGTTCGACGTCATCGTCTCGAAGTGCGCGGGCTCGCCGGTGGTGAAGACCGACTCGAAGGCGCGGTGCGCGGCCTCGATGTAGCCCGGCGGCACCAGCCGGTAGACGCTCTGGCCGATGATGGCGTCGCGGCTGAAGCCCGGCCCCGTGTGATTCACGTAGCGGATGATGAACTGCCTATCCAACACGCCCAGCACGTCGGCGACGTTGGCCGTCAGCGCGTCAAGCGCGGCGCGGCCGCTCTGGGTCAGCCAGTGCTCGAGCGGGTCGCCCGCGTTCTCCCCCATGCAGGCGAGTATGCGAGCCGCGCTGCGGTGCCGCTGAAGAAAATCGCGGCGTCAGGGTGCGACAACGGTCCACAGCTGCGACAGCGCGCGCCCGGTGTCGGATTGACCCACGATGCGCAGGCCGCCGTCTTCGCGCGTCGCCGTCAGCGTCGTCACGCGCAGCGCCGGGAACTGCTGCGGGGCGTCGGTCCACTCGTTCTGGACGCCGACGTCGAGGCGCAGTTCGCCGCTCGGGCGCGCGGTCCACGTGCCTGACGCGAAGCCCATGAGGCAGCCCGCGCCGTGCGTCACCTCGAAGGTGCCGTCGGGGTGGAGCTGCAGCGTCGCGAGGCGCGAGAGCGGGTACGGCTCGCCGTCGGCGGGCGGCAGGCCCTTGCCCACCAGGGGACCGAACTCGTAGCGGCCGACCGCTTGCTGTTGCTGCACCAGCAGTGCGTCGTCGGTCGTCGCGACTTCAGGCCCTCCGCACGCGGCCAACGCCAACGCGGCCAACGCGAGCGCGGCCCTCATGGCTTCACCGCCCACGCCTGCTCGAAGACACCGTCTTGCAGTTGGCCCGTGACGACGACGCCGCCGAGGCCCGGCGCGAGGCGGAGGTTCGAGACGTCGAGCGCGCGACCCGTAGCGTCGACCCACTTCGGCTGTTGGTCGAAGGTGAAGCGCGCGCCGTGTTGATCAGCCGTCCACGTGCCGCTGGCGCCGTCGCCGAGGCAGCCCAGGAAGTACGACATGGTGAAGGTGCCGTCGGCTTCGACGCGCAGCGTGGCGAGGCGGCCCAGCGTGCCCGCGAAGCCCTGCGCGACGAGGTCGCCGAACTCGTAGACGCCGACGAGCGGCGCCTGGTTGGTGCGCGGCGTCTCGACGACAGGCGGCACGTCGGCGCGCGGTTCATCAAGGAGCTCGTCACGGCCACAGGCCGCGAGGCTCAGCATCGTCAGGACATGGAGTTGTCGCATGTGGCGCGGCGACGAAGCAGGCGGCGTGCCGACATGAAGTGCCGCGCGGTTGCAGGCGCGCGTCGGTGGATTTCTGAGAGACCGTCAACCGGATTTCAGGAAGTTGGTGTTCGCCCTCGTCGGGGCTTACGTCGCCTCACCGCGCCGAGAACAGCCGCAGCGTCAGCCCTGCATGCACCGCCCACTCCGACGTCTCGCGGGCGCCGGCGTCGCGCCACGCCGCGCTGCCGCGCACGAAGACCGCGAGCGGTTGATCAGCCACCGCGAACACCACGCGCGACAGCTCCACCTCGCCGCGCGCGCGAAACGTGAACGTCGGCGTCGGCGCGATGAACGAGCCGCCGCACGACACCACGCCCCGCGCGAACCACCGGCCCTCTTCGCTCTCGAATGAAAAGACCACGGTGCCCGCCGTCAGCGGCGTCACCTCGTGCAGCACCACGTCGCTCACCTGCCGCAGCCGGTACGCCGCCGTGACGCCGAAGCCCAGGTTGAAGCGGCTCGTCGACGCGCGCAGCGGGTCAAACAACAGCGAGACGCGCAGCGGCTCGAAGCTCCAGTCCGTGCCTTCGGCCCAGCGGCGCTCGTAGCGCACGGCCTGCGCATGCACCGCGATGTCGAAAGGGAAGGGCAGCTTCACCGGCGGGTTGAACGGCAACAGCAGCACACCTTCGCGCACGTGCCTGCGCAGCACGCCTTCGTACGCCGTCACCTCGAGCGCCGCCGCGCCGCCCACTGGCCGCAACGACGTCGCGCCCAGTTGGTGCAGCGAGAGCCACGTCGAATCGGCCTTGCTGTTCGATTCCCGCTGGCCGCGCAGCCGGAAGCCCGCGTTGAACGCGCCGCCCGCGCCGGCACCGTCGACGGTGAACGCGCCGCCCAGCTCGACGCCGCGCCACGGGTCGAAGCACGTCGCGAACGCGTGGCCATCGGCGTCGACGTCGCTGCACGACACCGTCGCCAACGCCAGCAGCACCAACGGGCTCATTTCACGCTCGGCGCCGGAATCAGCTCTTCACGCGTCTGCTTGCTCGAGTAGCGCGACGGCGCCCACAGGCTGAAGCGCAGGCCGGCGTTGCCGACGAACTCCCAGCCGCCGAGGCCCACCACGTCGTCGCGCCACGTCGCGCGGCCGTCCACCACCAGCGTCAGCGGGTAGTCGTTGATGGCGAACAAGATGACCTCGTAGCCGGCCCTGATGCGCAGGCGCGAAGGGCTCACGGCTCGGCCCGCAACCAGCGGCGTGAAGAAGAGCTTCTCGGCCGCCACCGACGCGGTGAAGTGGTGGAAGCCGTCGGCGTCGAGCGTGAAGTCACCGTCGAGCGCCGCCGTCGGGCGCAGACCCACGCCGCGCGCAGCGACGTCGTACTCAGCGGCCGGGCCCACGCGCACGCGCAGGAACGACTCGAGGTCCTTCGAGCGCCAGATGTCGAGCGCGCCGTCGAACTCCGCGATGGTGACGAACGTCGCGTTGGGCAGGTACTCGATGCGCAGCACCTCGAGCCCGAAGCCGAAGTTGAGCGGCAGGTCGTAGCGGCGCGGCTGGCCGATGAAGGTCGAGACCCACAGCGGCGCGCGGTTCATGCGGGCGCCCCACTCGTAGCGGAACACGCTGCCCTCGAAGCGCACGTCGCGCGGCGTCGCGCCGAGCCACACGTTGCTCTCGAGGAAGCGCAGGCGGTGCTGCACGCGCCCCTGGTTGGGGATGAGGTTCACCACGATGCCGAACTCGACGCGCGCGCGGCCCACGCTGCCGGTGCCGTCGGGTCGGTAGTACGGCGCCCACGCGCCGCCCGCGTACACGCGTCGCCCGAGGTCGAAGTTCACCTGAATGACGCGGCCGCGGTCGTCGCGGTACCAACCATCGGGTGTCTCGGCGACCGCCAACGTGAAGGGCCATTTCTCATCGATGGCCTGCCTCGTCATCGCGTCGACCTCCGGCGAGCAACCGACGTGCACGCGGCTGAGCGGCTCTTCGCTCTCGTAGCCGTCAATCAACACCGTCGTGGGCGCGGCGAGGCAGCGCTTGCGGTGCGGGTCGCACTGCACGCGGAAATTGCCCGACGGCACCAGGTTGGTGGGCTGCAGCTGCAGGCACAGCACGGGTTGGTCCCACGCGAGGGAAGCCAGCGGGCCTTCCGGTGGTTCCACGGGCACGTCGTACGCAGACAGCAGCATCAAGGTGGCAGCCACGAACATGGGCGCCGCCGCCGTTCACCGCGTGTGCCTCGCGCAGGTGCGCGTTTCTTCGAGGTCGTTGCGCGAGTTCTCGCGCAGTGGCCGTCACCACTGCGCACGCGGTGACCTACTGCGGCTTGCGCCACATGAAGTGCATCACGGGCCCGCCGCCGGTGAGCGGCGCTTCGCCAATCACTTCGAAGCCGCGGCCTCGGTACAGCGGCACGTTGTGCGTGACGCACTCGAGGTAGGCCGGCAGCTTCTCGGCGTCGCAGCGGGCCAACATGGGCGCCATCAAGTCTTTGCCGAGGCCGCGGCCCTGGTGCGCGGGCTCGACGGCCAGCGTGCTCAGGTACCAGTGCGGCTCGCGCGGGTGGTTGGCCAGCACGAGGTTCACGCAGTCGAGCGAGCGCTTGAGCTTCTTCCAGCCGAAGGCCTTGATCATGTAGGGCGAGAGCAGCGCCTGCTTCACGAAGCCGACCTCGCCTTGCCCCGGCGGCACCCACAACGCGGCGCCGCGCACGTCACCGGTCGTCACGTAGCAGTGGCCGTAGGGAAAGGTGAGGTGTCGCCACGTGACGTCGAACCAGGCCTCGAGCGAAGCGGTGTGGCGAGCGCCTTCGCGCAGCAGCCAGGCGACGGCCGGGTCGTTCGCGAACGCCCGCATCAGCAAGGGAACCACCACCGCGCCGTCTTCCTTCGTCGCCGCCCGAAGCTCCGTCATGTGGAAGTGACAGTAGCCGCGGGTTGATCCACTTCGTGAATAAAGGCGGGGCGGTAACGTCAGCGGCGCCATGCGCGCGCACGCCCTCGCAGCAGCTCTCGTCGCCGTCCCCGCCGTCGCCCAGACCGTCTACTCCTGGGAGGACGCCGACGGCGTGCACTACACGGACGACCCGTCGCAGGTGCCGAAGAAGACGAAGAAGGTCGGCGCGACGACGTACCAGGTCGACAACCGGCCGAGGGCTACGCCCGCCGCGACGCCGGTGGCCACGCAGCGCTCGCCGGGGCTGACGGCTGAGCCCTCGCGGCCGGCTGCGAACCTTGATGAGCGCGGGTGGCGCGACCGCTTCGTCACCGCGACCCGCCGCATCACCACGCTGGAACAAGGCATCAAGGCGCTGCAGGCCGCGCTGCCGCCGCGCACCGAGTGCGTGCCGCAGCCGCTGATTCCCGTGGGCACCGTGCAGGTCGGCCAGCAGCAGGGCGCGCCCATCACCACCGCGCCGGGCCAGCAGGTCGTCACCAACAACGGCTACACCACGGTGGTGAACGGCAACCGCGTCTACTCGCCGGCCGCGCGCTGTCAGGTGAACGCCGAGTACGACCGCATCAACCGAGAGATTGAGCTCAAGCGCGTGGAGCTGCGCGACGCGCAGACCGACCTCGATCAGCTCGACCGTCAGGCGTCGTACGACGGTGTGCCGCGCGAGTGGCGCCGCGGTTGGTGAAGCGCCGGCGGTCGCGTCGGCCTTGAGGGGTGCCGTCAGGCGGGTGGCCGACGTCGTGCGCGTGACGCAGCGGCCCCTCAGCCTCGCGGCGAGGTCGATGCGATTGACCAACTGACGTGTCGTTTGCACCACCGGTGGTGCGTTTGACCCGTCGGAACGATCGCGCGGTGTTGTTCTTCGGGCATCGCATGCTTTGAGGCGCGTGACGGAGGTCGCCGACGTCGTGTGCGCATCGCACTGGCCCACGACTTCGTGGCGAGTTTTCACGCCGCTGATCAACCGACGGTGAGCTGCAGAGCGAAACCGGTGCGTTCCGACCATCGGTTCAGCTGCGCTCACTTGTGGCGTGTCTCAGCGCCTGCTGATGCAGCCCGGCCGCGCTCGCCCGGCGTCGACCGCCTTCGTCGAGGCTCACAGCACCTTGCGCGACGGCAGCACCACGTTGGCGACGAGCAGCCCCATCACCAGCGCCACCGCGACGAGCCCGACGTCAGCGAGCCCGCTCAGACCGAGCACCGCGTCGCCCGCCAACAACGAATCAAGGCTGCGGAACGAGAGCGCGCCAGGCACCAGCAACAACATGCCGGGCATGTGAAAGAGCTGCGCCGGCCGCTTCGAGAGGCGCGCGAACAGGTTGCCGCCGGCGCCCAGCACCAGCGCGCTGATGAAGGCCGCGTGCACCGTCGGCAGCGGCCGCGTCAGCAACGTCGCGAGGAACACCAGGCCGCCCGACGCGAACGCGATGAGCAGCCTTCGACGCGGCAGCCCCATCATCACGCCGAAGCCGAACGACGCGCCCACCACCGCGATGATCTGCACCACCAGCGGCGCCGGCGCTCTCTCCACCGTCACCGCGGTCACACCGCCGAGCGATGTCTCGAGCGAGATGACCAACGCGATGCCGAACACCAGCGACAGCAACGTCACGCCCGCGTGCATCACGCGCGCGGTGCCGGCGACGAGGTTTCTGTACGTCAGCTCCGAGAGGCCCACCGTCAACGTCAGCCCCGGCAGCAGCTGGATGATGATGGCCAGCACCAGCACTTCGCGGCTGTGCCCGGGCCACAGGCTGCTCGACAGCCACCCCGTCAGCGCCGCCACCACGCCACCGATGAAGTTCTCGAGCACGCGCACGCCGGCCGACTGCGGCAGCGTCAACATCAGCACGCGGAGCAGCAGACCGCCCACGCCCGCCAGCGCCGCGTCGACGAGGTCGCCGCCCAGCGTCACCGCCGCGCCAGCGCTCGACGCCACCGCGGCCACCAGCTGCCACGGTCGCTTCCACGCCGCGGGCCGCTTCAACACCTCACGAATCTGCAGCCGCGCCTCGGGGATGGAGACCCTGTCTTCCGCCACCGCGTTCATCAGCTCGTCGAGCTCAGCGAGGCGCTGCAGTTCCCACGTCCACTCGGTCACGCGCACCATCGCCGTCAGCGACGCCTGCCCTTGCGGCGTGCGCAGCGAGATGAAGAGGCCCGTCGGCACGGCGAACACGTCGGCGTAGTGGCCTTCGTGACCGGCGAGCGTCGTCAGCAGCTCTTCGAGGCGGTGTGTCGGGCAGCCCGCTGACATCAACGCGGTGCCGAGCTCGACGAGGTAGTCGAGCAGCAGCTGCGGGCTCAGGTCTTCGCTGCGGGCCATGCAGCCCGCGTCATGCCACGGCGGCGCTCAGAAAGTGACGGTCAGCGTGACGGTGGTGGCGTCGTCGTCGGTCGCCAGCAGCGTGGCCTTCGCCGACCCATGCACGGTGAAGCGCGTGGCGGTGTTGCTGCTGGTGTCCGTCTTGTTGGTGAAGCTGATCCGACACTCACCCCGCGGCCCCGTCGTCGTGCCGCGCGAGTAGGCGGTGAACTGTCGGCCGGTGTCGGTGCCCGTCGGCCCCAGTCGCGCCGAACAGAACTGCGTGTCGCTGGTGCCGCCTTCGTACGAGTCGCCCGGCGGGTTGGGCACGTCGTACTGAAAGCGTGCCTCAAGGCTGTCCTTCATGCCGGCGACGAGCCAGTTCAACGAGTCGGCCGACTTCGCGCCCAGCAACGCGTCAGACGACGCGCTCGTGCAGTCGGCGCTGCCTTCCACCGCGCCCGTCCACGTCGCCGTACACGGCACGTCACCACCGCCGCCGCCACCACACGACACGAGCAACACCACCGCCATCGCACGCAGGAGGTTCGTCATGCGCGCGAGGTTACTCCGCTGGTAGACCGTGGCGCCCATGCCCACGCCCAAGCGTTACTGGTTGGTGAAGAGCGAGCCGGACGTCTATTCCATCGACGCGCTGAAGAAGGACGGCCACACCGGCTGGACCGGCGTGCGCAACTTCACGGCGCGCAACTTCATGCGCGACCAGATGAAGGAAGGCGACCTCGTCCTCTATTACCACTCGAACGCGAAGCCCTCGGGCGTGGCAGGCGTGGCGAAGGTGCACGGCGGCCCGCTGCCGGACCCCACGCAGTTCGACAAGAAGAGCGAGTACTACGACGACACCAGCGACCCGAAGAAGCCGCGCTGGGAGATGGCGCAGGTGGCCTTCGTCGAGAAGTTCAAGGCGGTGGTGCCGCTCGAGGTGTTGAAGGCCGACCCCACGCTGGTGGGCATGCCGCTCTTGCAGAAGGGGCAACGGCTCTCGGTGATGCCGGTGGCGCCGCAGCACTTCGCGCGCGTCTTGAAGCTGGCCGGCGCGACGACGAAGGCCTGAGCGATGAACTACGTGACGGCCGCCGAAGCGGTGAAGTTGGTGCCCTCGCACTGCCGCGTCTACGTGCAGGGGCAGGCCGCGACGCCGCAGGTGTTGTTGGAAGCGCTCGCCGCGCGCGCTGGTGAACTGGAAGGCGTCGAGACGGTGCACCTGCACCTCGAAGGCGACGCGCCGTTCGCGAGGCCCGAGCACGCCAGGGCGTTCCGGCCCAACGCGTTCTTCGTGGGGAAGAACCTGCGCGGCGCGGTCGCGGAAGGGCGCGCCGACTACACGCCGATTTTTCTCTCGGAGATTCCGCGCTTGTTCCGCGACGGCGTCATGCCGTTGGACGTGGCGCTGGTGCACGTGAGCCCGCCTGACGCGCACGGCTACGTCAGCCTCGGCGTGTCGGTCGACGCCACGCTGGCCGCGGTGCAGACGGCGAAAATCGTCATCGCCCAGGTCAACGCGAAGATGCCGCGCACGCTGGGTGACGCGGGCGTGCATGTCTCTCGCTTCGCCGCGATGGTGTCGGTCGACGCGCCGTTGTTCGGTCACGCCGCTGAAGCGCCCGACGACGTGCAGACGGCCATCGGCCAGCGCATCGCCGCGCTGGTGGAAGACGGCGCCACGCTGCAGATGGGCATCGGCGCGATCCCCGACGCGGTGCTGAAGGAGCTCGGCGGCCACCGCGCGCTCGGCATCCACACCGAGATGTTCAGCGACGGCGTGCTGCCGCTGATTCGTGCGGGCGTCGTCACCAACGAGAAGAAGGCGCTGCAGCGCGGGCGCACCGTCGCCAGCTTCGTCAGCGGCTCGCCAAGCCTGTACGACTTCGTCAACGACAACCCGTCGGTGGAGCTGCGCGACTGCGGCTACGTCAACGACACCGCCGTCATCCGGCAGCAGCCGAAGATGACTGCCATCAACTCGGCCATCGAGGTCGACTTCACGGGCCAGGTGGTGGCCGACTCCATCGGCGAGCGCGTCTTCTCGGGCGTCGGTGGGCAGATGGACTTCATTCGCGGCGCGACGCTGTCGGCGGGCGGGAAGGCCATCATCGCGTTGCCGTCGACGACCTCGAAGGGCGAGAGCCGCATCGTGGCGGCGCTGAAGTCAGGCGCGGGCGTGGTGACGTCGCGCGCGCACGTGCGCTTCGTGGTGACGGAGCACGGCGTCGCCGACCTGTACGCGAAGTCGTTGCGGCAGCGCGTGCAGGCGCTGATGTCGGTGGCCGCGCCGCAGCATCGGGAAGCGCTGGAGCGCGAGGCGAAGCGGCGACAGTTGTTGCGGTGACGGCGGCGTCACCGTTCCTCCGCGTCGACGGAGACGCTTTCTTGCGTCGCGGCTGCGCGTCAGAGTCGGCGCCATGAAACGGCTCCTGCTCGTCGTCACGCTCGTCGTCAGCTCGTTCGCTCAGGCGCAGTACTTCAACACCATGACGGGCCAGTCGTTCGGCAACGTCTACGCGGCCAACGCAGACTTCATGATGTCACAGGCGATTCAGCGCGCCGCGATGCAGTCGATGCTGGCGCGCAAGCGCGGGGCACAGCCGGTGGCCGTCGCGCCGACGGCGGCGCCTGCGCCCGTGAAGAAGGCCGCGCCGCTGAGCGCCACCGACTTCAAACCTGCGGGCCCGCGCAAGGTGCCGGAGCAGCTGGCGGCCGACCTGCCCGAGGCGGACCGCGCCGCTGCGGTGAAGGCGTTCCGGGAGATTCTGGCGGTGGTGCAGGCTGAGCCTTCGCTGCGGAAGAACAACCTCGCGACGTCGCTCGCGGTGATGTTGGGCTCGGCCATCGAGGCGTCGAGCGGTCGCACCATGTCTGACGAGGAAGCGAAGTCGTTCATCAGCGAGGTGAATGAGTTGCTCGTCGCTGACGGCGGCTTCAAGAAGGCGAAGCCGAAGGACCTCACCGCGGCGTCCGACACGTTCCTGCTGACGGGCGCGCTGATTGCGGGCCTCACCGAAGCAGGGAAAGAAGACCCGGCGCAGGCGAAGCTCGCGAAGGAGCTCGCCGACGCTGCTGGGTCAGTTCGACAGGAAGTGAGTCTCGGCGGCTGCGTGAATGACTGAGCGGCGTGCTAACCCAGTCCCCATGCTCGTCACGCGACTGCGGGTGAAGAACTGGAAGAACTTCCGCGAGGCGGAGGTGCGTCTCCAACAGCGGTCTTTCGTCGTCGGCCCGAACGCGTCGGGAAAATCGAACCTGCTCGACGCGCTGCGCTTCGTGCGCGACCTCGCTGTCGAGGCGGGCGGGCTCCAGTCTGCGGCGTCGAGTCGACGCCCCGGCTTCAGCGTGATTCGCACCCTCTTCCAGCACGGCCCACGGAGTCACATCGAGCTCGAGCTCGACGTGGAGCTCGAGGACCGGTTGTGGACGTACCTGCTGTGGCTGGAGCGCGAGCGGCCCGGCGACAGAGCCGTCGTGCTCAAGGAGCGGGTCAGCCGCGACGGTGAGGTGTTGCTTGAGCGCGACGCGAAGCACGAGCGCGACGAGGAGCGGCGTCAGACCCACCTCGAGCAGTCGGCGCACAACGCGGACTTCGAGGCGCTGGTGCGTGCGCTCCGCACCATCCGCTACGCGCACCTGGTGCCGCAGTTGCTCCGCACCACGAAGCTGCACGGCGACCGGGAGCTTGAAGACTATGGGTCTCGGTTCCTTGAGCGCGTCGCGAGGACTCCGCAGGCAGCGCGAAACAAGCGCCTCACGCGCATCAACAAGGCGCTGAGGAACGTGCTGCCCTTCTTCCGGAAGCTCGCGCTCGAGAAAGACGAGCTGGGTCACCCCCACCTGCAGCTGCGGCTCAAGCACTGGCGCACCGAGGATGCATATCAAGACGAGGGTTTACTCTCCGACGGCACGCTCCGGTTGATTGGTCTGCTGTGGGAGATCGCTGACGGCGACGGTCCGCTGTTGCTCGAGGAACCAGAGCTTTCGCTGCACGGCAGCGCGGTCAAGCAGTTGCCTGCTCTGATCTCCACCGTCGCGTCCACGCGGCAGGTCATCGTGACCAGCCATGCGTTCTCGATGTTCAATGGGCGTGGCATCGACCCCAGTGAGATCGTCCTCGTCAAACCTGGCCACGGCAAGAAGGCGGAGGCGTCGGTCGTCGAGAACGGGGCCGACAACGAGACCGTCGTGGCGGCTGTCGAACATGAACTGGAACTTGGCCTGCAGCTTGAGCAACTCACTGCGGCGGATGACATCGACGGTCTGGCAGCCGGAGTGGGTGGATGAATCTGCAGATCTTCTGCGAAGGAGACACCGACAAGCCTGTCGCCAGGAAGGTCGCGGAGGCGTGTGGTTTCGACGTCTCGGGGCTCTTCTCTCTCGGCGGATATGATCCTGTCGACCGCTTCGCGGCGCGCCTCGTGAGCAAGCCGCCGGCGAACGCGACCTTGTTGCTTCGAGATGTCGACCCGACTCCTCCCAATCAGAAGGGACGGCGGTTTCACCAGTGCGCGCCTGGAGTCCTCAAGAAGCTCGGATTACCCAATCGAGCGCCACGGCTCCGCTTCCGGCTCGCGCGCCACGAAATGGAAGCGTGGCTTCTGGCCGACGCAGCGGCGTTCTCGACATGGCTGGGGTGCCCGAAGGAGGCCGTGCCAAGGGAGCCTGACGCGTTGCTCAAGCCGTCAGTCACCATCGTCGAACTGGCCTCCCATCGACGCGCAAAGCCGCACTTGCGTGCGCTGCTGGTGCCACGGCCCGGGCACACCGCGAAGTTCGGGCCAGGCTACGAGTCAGCCATCATTCAATTTGCGGCGGGCCCTTGGACCGTCGCGGCCGCTCGCAAGCACAGCGAGAGCCTGGACCGCTGCCTTCGGGCGCTGCGGGAGTTTCGCGTCAACCCAGATGCGTGAAACGCGCGGTGCTAGAACGACGCGCACATGTCGCCGCGCATCGGGGTGCTGGGTCTGCTGTGGGTTGGTTTGAGTGGGTGTCTGGCTGCGAGCCTCGAGACGCGAGACGTCATCGCCGACCTCTCGTACCCGAAGGACGCGCCCTCGCTGCCGCCGTCGCAGCTCGAGTTCCAGCTCTACGCCGCGCTGCAGTTGAACGTCGGCGGGCCGTGGCGTGACCCGCGCACGGTGGCCCGCTGCTTCGACGTCGTGACCGGCGACGCCTTGCGCACGCTGGGTGAAGCCACGGCCGGCGCGCACGACACGCGCGACTGGGCGTACCGCACCGCCGCCGCGTTGGACGCTGCGCTGCGGCCGGTGCGCGCGTGCGCCGAGGCGCTGCTGGGGCCAGACGGCGTGCAGCTGGCCTGGGCGCTGGGCAAGGCGGGCGACGCGGTGCAGGGCTTCGTGTCGCTGACGTGGCTGGCGCCGCAGCACCGTGACGAGACGTGGGCGATGGCCGCGAGCGCGCTGCGCCGCCACGCGCGCGTCATCGCGAAGACGCCGCCTGCGGTGACGGCGCAAGGCGACCTGCCGGTGCTGGCGCTGTCGGGCGGCGCGGCGAACGGCGCGTTCACCGCCGGGTTCCTCTACGAGTTGTTGGCGACGAGAGAAGCGGCGCTGGCCACGTTGCCCGAGGGCGAGCGCGAAGCGGCCGACGTGGCCTCGCGCTTCTCGGCGGTGGTGGGCACCAGCGTGGGCGCCGTGCAGTCGGAG
The DNA here is from genome assembly GCA_964459885.1 of uncultured Archangium sp. Taxonomy (GTDB): domain Bacteria; phylum Myxococcota; class Myxococcia; order Myxococcales; family Myxococcaceae; genus Archangium_A. The sequence goes on from CAYWON010000035.1 coordinate 19,683, forward strand.
CTGCTCGATTTCTTGTGGGCGGAAGAGGGCCCGCTGACGCCGCCGCAGCAGCGCTTCATCGACGCCTGCACCGCCGCCACGTGGGAGCCGCCGCGCGCGCCGGTGCGGAGTGGGGCTGGTTGTTTCGCGGGTGGGCCGGCCGTGCCGTTCCCCACGCTGCCGATGCCGTCGTCGCCGCGCCGCGCGTGCGCGCTGACGTTGTTGCTCAAGTACTTCGCCGACAGCGACGAGACGAAGCTGCTGTGCGCCGAAGCCGGCTCGGTGGCGCGCGCGGTCGGCTTCCTCGGCGCGCCGACGTTGAACCTCATGCGCTTCGACGAGCTGCAGAAGTCGCCGATGACGCCGCTGCTGGACGCGTTCGGTCCGGCGATGAAGGAGAACGGGCTCAACCGCGTGACGGTGGCGGTCGAAGCGCAGCAGAGCCAGTTGCTGGGGCTCGACGAGCGCGCGTGCCCGGAAGGCGAGCGCAGCTGGTGCCTGAGCTCCGGCGTGATGGCGTCGGCGGTGATGCCCGGTTTCGCGCGGCCGGTGACGCACGCGTGGTCGGGCTTCAGCGAGGCCGGCGAGTGTGGCGTGTGGTTCGACGGCGGCATGCGCTCGGGGTTGCCGGTGCTGCGCGCGCTGTCGTTGTCGCGCGCCGCGCCGGTGATGGACACGCCGCGTCGCCCCGGGCCGCTGCGCGTGCTGGGCCTCGACACCGGGCGGCTGACGTCGAGCCCCGCTGCCGCGCCGTCGACGTTGGTGGACGTGGCGATGGGCGCGCTGGAGCAGCTCTATACGCAGAACGGCACCAGCGAGCTCTTGCTGGCGCAGCAGCAGGCCGAGCTGCGCGACGCCGAGCTGGCGGTGTTGTCGGCGCTGCTGCGACCGGTCTCGCAGGTGGCGCGGCGCGCGAACAACCAGGTGTTGGCCGACGACCCGCGCGTGCGTGGGCTCTTCGTGCCGAGCGACGTGCCGGACTGGGTGGTGGTGGGCGCGGGCTACGCGTTTGACCCGCCGGTGATGCGCGGCCTCTTCATCTGGGGCCGTGAGGTGGCGCGCACGCAGCTGCTGTCGGCGGAGCTCGGTCAGAAGCTGGGCTGGCCGCTCGCCGACGCGATGCAGCGGCTGGAAGAGACGCGGCGCGACGACGCGTACACCGCGTGGCTCGACGCGTACCGCAGCGAGTCGGTGTGTCCGGCGTGGGAGGCGTGGCGGGTGAAGACGGGCGCGGCGCGCGTGCGCGCGTCGATGGCGCGCTGTGAAGACGACCCGCGGAAGATGCCGCCGTACTTCGCGTGCCCCGCAGACGCGTGGAAGCTGGGAGGTGCGCGATGATTGCGGCGCTGGTGTTGTCGACAGCGTTGGCGAGCGCGCCGATGGAGCCGTCGCCGTTCATCTTCATGGTGGAGGCGGGCGCGGCGGCGCACGACGGCACGACGACGCCTTTCTACGGAACGGTGCGGCTGGGCGCAGGGCTGCACTTCGACTGGCTGCGGCTGGGGTTGCAGGGCCGCGTGTTGCTGGGCTTGCCGGCGTTCGACGTGGGCGGCTTCGTGACGGCCGACGTGGTGCGCGTGCAGCTGTCGGATCAATTCTCGCTGGGGCTCTTCACCGGGCTCGACGGGCTGGCGCGGTTTCAAGGCGCGACGCCGGGTGGCCTCGCGATGGCGCAGCTCGGGTTGCGCGCGCTGGGCGTGTACGCGCTGGTGGCGGCCGGCGCAGACTGGCGCTTCGGTGGCGCGACGTACTTCAACGCCGAGGTGCGCGCGGGCGTCGAGCTGGTGGAGCTCATCACGGTGCTGACCTCGAAATGACGCTCCCTGTGCTGCCCACGCGCGACGCCGTCTTGCTACCGGGCGCGGTCACGGAGCTCCACGTGGGGCGGCCGTGCTCGGTCGCGGCGATGCGCTCCGCGATGGAGCGCGACGGGCGGGTGCTGGTGCTGCTGCAGAAAGACGCGGCGGTCGACGCGCCGGGGCCTGATGACCTGCACCGCGTGGGCTGCGTGGGCGAGTTGATTGGCGCGACGCGCGAGTCGCCGGAGGCCGCGGCGGTCAGCATTGTCGGGCTCGAGCGGGTGCGCGTGGAGTCGCTGTCGTCGGCGTTGCTGGCGGAGGTGAGCCCGCTCGGCTGGAGCCCGTCGTGGCCGCCGGTGTCAGCGGAGGACGCGGCGTTGGTGCGCGAGTTTCTCGAGAGCGGGTTGCGGCCGCAGTTGAGCGCCGAAGCCAACGCGCGCGTGCGCTGCGCGACGACGGCCGAGCAGCTCGTGGCCATCGCGGCGCTCTACCTCGACGCGGCGCCGATGCAGCAGATGTTGGAGACGCAGGATCTCACGCCGATGGGCCAGCTGCTGGTGCCAGTGCGCGGACCGTCTGTCTTCAGCCGGCTGCGCGCGTGGCTGGGCTGGTGACTACAGCTTCTTTTTGAGGCCCCATTTGACGACGGGCGCGGCGGCGGCGGCCTGGTCGACGAGCCAGTCTTTGAGCTTCGGTGAGAAGCGCACCGACTTCGGGATGTCTTCGCGGCCGAGCGCCAGCGCCTTGTTCTTGAGCAGCTCGACGCGCGGGTGGTCCTTGGCGACGCCGGGTGGTGGGCGCTTGAGGCGCTCCATGGCGTCGGGTGAGAGGCCTGCCTTGCGCGCGGTGTCGACGAGCTTCTGCAGCGCAGGGCCTTCCTTCTCGTCGAGCAGCGCGGTGCGCAGCGTTTTGAGCGACGGCGTCTCGAGCCGGTAGAAACCGAAGCCGACGAACTCCTCGCAGCCGAGGTGGAAGTAGAGGGCGGCGGGACCTTCCATGGGCTTCGACGACTCGAAGGCGATGAGGCCGGCGATGTGCGTCTTGAAGGGGCGCTTGTCCTTCGCGAAGCGCACGTCGCGGTGCAGCCGGAACACCTTCCCTTCACCGAAGGTGTGGCCGTAGACCTTCTTGAGCGGCGCGCGCACTTCGTCGAGGAGCGCCTTCATGGGCGCGAGCCACAGCGCCTCGTAGGCGGCCTTGTTGGCCTGGTACCACTCGCGCGACTGCGAGAGGGCGAGCGCGTCGAACCACGCGATGCCTTCTTTGGGGAAGCCCTTGAAGCTCATGGTGCGTCCTTAGCTGTCGGCGAGTTTGAGGAGCGCGTCGCCGGCGATGAGGTTCCAGCGCGAGATGATGCGCATGTTCTTCTCGCGGTTGGCGCGGTCGAAGTAGGCGGGCGCCTGCAGGCCGAGCTTCGCGAGCTCGACGCGCAGGTCGTAGTCGACGCGCTTGCGGGCCTCGAGGAAGAGACCGAGTCGCGAGGCGAGGAGCGGACCGCGCTGCAGGTTGCGGAGGTGGCGCAGCAGCTTCTCGCCGTCGAGGTGGGGCGCGTTGCGGAAGGCCTTCCACAGGTCTTCGAGGGGCGGCGCGAGGTCGAGGCGATCGAGGCAGTCGACGAGGGTCTTCTCGACGCTGGTGACGCGGATCTGCTGGCCGCTGCTGTAGACGAAGTCAGCGTTGGGCAGCTCGGTGAGGCGCACGACCTGGAAGATGACCTCGTTCCACTGCAGCGTGGGGCTGCGGCGGGTGCTGGCGAAGTGCAGCGAGTGGCCGACGCCGATGAGCTTGTGGAACGAGAGGGCGCCGTCCCACGCGATGACGGCGTCGGGCGTGAGGCGCGACGCGAGGACCCAGGGGTCGACCCACGTGGGGTGCGCGTAGAGGCCGCGGCGCACGAGCAGCAGCGCGCCTTGCGCGAGGTGGTACGCCACGAGGTCACGGGCGTTGTTGGGGTTGCGGCCCATGCTGCGGTAGGCCGCGCGGAGTTCATCGAGGCTGAACACCGGGTGTTGGGCGATGAACGCCGCGGGCGTCCAGGCGTCCATCGAGTAGAGCGACTTCGTGCGCGGCCGAGCAGGTTTCGCCATAGTACGAGAGAAGGTAGTCAACTACTCTCTCTGTGTCGATGGGGACATAGGGTTGAAAACCTGCGCCCCTCCCCGGCACCTGCTGCAGCCGGACTGAACTCGTTCGTGGCAGCGGGGCCAGGTCGTGAAGGGCAGGGTGACGGAGCCGTGAAGTTGACCGCGCGCTTTCAAGGAAAGACAAACAACAGCATCAGGGAGCGTGGGGCGTGAAGATCAGCCGCACCGTGCTCACCACCACCAGGCCCCGCGGCACGACGCGCGTTCCACCCACGTCACAACACCCCTCTGTAGCCGACCTGGCTTTTTTGAACCCATGGTCCCACTGTCCTTGAGCGAGTAATCAACTACCCGCTCAGTGATAATCAGACCGTCGCCAGCTTCTCCGACAGCTCCCCGAGCTCGAGCTTCAGCTGCGCGTCGCTCTCCTTGAGCGACTCAATCTTCCGCACGCTGGTGAGCACCGTCGAGTGGTCCTTGTTGAAGCGCTTGCCGATCTCCGGGAGCGACGCCGCGGTCAGCGTGCGGCACAGGTACATCGCCACCTGCCGCGCGTGCGCCACGTGCTTCACGCGGCGTTCCCCGCGCAGCTCGTCGACCGCCAGCTTGTAGTACCGCGCCACCTCACGCTGGATGGCCTCGGCGTCGAGCGCCTTCTGCGCGGGGATGAGGTCGGCCAGCACCTGCGCGCAGAGCTCTTCGGTCAGCGGCTGACCCGTCAGCGCGTGCACCGCCGTCACCTTGATGAGCGCGCCTTCGAGCTCGCGCACGTTCTTCACCACGTGCCGCGCGATGAAGTTCGTCACCTTGTCCGTCAGCTGCACGCCGTCGGCCGCGGCCTTCTTCTTCAGAATCGCCATGCGCGCTTCGAAGTTCGGCTCGTGCACGTCGGTGATGAGGCCCATCGCGAAGCGCGAGCGCAGCCGGTCTTCCAGGCCGGGAATCTCCGACGGCACTGTGTCGGACGTCATGATGACGGCCTTGCCCATCTGGTGGAGCGCGTTGAACGTGTAGAAGAACTCGTTCTGCGTCTCCTGCTTCTTCCCGAGGAACTGGATGTCGTCGATGAGGAGCACGTCGCACTCCTCGCGGAAGCGCCGACGGAACTCGGTCATGCGCTGGTCGCGCACCGACTCGATGAACTGGTTGGTGAACTCTTCGCTCGAGAGGTACAGCACCCGCGCGTCGGGGTTGCGCGCCACGATGCGGTTGCCGATGGCGTGCAGCAGGTGCGTCTTGCCCAGCCCGGTGCCGCCGTAGATGAAGAGCGGGTTGTACGCCCGGCCCGGTGACTCCGCGACCGCGTAGGCCGCCGCCGCCGGCAGCTGGTTGGAGTCCGAGACCACGTACGTCTCGAAGGTGAAGCGCTCGTTGAGCCGCGCCGGCCGCCGCAGCTGTACGACCGGCTGTACGGGCAGCGAAACCGCCGCCATGTCGCGCTTCTCGACCTTCTGCCACTGCACCGACACCGTCTGCCCGGCCGCCCGCGCCAGCGCCGGCGCCATCACGCCCGCGTAGTGGTCGTCGACCCAATCGCGGAAGAACAGATCCTCCACGCCCAGGGTCAGGGCGCCGGCCTCGTACGTCAGCGGGTGCAGCTGGAGCAGCTGCGACACCACGTACGCCTGCCCGTCGCCGCGCAACGTGTCGAGCGCGTTCTGCCAAAGGTTACGGGCACTTACCGTCGAATCGGCCATTGTCGACGAACACCAGAGGTTGAATGGGTTTTGCGCAGTGCTGCGGAAGGGGGGCGACGTTTAGCCACGGGCGTTTTTCCTGATCAAGAACTATGGCGAAACCCGTGTGCTGCCAGCCAGTTACAAGCGCGTCACGGCCCTGTGGATCGTTCGTGACCCGGCGGCTTTCCCGAAAGCCCGGCGGCGCATGGAGAGCCGTACTCTGAGTGCGTCTGTGCAAAACAGAACAGCCGTCACACTTGAGGGGCGTTTTCCACAGTTCCCACAGGGAGTCAGGGCGGGTTTTCCACAGACTCCACAGCGTTTTCCACAGAACGTGTGGAGAGCCCGGCCACAGCGACGGGTGGTGCCGGAAACACGTTGGACCTCAAACGAAAATCGCGGGTCGGCTGATCCACCCGACGAGGTGTGGGAGTTCTTGACTGCGCGCGCAGCGGCGGAATAAGGCCCCCGCCGTCTGTCGGGAGTCCCCTCCTGATGGTTTCACACGCAACAGTTTTGAAGGAAGGAGCCACACCGTGGCCAAGCGAATTCCGACGTACCAGCCGAGCAAGGTGAAGCAGAACCGTGCGACCGGTTTCCGCAAGCGCAACGCGACCAAGGCCGGCAAGGCGATTCTCGCCGCGCGCCGTGCCAAGGGCCGCAAGCGTCTCGCGGGCAAGGCGTACGCGAAGTAAGTGACGCTCGACGGCCGGGCGCGCCACACCTTCCCCAAGGACGTGCGCCTGCGCCGCCGCTCGGAGTTCCTGCGTGTGCAGGAACGCGGGCACAAAATCACTGCTGACTGCCTGTTGTGCCTGGTGCTCCCCAATGGAAGAGCCGATGGCCTCACGCGGTTGGGTCTCACCGTTTCCACCAAGGTCGGGAATGCCGTGGTGAGGAACCGCGTCCGCAGGCATCTGCGCGAGCTCTTTCGCGTGCAGAAAGCGGCGCTGCCCCGAGGTCTCGACTTGGTCTTCATCGCCCGTCCCAGCGCTGCCGACGCCGACACGCCGCGGCTCTCCCGCGCGTGGGACCGTGCGCTGCGCGAGCTGGCGAAGAAGCACCCCGTGTCATGAGGGCGCTCCTGGTCACGGTGCTGCTGCTGCCGCTGCGCTTCTACAAGGCGCTCATCAGCCCGCTGCTGCCGCCCATGTGTCGCTTCCACCCGTCGTGCAGCGTCTACGCGATGGGCGCCATCTCGGTGCACGGCCCCGTGAAGGGCACGTGGCTCGCCGCGCGTCGCGTCACCCGCTGCCACCCTTTCAACCCGGGCGGGCTCGACCCCGTGCCGCCGCGCGACGGGAAGTCTGCAATCGAGCTCCTCGAGGCGTCGTCTCCTGACGTCGCCGCCCGTCTCAAAGCCCCGCCCCATCCCACGTTGGCGGCCGTGCTCGCCCCCGACTCCAAGAGCTGAAAAATGGATCAACAGAAGCGCCTCCTCCTCTTCATCGCGCTGTCCTTCGGGCTGACGCTGCTGTGGACCAACTTCGTCGCCAAGCCGCGCGCTGAGGCTGCCGCCGCCGCTGCGGCCGCTGCCGCCGACGCCGGCATCACCGACGCGGGCACCGACGCCGTCATCGCCAGGGCGCCCGTCGCGCCGCCGCAGCCCGTCGCGCTGGAAGACGGCGGCGTCGTTGAAGCGCCGCCCGTCGAGCCCACGCCCGCCGAGCTGCCGTCGCGCGAGCTCGCGCTGACGCGGCCCACCACCAAGCTGGTGTTCTCGACCGAAGGTGGCGGCCTCGTGAGCGCGGAGCTGACCGGCCCCCGCGAGCGTGAAGAGAAGCACCTCACCATCACCGAGGGCTGGCAGAAGCTGTTCGGCAAGCAGTTCGACCCCGCGCCGCAGATGAACCTCGCGCGGCCGGTGCCGGGCACCTCGCCCAACCTCGGCCTGTCGATTTCAGGCGCCACGCCGCTCTCGCGCACCGCGCGCTACGCGGTCGTCGAAGAGCAGCCGGGCCGCGTGGTGATGTCGACGCGCGAAGGCCCGTGGGAGGTCACGCGCACGTACACCTGGGTCAACGCCGCGCCGCACGACACCGACCCCACGCCGTACCTGATGGACCTCGCCGTCACCGTGAAGAACGTGGGCGCCACCGCGCAGCAGGGCGAGTTGGGCGTGCACGCGGTGCGCGCCATCGACGTCGGCGCTGAAGAGGCGCCTTCGATGTTCGGCGGCATCGGCAACCAGGCGTCGGTGCTGTGCCGTCATGACGACGACGTGCTCCGCAAGACGCCGCCGTCGAAGGGCTGGTTCTCGTCGGGCGAGCCCGAGTGGGCCGAAGACAAGACCGGCGCGCTCTCGTTCGTGGCGATTGATCAGCAGTACTTCCTGACCGCCATCTGGCCGAAGGACGGCGTGGCCACCGGCCACTGCACCGTGACGGCCAAGCCCACCACGCGCGAGGCGGCGCTGTTCGTGCCGCTGACGCTGCAGGCCGGTGAGTCCGTCACCCGCACCTTCAGCGTCTTCCTGGGGCCCAAGGACCTCGCGATGCTGCAGCACATCGGTCAGAGCGGCTTCGACCCGATGCTCGAGAAGACCGTCGACTTCGGCCTGTGGGCCTTCATCTGCAAGATCCTCATCTTCTTCCTGCGCTTCTTCCACGGGCTCATCGGCAACTGGGGCCTGGCGATCATCTTGCTGACAGTCATGGTCAAGGTCCTGCTGCTGCCGCTGACGCACAAGGCGATGGTCTCGGCCGAGTCGATGAAGAAGCTGCAGCCCAAGATGGAGGAGCTGCGCAAGAAGTACCCGGACGACCGCGAGAAGCAGAACCTCGAGATGATGAAGCTGTACCAGGAGGGCAAGGTGAACCCGCTCGGTGGGTGCTTGCCGCTGCTGCTGCAGCTGCCCATCTGGGCCGCGCTCTTCACCACGCTGCGCACGTCGTACGAGCTCTACGGCGAGCCGTTCTGGGGCGTGTGGAGCAACCTCACGTCGAAGGACCCGACCTACATCCTGCCGGCGCTCCTGGGCATCACGATGATTGTGACGCAGCGGCTGCAGCCCCAGATGATGGACAAGCAGCAGGCGGTGCTCATGACCTGGGTCATGCCCATCTTCTTCACCGCCATCATGATGAACTACCCGGCGGGTTTGGCGCTCTACATCTTCACCAACAACCTGCTCTCCATCGTGCAGCAGTACGCGCTGCGGAAGTACCTCGCGCGCAACGAGGGCGCGACCGCGGTGGCCGGAGCGACGAAATGACTGACGCCGCCGCCGACACCAAGCGCCCGCAGGTCGACACGCTGCTGGCCGACGTCTTCAAGCTGATGGAGTTCCCCGCCAAGCTGGAGTTCAAGGACCTGGCCGACGGGTCGCTCGGCGTCGCGGTGCACTTCGACGGCGAGGTGCCCGGTGGCGCGGCGGGCAAGCGCAGCGCGGTGGTCGACTCGGTGCAGTTCTGGGTCAACAAGGTCGTCAACCGGCCCAACGTGCCGCGCCGCTGGGTGAACCTCGGCGTCAACGCGTTCCCCGAGCCGCGGCCGCCGCAGGGTGAGAAGCCCGAGCGCGCGCCGAAGGCCGAAGCGTCGGCAGCGCCGGCCCCGGCGCCCGCGAAGAAAGACGCGCCGAAGAAAGACGCCGCGCCCGCGAAAGAGAAGGCCGCGCCGCCGCCGCAGCACGGCAAGAAGGTCGACGAGCGCACGCTCAAGCCCGCGGCCGACCCGTTGATGACGGCGGCCGGCAAGCTGCTCGCCGAGAAGTCGGCGAAGCTGGGCCGCGTGTACGCGGTGATGGGGCTCACCAACGAGCAGCGCGCGTTGCTGCTGCAGGCCGCCGACGCGGTGACGGCGCAGCGCGCGAAGGCTGAAGGTGAAGGCCACTGGCGCCGCGTGACGTTCACGCCCGAGAAGCTGACGGTCATCCCGCGCAAGCAGGTGATGCCCGACTACGACGACGAAGACGAAGACGAGTGACGGCGCGCGACACGCCGTCGCGGGAACTCAGAACGTCAGCAGCTGTGCGCCCAGCGTCGGTGCGGGCGACGGCCGCAGCTCCAACAGCTTGTGGTTGTGGCGCGCGACCGCGGCGAAGAAGCGCTCTTGCGCGGCCGCAGCGATGGGCAGCGCGATGAGGCTGATGATGGCCGCGACGCCGGCCGCCACCGCTCCCACCACCAGCAGGGGAAGGAACGCACCGGCGACCAACGGCGCGATGACGATGGGCACCAGCGCCAGGCCGAGCGCCACCACGCCGGTGGTCTGCAGCGCCGACGCCAGCAGGAACCCTTCGCGCGCGGAGCGGGCCAGGGCGACCGTCTCGGGCACCAGCGCGAACGCCGTCTCGAAGTCGTCGTCTTGCATGCGGAAGCTGCGCTCGCCCTGACGCACCTCAAGCGTGGTGAGCGTGGCGTTCGCGGCGAGCAGGTGCGCGTCGACGAAGTCCGCGAAGCGCGACACCTCCGTGGGCTCGGCTGCCGGTGGCGGGACCGGTGCGACAGGCGGCGACGGGAGTTGCGCGAGGGCGACGAGAAGAAGCGGCGTCATGGTGCGCGAAGCTCCCGCGAACGGCGGTCCCTGTCATGTCGCTGCGCAGGTGCGTGGCTTGCAACGGACCGGCCGCATGCATTGGAGCGTGAAGATTGTGGCGGTGGCGGCGGTGTGTTCGCCGCCGGCGTGGGCGTGTTGTCAGGCGATTGGGCAACAAGTGGCGCCCGGCGACGGCGCGCGAATTCCGGCGAACACACGCTTCTTTGTCGACGGTGCGTCGCACGGCGGCCTGCGCTCCGGCGGGTTGGAGCGGACGTCGCTGGATGGCGTGGTGGTGTCGCTCGCGCCGAGTGAGAGCGGTGAGCCTGACAGCCAGTTCTACGCGCCAGGCCCGCTGAGCATTGGCGACACGTTCTTCCTCTCGGACGCCGGGCTTCGTGTCGAGGTGGCCGAAGCGGCCGCACTACCGAGCGCCACGGGCCAGCTCGCACTGGGGCCGGCGTACTCGGGCACGGCGTGGTGTGACTTCATCTCGCCGCCGCGCCACTTTGTGCGCGACGTGTTTCTTCAGCCGGCGGCGGACACGCAGCCGTGGCGCGATGTCGGCCGCGTGCGCTTCACCCAGGGCGCACTTGCCGGCGGCGCGGTGACGCTCGAGCCCGCAGGCCACCACTTTGGTGCGCTGGCAGCCGACGCAGAAGGCTTCGGCACGCCCGTTGGCCGGCTGGTGGCGGACTGCGACGCGTTCCCGGGCCGGCACGAGTTCGAGCTGGAGGCCCGCTTCGAGACGCCTGGCGAGACGTCAGCGGAGCCGGCGCGGCAGCGGGTGGTGATGGATTGTGCGGAGCGCCCGCCGGTCGGGTGCACGCAGTCGCCGGCGGTGCTCATGGGCGCGCTGGCGGCGCTGCTCGCGCGACGACGTCGTGTCGTCACGGCGTCTCCGGCAACGCCTCTGCCGGCACGAACCACAGCGCCTCGCGGCTGACGTCGCTGCAGTCGGCGCGAGGCCACGGCGGCGGCGACACGAGCGCGAGCCCGCACTCTGTCGCGCGGCGCTCAGTGGGGGACGCCTTCATCGACGGCAGCAGCGCGCGCGCTTCGTCGGCGCGGTCGAGCGCCACCAGCACCTGAAGGCGCTGTGCTGATGGTGCGTTGTCGAGGCGGTCGGCGGCCTCGAGCGACGCCAGGGCCTCGGTCTGTTCGCCCTGGCGCCATTGCGCATGAGAGAGGAATCGCCAGGCTGTGCTGGTCAGCGCGTCAGCGTCGCCCGCCAGCATCGGCTGGAGCGTCTCCGCCGCTGCGGCAACATCGCCCTGCTCGAGCTGCACGCGCGCCAACGCCAACGACAGCGCCCGGTTCGACGGGTGGCTGCTCATGGCCGTCGCCAGCGTCGCCCTGGCGCCGACGAAGTCCTTCTTCGCGAGCAGCGTGAGTGCGAGCCGTCGCGAGCGTTCACCTTCGACATCGCTCAGCAATGGCAGCAGCGGTGTGAGCTCGGCGTAGCGCCTGGTGTCCTCGAGCGCCACGGCGCGGTACTCCGCGAGCAGCGGGTCTTTCGACTGCTCGACGTCGCGCGTCAGCTCCAGCACTGCAGACCAGTCCTGACGGAGCGCGGCGTCGTAGGCGTCGTGCCGCCGGGTCCACTCGTCGTGCAGCATCGGCAGCGGTCGCAGCGCGAGCGCGGTGACGACGACGACGAGCGCCGCCGCCGCGACGAGGTTCGCTCGCCGACTCGACACGAACGCAGAGGTGAGGGCGAGGCCGGCCATCAGTCCACCCGCGTGCGCGTAGTTGTCGAAGCCTGCCCAAGGGCCGATGAGGAACCAGACGCCTACCGACATGAGCTTCTTGCGCTCCTGCGGCGTGTCCCACAGCGCGCGCCAGCTGCCGAGCCGACCGCGCGTGATGACGAGGTCTGCGCCGATGACGCCGAAGAGCGCGCCCGACGCGCCCGCCGACACCGCGTCTTGCCCGATGACACTCAGCGCCGAGCCGGCGACGCCGCTGGCCAGGTACAGCGCGAGGTAGCGAGCGGCCCCGAGCGCCTTCTCGATGGGGGCCGCCCAGCGGAAGCCGGCGAGCACGTTCCATACGAGGTGCAGCCACCCGATGTGCAGGAATATCGACGTGAAGAGCCGCCACCACTCGCCTTCCCACACGCGGCCGCGCCACGTCGCGCCGAAGCGCAGCAGGGTGTCGATGTCTGTCGTCGAGCCCGTGCGCTCTGCCGCGACGAAGACCGCGATGCAGAGCGCGAACAGCAGCACGGTGATGGGAGCCGACCGGACACGCCCGAACCAGACAGAGAGCACGACAACCCGTTTAGCGCCGTTCGCGCGGCGTGCAGCACGCCGGTCGCGCAAGACAGATGCGTGCGCGCCATCGAAGCCGTGCTGTCATGCGCGCCATGACCCCCGGCTGGTTCAAGGTGTTGTTCGGCGTCGTCGGCTTCGTCTTCTTCTGCGCGGGCGTCTTTCACGGGCTCGCCGTGTTCTTCCCCAACATCAGCGAGCCGCTGCCCGCGTGGGAGCACGCGCTGTTCGTGCTCATCAACTGGTCGATGGCCGGCATGTGGTTCCTGCGCGTGAAGTGGCTGCCGTGGGCCTTCCTCGGCCTCACGATGCAGCAGCTCTGGCAGCACGGTGGAGACCTCGTGCACGCGCTGCAAGAGACGCCGCCGCGCGTCGACTGGCAGAGCGTGTTCGCGCTCGGCGGTTTGATTCCCATGTGGCTGCTGGTGCGTGCGTGGGTGCGCGCCGGAAAGCCGTGAACGCGTGCCGCTTCCCCGAATCGACGTCGTCTACCGCACCACGAGCAGCCTCGACTGGACCGAGATGGTCACGTGCCCTTCTTGCCGCGCGCAGTGGAAGGCGGGGGTGAAGGTCAGCGGCGCTGGCGAGGGCCGCGCTGCGTACGGCTTCGGCAAGGAGAGCGCGCGAGACAGCGCGGGCATCGACGCGTTCTCGGCGGCGCAGGAAGAAGGGCGCTCGTTGATTGCGCGCTCGCGGTGTCCCCGGTGTGGCGGCCGACGTGAGAGCGGTGTGACGGCGTCGGCGATGGCGGTGTCGTTCGTGTTGGGGCTGCTCGTCTCGGGCGTCTTCCTCGTCCTCCCGAAGCCGGTGTCAGGGCTCGGGTGTCTCGCGTGGCCCATCGCGTCGGTGTGGCTCACGTTGCGCTTCAAGCGGCGTGCGCTGGCCGAGGCCGACGCGCGCGTCGTCGTGCTGTCGTGACGCGGCGTTGATCAACGACGCCGCTGGCGCTCGAGCCAGGCGACGACCCACAGCGCCGTCAGCGTCACGAACGAGACGGCTGCCGCGGACACCCCGGCAGCGAGCGAGACGCCCACGCCGCCGAGCAGCGTGGCGACCGCGTCGACGGCGCCGACAAGCTCACTCCCACCGTTGGGCTCGACGCGCTTGGTCCACTCGCGCGCGGCCCACAGCGCAGCGCCCGCGCCGATGGCGACTGACAGCAGCGTGGTGACTGGCACGGCGATCAAAGCCCACCTCCAGCCGTGCCGCCGCGTCGCGGGACGCGCAGCCAGCGCACGCAGTTCATCTCGAGCGACCGCGCGCGCCCAGGTCACGTCGTCGCGGCCTTCGAGCGCATCGCGGATCGTCACGTGTCCTTCGACGCTGGCGGGCTCCACGCCGTACTGACGAACGAGCGCCTTCAGCTCAACATCCTGGTGCGTGCGCGCCAGGTGCGCCGAGAGCGGCACCTCGCGTCGCCCCACGTCTGCCGGGCTGGTGAGCGCGGCGTACTCGCGCAGCAACGCGCGCCCGTGCGCGTTCGACTGTGGATGGCGGCGGAGCGCAGCCTCGAGCCGTGCGCACACCTCGACGCCCCGGTGCGCCGCGCCGTCGGCCAGCGTGCGCAGCTCTGCCGCGAACTCGCTCGAGGTGCGCGCTGGCCACGTGTCGTGTTCGCGCCTGCGACGGAGCACGCGGAGGAGGTCCTCGAGCTCGACGTCGACGCCTTCGAGGGCTGGCTGCGGGGTCACGCGCCTCCAACATCACGATCGCGCGCGAATTCCAGCGCCTCCGTGCGCGTCGTGACTTCCGTCGCGACGGCGCCGATTTCGAGGTAACGCCCGCCCTCCGATGTCGCCGGGCGCCCGTCGTTTGCTGCAGCTCTCTGTCGTCGTGCTGGGTCTGCTCGGCGCGCTGGAGCTGCTGTGTCGCGCGCAGCCCGAAGGCCTCGCCGCCATCTCGCACCGCGTGCGCTTCAAGCTGGCGCTGCTGCACAACAAGGGCGCCGTCGACTTCGTGGCGCTCGGCAGCTCGCGCACCAACGACGGGCTCGCGCCGTCAGACCTCGGCCTGGGCACCGGCTTCTCGGCCGCCACGCCCTCGTCGTCGCTCGCCACGCTCGAGTACTTCGCGCAGCACGTCGGGCCCCAGAAGGTGGTGTTGGTCGAGCTCTCGCGCCCGCAGTGGGACGCGCAAGCGATGGACCTCGACGCCACGCCCACCACCGACTTCGCCGGCGACCCCATCGGTGAATGGCTGCACGCGCACTCGACGTTGCTGCGTGTGCGCCGCGCGTTCGCGCTCGAGAACCTGCCGCGCGTCACCGGCCTCCTTTTCGCGTCACAGCTCGACGGCTCCGAGTGGTTCCGCAGCCGCCAGCTGGTCGAGATGGTGCGGCCGTCGTCGCCGCCGCCCGGCGTCAGTGACGACGCGGCGTGGGTGGCTGCGTTGCCCACGGCCGACGCCACGCTCCTGACCGACGACGCCGCGCGCATCGTCGAAGGCTACGCGCGCGCCATCGACGCGCTGCGAGGGCAGGGCGCGAAGGTGGTGTTGGTGGCGCCTCCGCTGGCAGAGCTGTGGCGCGTCGAAGACTGCTCGCCGCCGCTCAACGCCATCCGCGCGGCCGTCATCGCGAAGGTGCAGGTGCCCGTCGTGGATTTCACCTGCGCGCGCGTGGACGACCGCTGGTTCGTCGACGGCCAGCACCTCTCGGCGCCGGGTCGCGCGCGCTACACGAAGGCCCTGGGGGACGCGCTGCGTGCTCTTCCATAGCGCCACCTTCCTCGTCACCGTCGCGGGCCTCGTCTTCGCGTACTGGCTCGTGCCGTCGCAGCGCGCGCGGTTGGTGCTGCTCTTCGCGGCTTCGCTCGTTTTCTATGGGTGGAAACACTGGCCATCGGTGTTCCTGCTGCTGGGAAGCATCGGCTTCAACTACACGCTGGGTCGCGTGCTTGAGGTGCGGCGCTCGCGCGGGCTGTTGGCCTTCGGCGTGCTGCTGAACCTCTCGTTCCTCCTGTACTTCAAGTACGCGCGCTTCCTGGTTGATCAGCTCATTCACGTGGGCGCGCTCCTGGGCGTGACGTTGACGGTGCCGAAGCCCGAAGCGTGGATGCCGCTGGGCATCTCGTTCTTCACGTTCCAGGTCGTCGCCTACCTCGTCGACGTGTACCGGAAGGAGATCCCCGCCGAGCGCAGCCTGCTCGTGTTCGCGGTCTTCAAGAGCTTCTTCGCGCAGCTCGTGGCGGGCCCCATCGTGCGCGGTCGCGAGTTCCTGCCGCAGCTGCGGGAGCGCCGTGACTTCGACGCGGGCCGACTTCACCGCGGCGCGTGGCTGGTGCTGTGCGGCCTCTTCCTCAAGGTCGGCGTGGCCGACGTCATCGGCGAGTACGTCGACTTCGGGTGGAAGGCGCCGGCGGCGCTGGGCTTCAACAACGCGTGGCTCGTCACGTACGGCTACGCCGCGCAGTTGCTCGCCGACTTCTGGGGCTACTCGACGATGGCGGTGGGGTTGGGCCTGTGCTTCGGCCTCACGCTGCCCATCAACTTCGACAACCCGTACGCGTCGACGTCGCTGCGTGAGTTCTGGAGGCGCTGGCACATCACGCTGTCGGTGTGGCTGCGCGACTACCTCTTCATCTCGCTCGGCGGCAGCAAGGGCGTCAGCCGTGGGCGCGCGGCGTTCAACCGGCTGGCGACGATGGCGCTGGGTGGCCTGTGGCACGGCGCGGGCTGGAACTTCATCGTGTGGGGCACGCTGCACGGCGTGTGGATGGACCTCGAGCTGATGACCGAGAAGGCGCGCGCGAAGTGGCCGCGCTGGCTGTCGTGGTTCATCACGTTCCACGTCGTCGTCTTTCTGTGGCTGCCGTTCCGCGCGCCGTCGATGGAGCTGCTCTGGCACCTCGTGAAGCAGCTCTTCACCGGCCACTTCGACCCGTCGATGCCCACGCAGACGGTGGTGCTGACGGCGGGCTTCTTGTTGTTGCAGAAGCCGCTCTTCGCGTTGGTCAGGGAAGACCGCGTCGACGCGCGCAAGCCGTGGGTCGAGCTGGTGCTGGCGGCGCTGATGGCGTGGGCGCTGCTGGCGTACGGCAGCGCGCGCAGCGACTTCATCTATTACGTGTTCTGAACAATCAGGATGCGGCGATGCGGCGAAGCTCGCCGTGCCCATCACGCAGGCTCGCGAGTTCATCGATGCTCGGCTGGAGCAGGCGCGTCACCGCCTGCTCAAGATGGGCATGAGTCGGCTCGCGAAGCTGTTCCTTGAAGGATTGGAGCTCGGTCGACGCCGGCGGCATGAGAAGCCACGTCTCGATCGACCACGTTGGCACCAGTATCACGATGGGCTCATGGGCGCTTCGAGAGGGTTCGGAGGCGTCTCGGAGCGCGGCGTCGAGTTCGCCCTTCCTTCGCTGCACCCCGACATTGTCGCCGTCGACCATGACGATGAGCGCCACGCGCTCGCCGGGACGTTTCCGCACCGTGGTGCGAGCCAGCCGTGCGTAGTTCTGGCGAACCCACGCCGACCCTGCGCCGCGACCGGAGGGCGCGACGAAGACCTGAATGGGACGGTCTTTGAGTCGCAGTCGCGGCGCGAGGGCGAGCGCGAAGCGTTCGTGCTGCTTGTCTTCTGCGAGCAACCACCAGCGGACAGTGGTCACGCGGAGAGTTCTGCCAGCAGCGAGTCGGTCGGGCGTTCGCCGTCGTCGAGATTGAACTCAAGCCGACGCACGCGCGTGAAGCCGTCGTCGTTGCGCTCAAACAGCCACGTCGCGTACGCCGCGAGGTAGTCGATTGAGCCGGGGTGATGCGTGGCGACGAGGAGCTGAGGTGCTGAGCCTGTGGGCGGCGTGAGCGTGAAGAGTCGCAGTACTGGTTGCACCTCGCTCGGTGCGAGGAAGTTGTCTGGCTCATCGAGAACGATGGACCGTTTGGCGTCTGCCAAACCGGCGACGGCGTTCAAGGCCAGCAGCGCGCGTTCGCCGTCGGAGAAGCTGTCGACGAGCAAGAGGACCTCTCGGCCCCCGACGTGCCGCGTGCCCACGAGTGCTCGTGACCCGGGCACGAGCTCGCGGAGTTGAAGGTCTGAGAGATGAGGCATCGAGGCGAGCACGCGCTGCTTCCATGCGAGGAAAGCTTCAGGGCTTGTCTGAGACCAGAAGCGGAGAAACGCGGTCAGATTCCCCCCAGACACCCAGAGCATGCGCTCCTCTTCGCGCCCAGCCAGCTCCATCGCCCATGGGTTCAGACGGAACACGAGTAGCTGACCGACGAGCCCCAGGAACTGCTGAATCGGACCCTGTCCACCGATGCCGAGTGCGAGCGCGCTCTGCTTTCCGCCGAAGGGGATGCCCTTCGGGAGGCCAGGGAGGATGAGCGACCCGGCGGTGAAATCGAGCACGACAGTGTCGTTGTGGCGCAGGCGTTCCTCGCTCACCACCGGCGGTCCGCGTTGGCTGTGTTTCACCACCACGCGGTACGCGAAGACACCACCGTCATCGGTGCCGTCGGAGACCTCCAACTCGAACGTCTGTTGGTGGCGCGTGTCCCACCAGGGCAGGCTTCCCAGCGGGAGGACTGCGTGAGGCGACGTGCCGTTGATCAGCTCAGCGAGTGCTCGCAGCGCATCAAAGAGTGTCGATTTGCCGCTCCCGTTTCGTCCGAGGATCAAGTTCACCCGTTCCGGTCTGAACTCGAAGTTCACGAGGCAGCGGAAGTTGTCGGCGTAGAAGCGGCGGATCATGCCCGAAGTATCGCATGGACTACGCGGGCGTTCCCGCTCCGCGCGTTCAGCGGAACGCTTCGCGGTCGCGCCACCACGAGATGGCGAACAACACGAAGCCACCCGCTGCCATCGCCACGCCGACCCAGCCCGTCGACGGCCAGCCGTAGCCGCCGCTGACCGCGAGCCCGCCGAAGTACGCGCCGAGCGCGTTGCTGACGTTGAAGGCCGAGTGGTTCGCCGACGCCGCCAGCGTCTGCGCGTCGCCGGCCACGTCCATCAACCGTGTCTGCAGCGCGGGCCCCAGCGCGAAGCCGCAGCCCACCAGCACCATCGCCGCCGTCGCCAGCACCGCGTGGTGCGCCACCAGCGCGAAGAGCGCGCACGTCACCATGCCCCACACCAACGTGCCCGCGATGGTGTTGCGCAGCGACTTGTCGGCGAGGCGCGAGCCGACGACGTTGCCGATGACCATGCCGACGCCCGTCGCCGAGAGCACGAAGGGCACCTTCGCCGCGTCGAGGCCGGCCAGCTGCGTCAGCGTGGAGTTGAGGTAGGTGTAGATGGAGAACAGGCCGCCGAAGCCGATTGCCGCGATGCCCAGCGTCAGCCACACCTGGCTGCGCGCGAAGCCGCTCAGCTCGCGCAGCGGCGACGGCGCGCCACGCACCGGTGTCTGCGGCGCGAACGTGAAGATGAGCGCCCACGAGCCCAGCGCCAGCGCGGCGACCAACACGTAGGCCGCGCGCCAGCTGCCGTGTTGCCCGAGCGCCGTGGCGATGGGCGAGCCCACGATGGTGGCGACGGTGAGGCCCAGCATCACGCGACCCACCGCGACGGCGCGTTGGCCCGGGCCCGCCAGCTCGGCGGCCAGCAGCGCCGAGACGCCGAAGAAGGCGCCGTGCGGAAACCCGGTGAGGAAGCGCAGCCCCCATGCCCACGCGAAGTCGGGCGCCCACGCGCTCAGCAGGTTGCCGACGACGTACGTGCCGATGAGCCACAGCAACAGCTGTCGTCGTCTCGCGCGCGCGCACAGCACCGCCAGCAGCGGCGCGCCCACCGTCACGCCCAGCGCGTACGCGCTCACCAGCTGCCCCGCTCGCGGAATCGAGACCGAGAGGTCGCTCGACACGTCGGGCAGCAGACCCATGATGGAAAACTCACCGGTGCCGATGGCGAAGCCGCCGAGCGCGAGGCCCAGCTCCGTGAGCCGCTTGGTGCGCGTGTCGACCGTCTCGAAGAGGGTGGGCGAGAGGCTGGCTTCGGGGATCGGCTCGACGGCGCTCATGACGGCGCGCGGCGAATAATGCGCGGCGTCGCCGCTCGCCACTGCAGGTTGCCGCGCGCCCGTGACGTATGGTGCCGCCCCCATGGCAGCACTGACCGACGCCGAAGCGCTTGCACTCGAGAAGAAGTGGCTCGCCGAGCTGTACCAACCGAACAGCCCGCAGCTGACCGCGCGCGCCGTCATCACCGGCATGCTGCTCGGCGCGGTGATGTGCCTCGCCAACCTCTACATCGTCCTCAAGACGGGCTGGTCCGTCGGCGTGACGCTCACCGCCTGCATCATGGCGTGGGCGATCTTCTCGCTCGTCGGCCGCGCGCTCGGCCCCAAGCACCACATGGGCATCCTCGAGAACAACGCGATGGGCAGCGTCGCGTCGGCCGCTGGCTACATGACGGGCGGCGGCAACATGGCGGCGCTCCCCGCGCTCATCATGTTGACCGGCCAACGCCCCGAGCCCGCGGTGATGATGGCGTGGTTCGCCTGCATCGCCGGCCTCGGCGTCTTCGCCGCAATCCCCATCAAGCGCCAGCTCATCAACCGCGAGCAGCTCACGTTCCCTTCAGGCACGGCGACGGCCGAGACGCTCAAGGCGCTCTACGCGCACGGCGAAGAAGGCAAGAAGCAGGCGCGCTACCTCGGCATCGCGGGGCTCTTCGCGGCGGTGCTCGGTTTCTTGCGTGAAGCGAAGCTGCGCGGGAAAGACTCGTTCACGCTGCCGAGCGAGGTCTCGCTGCCCATCTCGTTCCACGGCTCGCCGCTGCTCAAGTGGACCATCGGCATGGAGCTCTCGGTGTTGATGGTCGGTGCCGGCGGCCTCATGTCGTTCCGCACCGGCTGGTCGCTCTTGCTGGGCGCGTTCATCACCTACGGCTTCGTCGCGCCGCCGTTGGTCGAGCAAGGCATCGTCACCGAGGTCGGCTTCAAGGCCATCGCCGCGTGGAGCGTGTGGATGGGCGCGGCCGTGCTGGTGTCGTCGGGCCTCACCACGTTCGCCTTCCAGTGGCGCAGCGTCGTGAAGAGCCTCTCGTCGCTGACGACGCTGTTTCAAAAACAGAAGCCCGTCGAAGACGACCCGATGGTGGCCATCGAAGCGCCGCAGTCGTGGTTCCCGCTGGGCTTCCTGGTGCTGGGGCCGCCGACCGTCTTGTTGGCGTGGTGGGCCTTCGACATTCCGTGGTGGGCGGGCGCCCTCGCGCTGCCGCTGTCGGTCATCATGGGCATCGTCGCCGCGCGCGTGACGGGCGAGACCGACGTCACCCCGACCAAGGCGCTGGGGCCGGTGACGCAGCTGACGTTCGCGGGCCTGCTGCCGGGGCAGCTGACGCCCAACATCATGTCGGCGAACATCACCGGCGGCGTCGGCTTGCACGCGGCCGACCTGTTGACCGACTTGAAGTCTGGCTACCTGCTCGGCGCCAGGCCGCGGCAGCAGGTCATCGGTCAGTTCTTCGGCGTCATCGCGGGCTCGTTGGTCATCGTGCCGGTCTTCAACCTGCTGGTGCCGACGGCCGACGTGTTGGGCAGCAAGGATTTCCCCGCGCCCTCGGCGCAGGTCTGGGCGAACGTCTCGAAGATGCTGGTGCAGGGCCTCGACGCGCTGCACCCCACGGCGCGCTGGGCGGCGCTCATCGGCGTGGTGGTGGGCGTCACGCTGGCGGTGCTCGAGGTGAAGCTGCCGAAGTCGGCGAAGAAGTACCTGCCGTCGCCTTCAGGTCTGGGCATCGCGATGGTCTTGCCCGCGTGGAACAGCATCATGATGTTCGTGGGCGCTGCGGGCGCGGAGCTCATTCGCCGCCGCAAGGGTGACGAGGCCGGCGAGCGCATTGTGATGCCGACGGCGTCGGGCTTCGTGGCGGGCGAGAGCCTGATGGGCGTGGCCATCAAGATGCTCATCGCGTTCGGCGTGCTGTCGAAGTGAGCAGCCGCCGCGGGTAGAGTGCTTTCGTATGGCGTTGCCCGAGGAGCTCAGAGCCGCGTTTCCCAGCTACGGGCCCGATTGGGACGCCGCCATCGAGCACGGTGTCGACGTGTCGTTGATTCTCGAGAACCTCGCGCTCACGCCGACCGAGCGCATCGCGCAGCTTGAGAACTTCCTCAACGAGCTCGACGCGCTGAAGGCCGCGGCGAAGCAGGTCGAACGTGATTCAGTTCCGTGACCTGCTGAAGCGCCTGCTCGACGAAGAGGTCGAGTTCGTCGTCGTCGGAGGTCTGGCTGCGACGCTGCATGGTGTGTCGGAGCCGACGCGCGACATCGACGTGTGCATTCGGCCCAGCGATGACACGTGGACGAAGGTGGCGCGGGTGCTCTCCGGAATCCATCCGCGGTACGCGCTGACGCCGGACCGCCGCGCGTTCGAGCCGTCGCTCGCCGCGTTGAAGACGTTCAAGAATCTCTACGCCCTCACTGACCTGGGCCGCATCGACTTTCTTGGCGAGGTCGCGCCGCTGGGAGACTTGTCGCGGGTGTTGGCGAACGCCACCACCTTCGAAATCGACGGCCGCGCGGTGCGCGTCATCTCGCTCGATGACCTCCTCACCGTCAAAGAGCACATTCGTCGACCGAAAGACCTCGAGGTCGCGGTCGAGCTCCGCGCGATTCGAGACCGGCGCGCGGCTTCACTGAAGCAGGCGATCGAGGTCGGCGGCGACGTCGACGAGTGAGTCGAGCTCGAACGGGTCGTTGATGGCCTTGCCACGGTGCACGACGAGCCACGCCCCGTGGAGCTCGACCGACAGGCCGTCTTTCTCGAAGTGCTTGTTGAGGACCTCGCGCATCGGCGCCGTGAAGAACTCGCTGATGAACGCCTTCTCGTGGTGCGTGCGCACCACCCACGTTGCGCCGAGCTCGCCGTCGTCATCGAGGTACTGAACGCGGCGACGAATGAACACGTGTTCGGCGCGGCGCTTCGGTGCGTGGAGCGCGAGGCAGGTGAACGTCTCAGGGCCCTCGTCGTCCCACCCCGCGGAAGACACGTCGAAGACGTGCCAGTCCTTCTCTTCTGAGCGCTGGTGCATCACTCGCTGCGGTGGCCTGGCCTTCGGGCCGAAGCCGAGGGTGCAGCGCGCGAGGCCGGCGGCGAGCAGTGGCGTCGTAGCCGGGGTGTAGCCGCGGGACGTTGCCCAGACGGCGAGGCGCTTCTCGTGTCGTCGCATCAAGAGGTACGCGATCGACCCCGTCACGGCGATGATGACGGCGCAGACCACGAGCGTCGCGTTGTCGACTCCCATGCGCGTGACCTCGCTACTTCCGCGCGAGGTGCGCGTGCAGCGCGGCGTTGAACTCCTGCGGCTTCTCGATGAACGGCGTGTGCCCGCAGTCCTTGAGCGCCACCTCGGTGAAGCGGCCGCCGGCGTTGGTGTAGCGGTCGAGCAGCTTGCGCGTCTGCCCGAGCATCGGCTGCGGCGGAAAGACGCGCTCACCGGGCCAGCCGGGGACAGCGCCCAGCTTGCCGAGTTGCCCGATGTCGAACATCGACGCGTCGCTGACGATCTGATCGTCCACGCCGCGCACCCACAGCACGGCCGGCCGGTGCTGCGCGCCGAGGAACGCGTCGGGCACCTTGCGCATGTGCTTCGCCGACCCCGCGTTGAGCGGCCCGAAGTCGCCCGGCGCCAGCAGCGGCCAATGCTTCGAGGGCACCGCGTCGCCCGGGTACTTCTGCGGGCCGATCTTCTCGGTCATCAGCGAGGTGAGGAGGTCTTCTTCGCGCGCGGGCTTGAACGGCGGCTTCCAGTAGAACGTGTTCATCACCACGCGCGGCGACGCCACCGGGTTGTCGCTGCCGCGGTTCTTCTCGCCCATCAGCCGCGCGAAGTCGGCGTTCACCAACCCGCCGCCGCTGCCCGCGAAGTCGTCGTGGCACGGCGTGCCGTCGATGTCGCGCGTACCGCCGAAGCCCCACGGCGACGCGGGCGCCACCAGCGTCGCGGTGATGACGCGCTTCCCCAGCGCCGGCACCAGCCCGTACACGAGCGCGCCGCCGAGCGAGTGGCCGACCACGTGAACGCGGTCGATGGCCAGCGCGTCGAGCAGCGCCACCACGTCGTCGACCCAGTCGCCGAGGCCGCGCTTCGCGTCGACCAACACATCGTCGGTGTCGCCGTAGCCGCGCAGGTCGACCGCGATGCCGCGGTACTGCGGCGGCAGCGCCAACATCGTCTCTTCCCAGAACGTGCTGCTCGAGGCGTTGCCGTGAATGAAGAGCACCGGCTCGGCGGCGTCGTCGCCCGAGAAGAGCGCGTGCTGCGTGAGCCGCGGCGTGGTGACGAGCTTCGACGTGATGCCTGGCAGCGTGGGCACGGTGGGCATGCGCGCGAGTTTCGGCTGTCGACACCGCGCGCCACAACCCACAATGATGCGAGTTCTGGCGCGGGAGGTCGGCGGCGATGTTCTTCTTTCTTCCGACGGGGCAGAGCGGCGAGCGCTCGCGGCGGCCCGTCATCACCATCACCCTCGCGGCGCTGTGCGTGGCGGTCTTCATCGCCACGTCGATGTCAGACGGCCCGCAGCTCTCTGGCGCTGACGAGACGGACCTCGTCGAGTGGGTCGACGAGCATCCGTGGGTGTTGCCCGGCTACGAAGGCGAGAAGCCCGACAGCGCGCAGGTGCGTGAAGACACGCGCGTGCTGCGTCAACGCATCGATGGCTACGCCGACCTCGAGCGCCGCCTGAGCCTCGTGCCAGAGCGCGGCTTCGCGCAGGTCGGCTGGCTCACCAACCTCTTCGTACACTTCGACCTCTTCCACCTGCTGGGGAACCTCTTGTTCCTCTTCATCGTGGGCCCGCTGCTGGAAGAAGCGTGGGGCCGCACGCGCTTCACCGTCTTCTATTTGGCGGCGGGGCTCTTCGCGTCGGCGGTGCAGTTCGTGTTGAACCGGCACGAGTTCGTCGCCATCGGCGGCGCGTCGGGCGCCATCGCCGGAGCCATGGGCGCCTTCGCGGTGCGCTTCGCGACCGAGCGCATCCGCTTCCACTACTTCATCTGGTTCCTGCGCATCTTCGCGGGCGAGGTCTGGGTGCCCGCGTGGCTGTGCGGCGTGGCGTGGTTCGGCAACGAGGTGTGGAACGCCGCCAGCGGCAGCGCGCCGGGCGTGGCCACGGGCGCGCACATCGGCGGCTTCGTGTTGGGCGCGTTGACAGCCCTGCTCATGGGCTGGCTCTTTCAAGACACGCTGCGCACCGACGCGGAACATCGCGACGCGCGCGCCTCGCTCGACCAACAGTGGCTCGAAGCGACGTCGGCGCTCTCGCAGCACGACTTCGAGCGCGCGCGGGAGCTCGCGCTGGCGGTGCAGCAACAGCAGCCGAGCTACCCGGGCCTGTTGCCGGTGTTGGCCGAAGCGGAGCTGCGCAGCGGTCGAGGTCAGGCGCGCGTCGAGCGCGTGCTGCGCGAGTTGATGACCGGAAACGAAGGGGAGCTGCTGGGCTTCGTGGCGCGCATCGAAGACGCGCTCGCGCCGTCGGCGTTGTCACCTTCCGTCGCCTGGGCGCTCGCCGAGCGGCTGCAGCGCACGCGCTCGTTGCCGCACCTCGCGCAGGCGCTCGTCGAAGCGGTCGCTGCAGGCAGCGGCGCGTTGGCGTTGAAGGCCCGCGCGCAGCTCGCGCCGCCAGCTCCTGCGCCGGTGCGCGTGGTGAACGCCGCCGTTCGCGCCGTACGACCGGAAGGGCTCACCGTTGACGTGGACGGCCACACGCGCACGCTGGCCTTCTCTCGCATCGCCGCCGTGCACGCTGGCACCGTGGGCAGCGCGCTGATGGTCGACATCGTGCTGCGCGAGCCGTTGGTCGTGCTGCGCTTGAGCGGCACCGACGCGGGCGTGTTGACCTTGTTTCCGGGGCAGCCGCCGCAGGTGGCGTGGCAGTCGTTTCTCGGTGGGCTGCGACGCGCCGCGCAGTTGACGAGCGAAGGGCCGCCGTGGCTCGCGTACCCGTCGCTCGAGCACTTCAGCGACGCGCGACCGACGACGTAGTCAGCGGCGCTGCGTCTCTGGAAAGGCTGCTTCGACGGCCTGCAGATACTCGAGCACCTGCAGCAGGCTCATCGACGTCACCAGCGTGCGCAGCAGCTTCTCGCCGGGTGTCTCGGCCTTCTTGTCATTCCAGGTCGTGCTGCCCAGCAGCGCGCCGAGGCGCTTGGTGGCCTGCGCGTACACGCCGCGCGCGAAGGTGTTGATGAGCGGTTTGCTCTCCCACCCCGTGCCTGAGTTCTCGCGCTCGAACGCGCGCATCCATTCCAGCATCTGGGTCGCCGTCATCTTCGCGGGGTTGGGCTTGTTCACGTCAGAACCCCATCAGCGCGTCGGCGGCCTTGCGGCCAGCAGTCGCTTCCGTCACCGCGACCAGCGTCGCGAAGAAGTCGTCATGCGTGCGGCCTCGATGAGCGCGTCGATCTCCTTCCGAATGGCGTCGTTCAGTGTCGCGACCTCGGCGGCGTTGGCGGGGTCCTCCGTCCAGGCTCTCCACGCTTCGCTGTCGTCCCGCAGCCGTCGCTTCATCTCGTCGAGCGTCATGGTCTCGCCTTTCTCGCTTCACCATCACACGGGTCGCGCGTGCTGCGTCAGCCTGCGAAATCCGAGGGCCTCTCTTTGCACGCCTGTCGTCGCGGTCGGGTCGATGCGCGCATGGATCTCAAGTTCATGCTCGGGCGTCTCATCATCCTCCTCGGTGGCGCTGTTCTCGGCGGCGTGTTGTTCGTGGCCTTCAAGGTGAAGACAGACCCGAAGTGGAAGCGCTTCACTGTGCCGCTCGTCGCCTTCGTCGCGCTGTGCGCAGTGGGTGGCGCAGCGTTGGGCTACCAGTACGGCGCGGAGGGCGTCTGCGTCACCGCGACGGACTGCAGGTACTCCACGCGCGCCACATGTCAGGCGCGCTGGGAATACACAGGCAACTACGACGCTCCCCGTGCGTGTGGGGCGCACGGCTTTCACGACTGCCGAACCGGCGTCTGCAGGCGCTGGTAGCGCGGCTGTCGCCTCTGCGTGTCACGACGCGTCGCAGGGTCGTTGGCGCCGCGACGCTGTGCTCGATTTCGCGCGCGTGAGTACCCGTGAGCGACGCGCGCAGCTCGAGGCCCTGCACGCTGCGCTGCAGCAACCAGCGCTGCCTCCGGCCTGTCGACGATGAGCTGGAGTCGCTGCAGCGCGCTCTCGCGGAGCTGAATGCGCGCGCCTCGGCGCTCCAGCAACGTCACGACGCGCTTGAGGCCAAGCTGCTGATGGTCCGGGTCGAGACGCCGCGGGTGTCGACTCCGGTGGAGCAGCTCCAGCCGTGGATGACGCGCGGTTGGTCCTTGCTGTTGATGGTCTCGCTGCTCTTGCTCGCGGTCTTCCTGGGGCAGTGCTGATGCCTGACGAAATCGACCTCGAGGTGGCGGGGCTCGAAGGCGAGCTGCGCCGACTGGATGAAGCGAAGCGTGAAGCGGCGCGACGGCGTGACGCGGTGTTGGCGCAGCTGCGCGAAGACATCTTCGCGGCGGCGGCGAAGGTCAGCGCGCTGGAGGCCAGCGTCGCGCAGCGTGAGGCCGAGCTGCTGCACGCGCGGCGCGCACGTGAAGGTGACACCGACGACAGCTGAGTCAGTGCTGCGGCGCGGGCTCCGCTTCGGGGAGGTCGTCGCTCTCGGGCTCCGGCTTCTTCGAGAGCGCCAGCCTCAAGATGCCGGGGAAGACCACCAGCATCAGCACCGTCGCGCCGACGATGCCGAAGATGACGACGGTGGCCAGCGGGCGCTGCACTTCCGAGCCGGCGCCTTCGTTGATGGCCATGGGGAAGAAGCCCAGCGCCGCGACCGCCGCCGTCGTCAACACCGCGCGCAGCGTGTGCGCCGCGCCTTGCGTCAGCGCTTCGTCGAGCGGCTTGCCGAGGTCGAGCAGCCGCTTCACGTCGGTCGTCATCACCACGCCGTTCAACACCGCCACGCCCGCGAGCGCGATGAAGCCGACCGCCGCCGGCAGCGAGAAGTTCATGCCGCGCACCA